>CAZGXQ010000030.1:0-31567 GCA_964530195.1 uncultured Candidatus Saccharibacteria bacterium | reverse complement strand
TAGAGTGGTCATCTTGGACAACAATTCAAGATTGTGGAACTGATACTTGGACAAATGAATATAGATGTTATGGAAATTGGGTTCAGAGAAAATATATCAATAGAGGATGCTCCAATAATCAGTGTTTTGCAAATGAAGAATGGAGAAATTGGGAAAATTGTTCAGCTCAAGGTAAAATTTGCCAATCAGGTCAATGTGTTATTTCTTGTCAAAATGAATGCTCATATTTAAGCCAAACAGAAAGAAGATGCTTTGGAAATTATGTTCAAAAGAGAACCTGCGGCAACTACGATTCTGATCCTTGCTTGGAATGGTCAAGTTGGCAAAATGAAACTTATTGTGGAGAAAGTGGCTGGACTTCAAATTATAGATGTTCAAGCTCTAGGTATTTGGAAAGAGAGTATGTAGAGAGAGGTTGCTCTAATGCCCAATGCTATACTCACGCTGAATGGAGACAAGTTCAAGATTGTGGAACTGATACTTGGACCGATAATTACAGATGTTCTGGAAATTGGGTTCAGAGAGAAAAAATAAAGAGAGGGTGCTCAAATAATGCTTGTTATCAATATCGTCAATGGGAAAATATTAAAGATTGTTCTCTAGAGGGAAAAATTTGTCAAAATGGACAATGTGTTGTTTCTTGTCAAGATGAATGTTTATATTCAGGTCAAATAGAAAAAATATGCTCTGGAAACTATGTCCAGCAAAGAACTTGTGGAAATTACGATTCCGATTCTTGTTTAGAATGGTCTTCTTGGACAACAATTCAAGATTGTGGAACTTCAGGATGGACAAATGAATATCAGTGCTCAAGTTCAAGATATCTTCAAAGAAAATGGATAGAAAGAGGTTGTTCAAATGCCCAGTGTTATGCAAATCCAGAATGGAGAACTGTTGAAGATTGTGGAACTGATTCTTGGACAGATAATTATAGATGTTCTGGAAATTGGGTTCAGAGAGAAAAAATTGAAAGAGGGTGCTCAAATAATGCCTGTTATCAAAGATCAAATTGGATTAACATAGAAAATTGCGATTCAAAAGATGGATGCCAAGGAACAACTTATTATGATTACTATTGTGATTGTGGATCTTGCAAATTCAAAACTTACTCAAACGATCCAAGATGTATAACTTGTCAATGCACAAATTGGTCAGAATGGCAAGACAGAGGTTGTGGTCAAGGAGGATGTGCTCAAAATCAAATGTGGCAAGAAAGAACAAGATCTTGTACTCCCTCAGGTTGTGATAGAGAATCTGAGACAAGATGTGTTCAAGATTCAAGATGTGAGCCAAACGATCCAGCAAGAGGTACATTAACTGTTGCTTCTTCAACCGAACCTTGTATTGGTCAATATGTTACCTTTACAATTTCAGCTCAAGATCTCCAGGGAGTAGAAAAAGTTTGTTTAAATGACGAATGTCAATCTTGCGGATTTCAAACCTCTTGTAGTAAAACTTGGCAAATTAAAAAAGATGCTCCTGGAACCTATACTTTTTCAGGAAAAGTTTATGGCAAAAAGCCAGATGGTTCACAAGAAATAGTTTCTACAACCCCGCCTTCAATTTCTGTTACTTGGCGAGATTGCAACCGACCACCAATAGCTAATGCAGGTCCTGACAAAGAAGTTTTGGAAACTCAAAGTATAGTTTTGGAAGGGTCAGGTTTTGATCCTGATTCAGATCCAATTACTTTTTCTTGGAATTGTTCTGGCGGAACCCTCTCTAATCCAAACATTGCCCAGCCAACATTTACAGCACCAGCTGTAGATAGCGATACTCAAATTCTTTGCGTCTTAACTGTTACAGATTCAAAAGGAGCTCAAGCTTCAGATTCAATGCAAATTTTAGTTAAAGCCCAAACTCTCTTTGTAACTTTAGAAGCCATTCCTGCTACAGGAACTGCACCACTAACTGGAGTAGATTTGAAAGCCACAGTTTCTGGAACAGCTATTGGTCCAATAAATTACAAATTTGATTGCACCTCAGATGGAACTTTTGAATACGAATTTTTAACCACTACAACAAATCCATTAACCGTTGTTGACGCTTGCAATTATCCAAGTGGAGGAACTTATAATGCAAAGGTTTATGTTGAAAGAGGAGCTGCGCCTCCTACTTGGGCTCAAGCTACAATTTTAGTTTCTTCACCTTATCCTGTAGTTGACTTGAAAGCCAATGGATCAGATGGTCCAATAACAATTCCTTATAATGGCTCTGTTACTTTAACTTGGACTTCAAACAATGTAACTTCTTGCCAGGCTTCTGGTGATTGGTCAGGCTCAAAACCAACTTCAGGAACAGAAACAATTTCTGGAATTTTGTCTCAAAAGACTTATACCATTACTTGTTCTGGTCCTGGAGGAACTGTTTCAGATAATGTTGTAGTTTATGTTTCTTCTCCTTCTTTCTCAGTTTCTCTTTCTGCTAATCCTTCTTCAGGGTGTGTGCCATTAAATTATGTTTCTTTAACTGCTAATGTTTCAAGAGATTTTTCTGGCAATTTAACTTATTATTTTGACTGCACTTCAGATGGTTCATTTGAATTAATTCAAACTACTTCTCAAAATTCATTTACAGCTTCAAATCTTTGTTCTTATTCAAATACCGGAACTTTCTTTGCCAAAGTAAGAGTAGAAGGTGGAGGAATGGTTAGAGAAACCTCTGTTCCAATCAATGTTTACAGCTGCTATCAACCTCCAACTTATTTACCACCCTCTGTTGATTTAAAAGTGAATGGAAAAGACGACTTAATTACAGTACCTTCTGAGTCCTCAATCACTTTGAGTTGGACTTCAACTAATGCAAATTATTGTACAGCATCTGGAAATTGGTCAGGTACAAAATCAATTTCTGGAACTGAAACAATTTCAAATGTCACTTCTACTAAGGTCTTTACTCTTACTTGCTATGGACCAGGAGGTAGTGCTTCAGATTCTGTTACTGTTAATGTTTCTGTTGTCGGAGTTTTTACAATTAGCAAAACTGTTCGAAATCTTTCAAAAGGAACTGGATTTGAAAAATCAATTATTGCTGAACCTGGAGAGGTTTTAGTTTTTGCAATCTCAGTTAAAGCTGGGGAAAATTCTATTTCAAATCTTTTAGTCAAAGATATTTTGCCAGAAAAAATAATTTATAGGGGAGACTTGAAAATAAACAATGTTTCAGTTGCAGGAGACATTTTAACAGGTCTAAATATTGAAAATTTGGCGCCCAATGAAACAAAACTTATTACTTTTAAAGCGGATGTAGCTTCAAGAGAAAATTTTCCTTTTGGTCAAACCAAATTAAAAAATAAAGCGATAGTCTCAACTTCTCAAACTTCTCTTTCAGATGAAGCTGAAATTATTGTCTCTAAAACGGCAGTGGCTGGAGCTGTAACTGGAATTCCCACTGGATTAACAAACAACATTCTCTTTGATTCCTTTATCTTGCCCTTGATTTTGGCTTTGACAGTAGTTTGGTTATTTAAATCAAAAATAATCCAGTTTGAAAAGTGGGTAGATGAAAGAAAAAGAAGCTTTCAAGAATATAAAGCTCAAAAAATACTTCAGGCAAAAATTCTCCAATTGAAATTAAAAAATTCTCTCAAAAAAGAATAAGGCGGCCCAAAAAGACCGCCTTCAAAAGAGCGAAAGTTGGAGTTGTGGGGGATTGTAGGGAAAGTATCTGTCAACTATTTCCAAAATTTCTTTAATGAAACTTTCTTCACTTTTTTCAATTTTTATTTTCGAATCCACCAATTGTTGTTTCTCTGCATAACCCTTGCCTACCAAAGAATAACCATTTTCTCCCTTTTTGAATGACAAAACCAAGCCTTCAAAGTATACTACCCTTAGAGACGGGGAGTCGGATCTATCGGTCACATGAATTTCAAGTTTTCCCTCTCTAGACTCCTTAGACTCATTCCATTCTCTAAAAATTCTTATTTCCCTCATTTCCCCTCCTTTCTTTTTACTTTATAAATTTTTAAACATTTTGTCAATTTAAGTGTGAATTTCAACAATATCTTCGTCTTCCAAAACATATTCTTTTCCCACAATTTTTGGCTTTTTTGAATCTTTTTTGAATAACTTTGCAAATTTAAAATTCTCAAAAAGATTTTGATGAATTTCTTTTGCCAAATCAATTAATTTAGTTCCTTTTTTTACAACAAGAGGTTGGGTAAAATTTGGCTCTTTATTTTTAGGTTTGGGATAAACTCTTACTATCTCCATTTTTTCAAAAATCTCTTTCTTTAAATCTTCCAAACCGATTTTCTTTAGTACAGAAATTGGTGAAATTTTAAATTTCTCTTTTATTTTTTCAAAATTTTTCTTTCCCTCTTCCAAATCAATTTTGTTTCCAACCCAAATAATTTTTTTGTTTGTTAAATTCAATTCTAAAATTTTATTTTGAAAGAAATTTAAGTCTTCAAAAAAATTTTCACTTGAAAGGTCCAGCAAAATTAACAATAAATCTGCATTCTTCATTAATTCTTTTTGCCATCCCAAAAGAAAATCTTTCGTTATTGGGGGCATATCTATTAACTGAAAAAGCAAATTTTCATAAGGTACCATTCCAGGTTGAGGAACTTGAGTAGTAAAGGGGTAAGGAGCAACCTTTACATTAGCTTGGGTCAAGACATTTAGTAAACTTGACTTTCCAGAATTTGGAGGACCAACGATTACAATTTGTCCCGCTCCTTCTTTTTTAATCGAAAATAATTGGGTGTGCTTTGGCTTTTTCTTTTCTGCTTTCCTTAATCTAGCTATTTTTCTTTTTAAATCCTCCTGAATTCTTTCTGTTCCTTTGTGTTTTGGTACAATTCTTAATAACTCTTCATAAATTTGAATTTTTTCTTCAATCGAAGAAGCTTCATTCAATTTCTTTTGAATTTCAAAAAATTGAGGGGGCAAATTTGCCGGCATATTTTAAATTATATCAAATCTGGTATATTTTAATTAATGTTTGAGTTTAAAATTTTAAAAAAATCAAAGAAAAGTCTTGCAAGAATAGGCTTAATTAAAACAAAACACGGAGAAGTAATAACGCCTTGTTTAGTGCCAGTAGCTACTCAGGCAGTAGTTAAAACTTTAGAAAGCAGAGAGGTGGAAGAAACGAAAACCCAAATTTTAATTTGCAATACTTTTCATTTGCATTTGAAACCTGGAGAAAAAATTATCAAAGAAGCTGGAGGATTGCACAAATTTATGAATTGGAAAAAACCTTTAATGACAGATTCTGGAGGATATCAAGTTTTTTCTTTGGGATTTGGATTTGATTTTAAAATAGGAAAAGTTTTAAAAACCTTTCCAGAAGAAAAGAGTGAAAAAATAAGGGTAGGGGATAGTCCAAGGTTTTTGAAAATTACAAAAGATGGTGTCTTTTTCAAATCCCCTTTAGATGGAAGAGAATTATTTTTGGGACCAAAAGAGTCAATGGAAATTCAAAAAAATTTGGGCGCAGATATTATTTTTTCCTTTGACGAATGTACGCCCCCTTTGGCTACTTTTGATTATGCTAAAGAAGCTTTAGAAAGAACCCACTATTGGGCAAAAATTTGTTTGAAAGAAAGAAGTAAAAATCAGGCTCTTTTTGGAATCGTCCAAGGATCTCATTTTAAAAGATTAAGAATAGAGAGTGCAAGGTTTATAAATTCTTTAGATTTTGATGGGTTCGGGATTGGGGGTGATTTAGGAAAAAGTAAAAAGCAATTATTTGAAATTTTAGGTTGGGTAATACCAAATTTGAACGAAAAAAAACCTCGCCATCTTTTAGGGATTGGCTATTTGGAAGATATAAAAGAGATTGTAAAGTATGGAATTGATCTTTTTGACTGTACAGTTCCCACTCATTATGCGCGTCATGGAATAGCTTTTTCTGAAAACCAAAAATTAAATTTAAAAAAGAGTGAATTTTTAAGAGATAAAAATCCAATTGATAAAAAATGTGCTTGTTTTGTTTGCCAAAATTATAGAAGAAATTATCTAGCGCATTTGGTTAGAGCGGAAGAAATGACCGCAAAAAAGCTTTTAACTTTTCATAATCTTTTTCATTTCAACACTTTTGTTGAAAAGCTTAGAAAAGATATAGAAAAAGGTAAAATTTAATGGTATAATTTGTTTGATGGAAAAAGTTGAAAAATTAATCAAAAAAAAGATAGAAAAAATGGGATATTCGCTTGTATCTTTTGAAATTCAAAAAAAAGGAAAGAAAACAGAATTGGTGATTACAATTGATAAAAAGGGAGGGGTAAGCGTTGAAGATTGTGCAAAAGTATCGAGAGCAATAGAACCAATTTTAGACAAGGAAGATCCTATTAAAGAGAGTTACTATCTAATTGTTTCCTCTCCTGGAGTAAAATGAAAGAGAATTTATTTTTGGGAATTGATCTGGGGGGTAGAGAAAACAAAACAACCGGAATTTGTATTCTAAAAGAAGATGATGGGATAAAAATCTATTTTAAAGATAAAATTTTTGGGAAAGAGTTGCTTAAAAAAATCTCCCCTTACTTAAAATCAATAAAAGTAATTGCAATTGATGCACCCTTAACTAAAGGAAGGGGTAAGGGAAAAATGAGACTTTTTGAAAAATTTTTGTCACAAAAAATATTTCGGCAAAATAAAATTAATCCTATTCCTCCTGCTTTAATGCCTCAACTTTGTGATTTTGCTTTTGAATTAAAAAGAAAATTAGAAAAAAGAGGTTTTGTTTTAGACACAAATTTAATTGAGGTTTTCCCCACTTTTTTAGAAAAAATTTTAAACCTCAAAAAGATTGAAGAAATTTTAAAAGAAAAAAAGATTAGCTTTAAAAATGAAGATGAAAAAATGGCATTTTATTGTGCAATTTTAGCGTTTTTACATTCAAAATTTAAAACACGATACTTGGGATATAAAGATGGTTTTTTATTTTTGCCTGAACCTTCTTTTTGGAAAAAAGAGTGGATCAAAAAAATTCATAAAGTGTGGAAGGGAAAGGATAGACTAAAATATCGATATTTAATTTCTAACCTTTTTGACTAAAATGGAGCTTATAATTTCTCAGAATCAAATTTTGTGGACAAAACATTCAAAAGAAAAATTACAGCAATATCAGCTTTCAGAAAAAAGAGTTTTGCGAGTTTTAAAAAAACCTGAAAGAAAAGAGGAGGGAATAGCTCCTGGAACAATCGCTGTAATGCAAACTGCTGGAACAAAAAAATCTCCAAAAGAGATTTGGGTAATGTATGAAATTGAAAATCAAAAATTAAAAATAATTAGTGTCTGGAAATATCCTGGAAAAAGTCCTATAGGAAAAACTCCAATCCCTGAATACATTTTGAACGAACTAAAAGGTCGCTAAAAAATTTAAAACCTTATGGCTACAAAAATTTTTGGTTGGATATTGCTAATTATTGGATTAATAATGATATTTTCGACCCTATATTTTTCCTATAACATCTTCACTGGAAAAGAAAAAATTCCTGAAATTTTTAAAGTTGAAGCTAAAAAAACAGAACCCTCAACAAAAGCTAAATTCCCCACAAGCAAAGATGAAGTTAGAAAAATGATTGAAGAAGAGTTAAAAGAAATATTGCCAATCGATACTTTCTTTAAGCTTTTAAATTTAATTTCTCAATCGATTTTAGCTGGAATTTTCATTTTTGGTGGAAGTCAAATTTCTCAAATAGGAATAAAGTTAATTAAAAAATGATTTTAAAAGAGAAGCTCCCAAAAGAATACAAAAGGGGAGAAGTTAAATTTTTAGGTTGCAAAATTGATTTAAGAAAGAGAGTCTTTATTCCAAGAGAGGAGACGAAATTCTGGGTAAAAAAAGCTATAAAAGATTGCAGATTGAAGATTGCAAGTTGTAAATTGAAAAAGCCAAAATTTTTAGATATCTTTTCGGGTTCTGGGTGTATTGGAATTGCCATTTTAAAAAATATTGAAAATAGTGTTGTTGACTTTGTTGATATAGACAAAAAAGCAATAGAGCAAATTAAAATAAACTTAAAGTTAAATAAAATTCCAAAAAAAAGGTACAAGATTTTTCTTTCAAATTTATTTGAAAAAATCAAAAACAAAAAATATGATTTTATTTTTGCTAATCCTCCATATGTAGCAAAAGAAAGAATAAATGAAGTCCAAAAATCGGTTTTGCTTTATGAACCAAAAAGAGCAATTTTTGGTGGCAAAGATGGGCTTTTTTGGATTAGGAGATTTTTAACTGAAGCAAGAGATCATATAAAAAAGGAGGGGCTTCTCTTTATGGAATTTGATCCATTACAAAAAGAGGAGATTGAAAAAATTTTAAGTAAATTAAAATTCAAAAAATTTAGATTTTTTCGCGACCAATTTAAAAAATTCAGATTTTTAATGGTGGAAAGATAATGGTATAATTAAAGTATGGAATTTTTAGAAACTGTAAAAAGAAAATCCCTTTTGCTTTTGTTTTACGATTGGTATTTTATTAAAATTCCAAAGAAAATTCTTTTGATTTTCAAAAATCTTCTAAAATTTGGAAATTATTTTTTTTCTATCACTTTACTTTTAAAAACCTATTTTTCCCATTGGCATGGTTACCGCTGGGTTTATACTTCAAGAGGAATAGACATTTGGCAGTTTTTTGAGGTTCGCTTTTCAAATTTAATTTCAAGAACTCTTGGTGCTTTTATAAGAACTTTTGTAATTTTATTTGGTCTTCTGTTTGAAATTTTCGTTTTAATTTTAGCACCAACGGTTTTAATCTTTTGGTTGTTTTTGCCATTAATTTCCATTATAACTTTTTTTTATGGCTTCAAACTTTTATTTTAACATAAAAGAAACAACAACTTTTGAAGTTGTTCAATTAGAAAAATTGCCAATTTTCAAGCTTACCCCTACTTTAAAAAAAATTCTTTTTAATCTTTTTTTTCTCTTTCTGGTAATCTCGTTTTTCATTTATTTTCTTTCTTTTTCTCCTCCTGAATTAAAATCAAAAATTCAATTTTTGCCAAAGGGGTTAGAAATCAAAACTCTCGGACTTTCTTTGATTTTCATTTCAATCTGGTTTTTGTTTTTGATCTTAGACAATTTTTTTAATTATTTAAAAAATTTACCTCCAAAAATTGAAGTTAAAGATATTTTACAAGTTTCTGGACAACACAACTTAGCTGAATTTTTATCCTTTGAGGCTGCGAAAGTAATAATTTTGGCTTCAAATTTTTCAAGACGAAAAAATATACCTTTCAATTCTTCAACTTTGTTTTATTGTCTTTTGGATTTTCCTCAAAAATTAAATTTTGTATTTTTAAGACTCCTTCTTGACAAAAAACAAATTAAAAAGATTTTGGAGAATTATTTCAAAACTGAAATATTGCCTCCAAATTTTCAAAAAACAATTTCAGATGCTTTAAAAATTGCAATCGAAAAAAAACATCAAAAAATAGAAATTGGAGATTTGCTTTTATCAGTGGCTGAAAACGATCCAGTTTTCAAACAAATCTTAATCGAAAGCAACTTAAAATTGGAGGATGTTGGAAATTTAGTTTGGTGGCTTGAGGAATTAGAAAGAGAAGATAGAGAAAAAAGAGAGTGGTGGGAATGGAAGAACTTAGTAAAATTTGGGTCAATTGGTAAAGAATTTAGCGCAGGATACACTATTACTTTAGATAAATTTTCAATAGACATAACAAAAGAGGTTCAAAAAATGGGCTATCCAACAATTATTGGGCATGAAAAGGAAATTGAACAAATGGAAAGAATTTTAGCTAGAAGAGAAGCTTGTAATGATCCTTTAATAGTGGGGGAAGCTGGGACTGGAAGAAAAAGTATGATTTATGCTTTAGCAGAAAAAAGCTTTTTTGGGCAAAGCTTGCCGGAGGTAAATTATCATCGAATAGTTCAATTGAATATGCAAGCTTTACTTTCGCAATTAGAAAGCATTGAAACTGTAGAATCAACTTTGGATACGATTTTCAGAGAAGTAATTTTGGCAAAAAATGTAATTTTGGTAATTGATGAATTCCACAATTATGTGGAGGGAAAAATTGTAAGACCTGGAGCAATCGACATTACTGGAATTTTAGCTCCTTTCATTTCTCGCCCCGATTTTAGATTGATTGCAATTACAACCTATGAAGGACTTCACAAAAATATAGAACAGCACCCGTCAATTTTGTCATTTTTTGAAAAAATTGAAGTTTCTGAAATTACAAGAGAAGAAACAATGAAACTTTTACAAAAATTTGCTTTAAAACTTGAAACAAAATACAAAATTCTAATTTCCTATCCAGCTTTAAGAGATGTCTTTTATTATTGCGAAAAATACCTTCCAGCTATTCCCTTTCCAGAAAAGGCACTAGATTTGTTAGAAGAGGTTGTTGTCCATTCTCTCCAAAAAAGAGAAAAGCTAATTTTGCCAAGACATGTTGCCAAAGTTGTTTCAGAAAGAACCGAAATTCCAGTAGGAGAAATTGAAGCAGGAGAAAGAGAAAAACTTTTAAATTTAGAAAAACTTTTACATGAAAGAGTTGTTGATCAAGAGGATGCAATAAAAGAAATTTCCGCAGCTCTAAGAAGAGCTAGGACAGAAATTAGAGTAAGGAAGGGGCCAATTGGAGCTTTCCTTTTTTTGGGACCAACAGGGGTGGGAAAAACTGAAACTGCTAAAGCTTTAGCTGAAATCTATTTTGGTTCTGAAAAAAGAATGATTAGATTGGATATGTCAGAATTCCAAAATGTTCAAGATATACCTCGATTATTAGGCTCTGCTGGAGAAGAAGGGATTTTAACAACACCAGTAAGGGAAAGACCATTTTCTTTAGTTTTATTGGATGAATTTGAAAAAGCTCATCCCCAAATTCTAAATTTGTTCTTGCAAGTATTTGATGAAGGGCATTTAACAGATGGGTTGGGAAGAAAAGTAGATTTTAAAAACACAATCATAATTTGTACTTCTAATGCCGGTTATCAAACTATTTTTAAGGCGGCGAAAGAAAAAAGAGATTGGGCAAAAGTAAAAGAAGAGTTAATTAATTATTTTGTCGAAGAAGGAATTTTCAGACCAGAGTTATTAAATAGATTTGATGCAGTTGTTTTATACAAACCCTTAACAAAAGAAAATCTTTTAGATATTGCCGAACTTTTATTAAAGAAAATTCAAAAACAATTAAAAGCAAAAGAAATTGAATTCATCATCACTCAGAAGTTAAAAGAAAAGATAGTTGAACTTTCTTATACCCCTGAATTTGGAGCAAGGCAAATGGAAAGAGTAATTGAAAACAAAATTAGCAATCTTTTAGCTGAGGCAATATTAAGAAAAGAGATTAAAAGAGGAGAAAGAATTGAAATTGATCCAACTACTTTTTCAATAATTAAGAAATAAAAAATATCTTTTAAAAAACTTGCCACTTTTTGTGGCTTTTTTTTATTTGACTGTGGATTATTTGTGGAAAAAATCGCTTTTTTCTATTAAATTTTGAGGATCATTTTTTTCTATTGACTTTTAAATTTAAAAAAGATATCTTGGAATTGAGTGGGAAATTGTGGAAAACTTTGGGATAATAATCATCTTTTGTGGAAAATCATGTTTATAGGAGAATATGTTTATTCAATAGACGAAAAAAAACGACTCGCAATTCCAGCAAAATTTAGAAAAGCTTTGGGAAAAAAGGCTGTTTTAACAAGAGGAATAGATAATTGTTTGGTGTTGTATCCATTAAATGAGTGGAAAAAGTTGGCAAAAAAATTAGAAAATCTTCCAACCTCCACAAGTGAAGCAAGAAGTTTTGTAAGAATTGTTCTTTCTGGAGCGGTGGATGTCACTTTCGATAAGTTGGGAAGAATTTTGATTCCAGATTATCTTAAATCATATGCTTTTTTGAAAAAAAATGTGGCAATTTTAGGTCTTTCAAATCGAATTGAAATTTGGGACGAAGAAAGATGGAAGGAATATAAAAAGAAAACCGAAGAAATTACAAAAGATATCGCAGAAAAATTAAAAGAATTAGGAATTTAAAAAATGCACCTTTCAGTTTTAAAAAATGAAGTAATTGAATATTTAGATCCAAAATCAAATGAAAATTTTATAGACTGTACCTTTGGAGAGGGGGGACACACAATAGAGATTTTAAAAAGAAATGGACCAAAGGGGAAAGTTTTGGGGATTGAAATAGATAAAAAATTGTTTGAAATTTGTAAGGAAAGATTTAAAGAATTGAAGAGATTAATCTTAGTTTGCGACTCTTATTCGAATTTGAAAGAAATTGTTGAAAAAGAAAAATTCGAAAAAGTTTCTGGAATTTTGTTTGACTTGGGACTTTCAAGCTGGCATCTAAAAGAATCAAAAAGAGGTTTTACTTTTTTGAAGAACGAACCATTAATTATGAGTTACTCTCAAAAAGGGAAGACTGCCAAAGATTTAGTTAATGAGCTTTCAGAAAAAGAAATTTGCGAAATTTTAAGAAAATATGGAGAAGAAAGATTTGCAAAAAAAATTGCAAAAGAGATTGTAAAAGAGAGAAAAAGGAAACCTATTGAAACAACATTTCAGTTAGTTGAAATCATAAAGAAAGCAACACCCATTTGGTATCAAAGAAGAAAAATTCATTTTGCTACCAAGACATTTCAAGCCCTAAGAATTGCTGTGAATGCCGAGTTAGAAAATCTTCAAAAAGCCCTACCCCAAGCGTTAGAAATTTTAGAAAAAGGAGGAAGATTGGTGGTAATTTCGTTCCATTCTTTAGAGGATAAAATTGTAAAAAATTTTTTTAAAGAAAGTGAAAAGAGAAAACAAATGAAAATTTTAACAAAAAAGCCAATTTTTCCCTCTCAACTTGAAATAAAACTTAACCCAAGCGCAAGATCAGCAAAATTAAGAGCTGGAGAAAAAATATGAAGGTACAATCACTCTCTTTCAAAATAATTTCTTTACCAAAATTTCCAAAAATTTCACTTAAGAGGTTCTTTGCTTTTCAAGTTATACTTTTTATAACTCTCTTTTTTCTCCTCTTGATTAATGTTTATTTGATATTGAAAGAAAGTGCTTTCAAGCAAAAGTATCAAGTAGAAATTGAAAAACTTTCGAAAGAAATTGAAACTTTAGAAATAACTTTTAGTAAAATAAGTTCTTTTTCTCAATTAGAGAATTATTTTTCGAAAGAGGGATTTGTAAAAATTAGTCCAAATAAAATAAAATACTTAGAGCTTTCAAGCGAAGTTTTGGTTACGGAGAAATGAAAGAAAGAGTAATCTTTGTCAATTTTCTTTTTTTAGTTTTATTGATTTTCATTATTTGGAGATTGTTTAATCTTCAGATTATAAATGGAGAAATGTATCAAGCTCTTTCAGAAGGACTTCGTGCCAATTTTGCTGATAAATTTATAGAAAGAGGAAAAATTTTTTTTAGAGGTGGTGAAGAATTAGCAACAAACATTACCTCATTTTTTGTTTTGGTAAATCCAAAACAGGTTAAAGAAAACAAAGAAGCGGTTGAAAAATTAAGCGAAATTTTAAATTTAGAAAAAAATTATATTTTAGAAAATCTAGAAAAAAATAGTTCTTTCTTTGTTCTAAAAAAGAAATTGAACGAAGAAGAAGTAACTAAACTAAGAAGCTTACCCATTAAGGGAGTTTTTATTGGAGAGGAAAAGATAAGATATTATCCTCATGAAAAATTAGCAGCTCAAGTCGTTGGGTTTGTAAATGAAGAAGGGGAGGGGCAGTATGGAATAGAACAATATTACAATGATATTTTAAAAGAAGGAAAGGATATTACCCTTACTTTAGATTACAGATTACAATTTAAAGCAGAAAAACTTTTGGAAGAAGCTAAAGAAAAGCTGGCAATTGAAGGGGGGCAAATAATTGTAATGAATCCAAAAAATGGAGAAATATTGGCTTTAGCAAATTTTCCAACCTTTGATCCAAACAAATACTGGGAAGAAGAAAATTTAGAAATCTTTAAAAACGGAGCAACTCAAAAAACTTTTGAGCCTGGATCAATTTTTAAAATAATTACAATGGCTGCAGCTTTGGAAGAGAAAAGAATTACTCCTGAAACAACCTATATTGATGAGGGATTTGTAAAAATTGGAGGATGGACAATAAGAAATTTTGAAAATAGAGTTTGGGGTAAAAAAAACATGACAGAGGTTTTAATGTGGTCAATTAATACCGGTGCTGTTTTTGCAGAAAAACAGCTTGGACATGAACTTTTTCTTAAATATTTAACCAATTTTGGAATTTTTGAAAAAACTGGAATTGATTTACCTGAAATTTGCTCAGAAAACAAGGAATTCAAAAAAGGTTATGAAATCAATTTTGCAACTGCTTCTTTTGGACAAGGAATTGAGGTAACTCCAATTCAAGTAATGAAAGCTCTTTCAGCTGTTGCAAATGGAGGAATGTTAGTTAAACCTCATTTGTTGTTAGAAGAGGGAAAAGCTTTTGAAGAAAAGAGAGTAATTTCAAAGGATACCTCTTTTGTGCTAAGTCAAATGTGTCAAAGGGTAGTAGAAGAAGGATATGGAAGAAGAGCTAAAATTCAAGGTTATTTCATTGCAGGAAAAACTGGAACTTCTCAAATTCCTTTTTCAAGTTTGGGAATTAAAAAGAAAGGTTATTCAGAAAAAACTTGGCAAAGTTTTGTTGGATGGATTCCTGCTTTTCAACCAAAATTTATTTTTTTAGTAAAATTAGACAATCCCAGGGCCCAAGCTGCAGGAGTTTCTACAACTCTAATCGCCAAAGAACTAATTGAATATTTAATCAGTTACTATCAAATTCCACCTGACTATGAGTGAAATTTTTAATTTTTTTAAAGATTTTCAAATAGTATTTAAAAAACCAAAAGTAGTAATTATTACTGGAGAAGGAAGGGTTTGCGCTAAAGAGGCAATAAAATGTGTTTTAAGCCCTCACTTTAGAATTGGTAAAGATGTTCTAATTTTAGATTCCGAACTAAAAAAAGAAAGGGAAATAAAGAGATTAAATTTTTTAATAAAAAATTCTCAGCTCCCAATTTTAGTTATAACTCATGTTGGGGATATTCCATTTGATAAAGATTTTTTTGCTGGTGAAATTGAAAAAACTTACGAAATTAAAAAGTTAGCAAAGACTATTCCTTACTTTGGATATTTGGTTTTGAATTTTGATGATGAAACTGTAAGAGAAATAAAAGACGAAACAAACTTAAATGAAATTACTTTTGGGTTTCAAAAGGGAAGTGATTTTAGAGCAGAGGAAGTAAAATTGAATCGGGGAGTAAACTTTAAAGTGAGCTACAAAGGAAACATTGTTCCTTTTTGGATAGAGGGAACATTTGGTAAAGAGCAAATTTATTCAGGACTTTCAGCTATAGCTGTGGGAACAATTTTGGGTTTAAATTTGGTTGAAATTTGCCAAAGTTTAAAAAATTACTCATCAATTCCAGGAAAAATGAAATTAATTGAGGGAATAAAAAATTCTTGGATTATTGATGACACAGATTCTGCAACTATTTTTTCAATGATAGAAGCGATAGAGATTCTTGGAAAAATTAATTGGGCAAAAAGAAAAATAGCAGTTTTGGGAGATATAATTGGAATTGGCAAATATACAATTGAAGCTCATGAAGCAATTGGAGAAAGAATAGTCAAAAATGTAGATTTGTTATTTACTTTTGGCCAAAGAACAAAATTTATTTCGCAAAAAGCGTTTGAAAGGGGAATGGATTCAGAAAAGATTTTTCATTTTAATACAATAAAAGAGGGAATCTCAACTTTAAAAGAGAAAATTCAAGAAGGAGATTTGATTTTAGTTGATGGTTCAAGAGAAATGAAAATGAAAGAAATAGTTGATGAAATTAAAAAAATTTTGTAAAATTTGAGTGTTTCGCCGCCATCGTCTAGTGGCCTAGGACATCAGCTTCTCAAGCTGAAAACACCGGTTCAAATCCGGTTGGCGGCACAAAATGAAAGAAACAATTTTAGCTATTGCAACTCTTTCTGGAACTATAATTGGGGTGGGAATTTTTGCCCTACCCTATATTACATTGGTAAGCGGGTTTTGGACTGTTTTGGGATATTTTCTTTTGTTAGGAATGGTTGCAATTTTAATTCATTCATTGCTTGGAGAAATTGCTTTAAAAACAGAAGATTATAAAAGATTTCCAGGTTTTGCAAAAATTTATCTGGGAAAAAATGGAGAAAGAGTTGCTATTTTTTCAACTGTTTTTGGATTATTAGGAGCAATTTTAGCTTATTTAATAGTTGGGGGAGAATTTTTAAACTCTTTACTTTCTCCAATTTTTGGAGGAAATGAATTAATTTATACTCTTTTTTACTTTTTAGTTGGTGCCATCTTAATCTTTTTTGGAATAAAGGTCGTAGCTAAAATTGAATTTTGGGGTCTTTTGCTTTTCTTTTTCTCTCTTTTTTTAATTTTCTTTAAGGGTTGGCATTTAATTAAAATTGAAAATTTATTAATTACAAAAGCTCCGACTCTTAAAACTTTTATTTTGCCTTATGGACCCATTCTTTTTTCTCTTTGGGGAGCTGCATTAATTCCAGAAGTAGAAGAAATGCTAAAGGATAAAAAACAATCACTTTTAAAAATAATTCCTGTTGCCATTTTAATTCCAATTTTTGCTTATCTATTTTTTATTTTTTTAATCTTGGGAATCTGTGGAAAAAATACGACAGAATCTGCGCTTTCTGGATTAAAATATTTTTTGGGAGATGGAATAGTTTCATTAACTCTTTTTTTTGGGGTTTTAACTACTTTTACTTCATTTATTAGTTTAGGTCTTACTTTAAAAAAAGTTTTTTGGTACGATCTAGGGTTTAATAAAAATCTTTCTTTTTTCCTCACTTGTTTTGTTCCTTTGTTTTTTTATCTTCTTGGTATTAAAGAATTTATTTTGGTCATTTCTTTTGTTGGAGCAATTCTTTTGGGAATTGACGGAATTTTAATTTTGGCAATGTACAAAAAAATAAAACCAAAATCAATTTTAATTTATCCTTTATTTTTAATTTTGGTCTTTGGGGTAATTCTTGAAATTCTTCATTTTTTAAAATGGATTTAATCGCACATATTTTACTTTTTATCTTTTCGTTTTTAATTTTATTTTTTTCAAGTAGTTTTTTAATTGAAAGTTTAAAGAAAATTTCAAGGTTTTTAAAATGGAAAGAGTTTGTCGTCTCCTTTTTCACCATTGCCATAGCAACAACCATTCCAAATCTTGTTGTAGATGTAATTTCTGCTTTAAATAAAGTTTCAATTTTAGCTTTTGGTGATGTGGTTGGAACTAATATTTGTTCTTTAACATTAATTATTGGTCTCTCAGCTATAATTTCTAAGGCTGGTCTCTCTGTGCCAAGTAGAACTGTCCAAGGAAGCGCTATTTTTACGATTTTAGTCGCAGTTTTACCACTTTTACTTGCTTTAGATGGAAATTTAAACAGAATTGACGGAATTTTGCTTTTGAGCGCCTTTTTGTTCTATCTTAGTTGGTTATTTCAAAAAAGAGAAAGATTCGAAAAAGTTTACGATAAAGACGTGGGTTCTCAAAACATAAAATCTTTTTTGAAACATGTGTTATTTTTTATCTTTTCTGCGGTTTTGCTTTATTTAGCTGGAAGACAAATCGTAAACTCTGCAATTTTCTTTTCAAAATATTTTTATTTAGATTTAGGAATAATTGGAATATTAATAGTTGGATTTGGAAACGCCTTGCCTGAATTGTCATTTACTTTACAAGCAGCCAGAAAATCTCAAGACTGGTTTATCGTTGGAGATGTAATGGGGTCTGTAATTTTAACTGCAACTTTAGTTTTGGGGTCTGTTGTGTTAATTTCTCCAATTGAAAATCTTGAGCTCTCTCCATTTTTTATAGCAAGGATTTTTCTTTTAATTTCAGCTTTATTCTTTCTTGTTTTTATTAAAACAGGAAAAAAAATCACTGCCAGGGAAGGTTATTTTCTAGTTTTGATTTATTTTATTTTTTTGACATTTGAAATTTTAACTCAAATTTGGTTAAAATAAGGTGATGAATGAAACTTTAATTCTCCTTTTCACTTTTTTTGTTTCTGGGGTTTTCTTTTATCTTTTCACAAAAATCACTGAAAGATTGCAAGAAATCAAGGAAAAAATTTCCCTTGGAAGCCAGTTTCAGGATAACTTGAAAAATGGACTAGAAAAAACAAGAGAAGAGTTAAAATCTTTAACTCGAGATCTATTAGAAGAATTAAGAAAAAGAGATGAGATTAGAAAAGAAAGAGAAAAAGAGTTTTTAGAAAGAATAAAAAGAATAGATGATATAATCGCTGGAACCTCTACCAAGGGTCTTTCGGGAGAAGAAATTTTAACTGAAACTTTTAAAAAATTACCTCCTGAAATGATTGAAACAAATTTTAAAGTTGGGGGGAAAGTAGTGGAATTTGCTTTAATTTTGCCAAATGGCAAAAGATTGCCAATTGATTCAAAATGGCCAGCTGGTCATCTTTTGCTAAAATTAGAAAAAGAACAAGACCAAGAAAAAAGAAAGGAAATCATTGAAGAAATTGAGGAAAAGGTAATTGAAAGAATAAAAGAAGTAAAACAATACATTGATCCAAATTTAACTTGGTCACAAGCAATTGCTGCATTACCTGACTCAGTATTTAGTGTTTGTAAAAGAGCTCATTTGAAAGCTAGAGAAAATAATATTATTTTAATCCCTTATTCAATGGTTCTGCCTCTTTTGCTCTACATGTATAGGCTCCATTTACAATATGCAATTTCGATTGATATTGAAAATCTGCAAAATCACTTGTTAGCAATTTCAAAAAATCTTGACGAAATGGAAAATATTTTAGAAAATAAGATTTATCGAGGGGCAACAATGATTTCAAATGCTTATTCTGAATACAAACAATATCTTTCACAAATTAGGTCGTCTATTATCAAATTAAAAGGTGAAGAAAAACCAAAATTAAAATAAGATGTTAGCAGTAATCGAAACGGGAGGAAAACAATATTTAGTAGAGCCTGGAAAAAGAATAAATATTGAAAGAATTGAAAAAAAAGAAGGAGAAGAAGTAGAGTTTTCTCGAGTTTTATTAGTTGAGAAAGAGGGAGAGTTAAAAATTGGAACTCCTTTTGTTGAAGGAGTAAAAGTAATAGGAAAAGTAATAAAGCAAGGAAAGAAAAAAAAGATTACTATTTTGAAATATAGAAGAAAAACTCGCTACAAAGTAAAAAAAGGGCATCGCCAACCATTTACTAGAGTGGAAATTTTAAAAATAGAATAAACTAAAATTTTTTATTAATAAAAAGACCTGAGCAAGCTCCGCTCAGGTCCTCAAAAACTTTTCTTACTTTACAGGTTTGTGGCCCATTAAGCTTTTGAGTTTAGCTACTGCATTTTTTCCTTCTTGCGTCAACAAAATTTTCAAGTCCTTGTTTTCTAGCCTGATCTCTGCAAAATGATAGACTACTAAAGCTCCAATTAGTTCCATAATTTTCCCCATCGAATATTGGGATAATAACGCCTTAATGAAACTAAATACCGAAATTCCAGAGCCAGAATCCGTGTCCTCAAGTATAAGAAGAAACGAGCTAATTTGAAATCCGTTTTTCTTAAGATACCTCTCAAACTCTTCTTTCAAGTTGCTCATTTTTACCTCCTTCCCCCTGCCTGCCTTTCGGTCAGGCGCCTACTTTTTTGGGTAGGACTTAAGGGGTTTTCTTGTAAAAGAGCTATATTAATTATAAAAAATCTTTTAAAATTTGTCAAGGAGTGCACTGCTTTAACTCAAAAATACAAAAAGAGCGTTTAACTTCTTTTCAAAATAGCGAAAGAAAGGGTTTCTTCGTCAGCGTATTCAATTTCTCCTCCAATAGGCAATCCTTTAGCAAGTTTTGTAATTTTTTTATTATAAGGTTTTAAAATTCTTTCCAAATATAAAGTTGTGGCTTCTCCTTCCGTATTTGGATTAAAGGCTAAAATTATTTCTTCAATTTCTGGATTATGTTTGAGCCTTTTTTCTAATTCCTTAATTCTTAATTTCTCAAAATCAGCTTTTTTTAAAGCTGGAATTGTTCCTCCTAATATAAAATACCTTCCTTTGTATTTTTTTGTTTTTTCTATCGCTTCTAAATCAATTTCATTTGCAACAACACATAATAAACTTTTCTCGCGAAGAGGATTTGAACAAATTTCACAAAGCATTTGATTTGGGCTTTCTTTCGGCTCAAAGGGTTTGAAACAAAATTCGCAAAATTTTATTTTTTTCTTTAGATCTAAAATAGCTAAAGCTAATTCTTTTATTTTTGATTTTTCCTTTTTTAACAAATGAAAAACAAAGCGAGTAGCGGTTCTTGGACCTACTCCAGGAAATTCAGAAAAAAAATTAATTAATTTTTGAATCGAAGGAGGGTACATTTTTATTCTTCAAAAAAACCTTTTTCTAAATCTCTAAAACTTACAGTTCTTTCATCAAAGTATAATTCAACTCTTCCCACAGGACCATTTCGGTGTTTAGCCACGATAATATCGGCAATTCCTTTCCTTGAAGTTTCTGGACGATAATAATCTTCACGATAAATAAACAAAACCACATCCGCATCTTGTTCAATCGAATTGTGAACAATAATATTATTAGCCAAAAAGTTATGAGTTCCTGGAATAGTAAGATCATAAACATCCTCAACTTTTAAAGGTTTGATTGAAACAATTTCGTCCCAAAAAACATCCCCTTCAGCTAAATTTGAAAGTTCTGGAGAAGAGAGATGATTAGCTATTATTTTTAATCTTTGGAAACTGATATTTCTTTTGAATAAAGAATTCCTCCCTCCAAAAGCAACTCCTAAACTCTGGCAAAGTTGTTTCCAGCTTAATTCTTTTTTCCTTCTTATTTCATCGATTAAATACCAAACTTCTTTTGGTACTACATCTAAATTGGTATTTGGAACAATTTTTTCAAGATTTTTTATCAATTTAGTTACAATCTTTTCTTGACCAAAAACTCCAATTTCTTTAAGAAATTTCATTTGATGTTCTTTTCCCTGAATTTCAACCATATACCATGGTTTATAACCTACTTTTTTCTTTTCAGAAATTCTACTTCTAATTTCAAATCTTAACAAAAGCTCTTTTAGATCTTGAGCCATTCTTAAACTAGTTGTAGAGTAAAATAAAGCGGTAGATGCTTTTCTTTTTTTCATTTTTCTTTCGCTAACATTTCCATCTGTCGCCCAAAGATGAGAAAGAAAAAGAGCCAATTTCTTTTTATCGAGAGTAAAAACAGCTTCGGGTATAACCTTTTCCCATGTATGAGCGGGTTTCAATCCTAATTTTTCATACCAATTTATAATCGGGTGATGTTTTCCTGGTGCTAAATGGTATGGGGATGGAAGATAAAGATGATACCAGTTTTCCTGGCGGACGAGTCGAGGTTCTATTTTAAACAATTTCTTTGCAGCTTTTGCAACTATTTGAATATTTCTTAAACTGCTACTCGTATAATGAATAGGTTGATGCTCAACTACACAACCATCACCTAAAAGATGGGCCAAGAGAATGATTTCATCTTCAGAAAGTTCGTTTTTAGGGGCAAAGGGAATGAGTTTTTTAGCTGTAGCAATTTTGTCACCAATTTTTAGTTTTTCTAAGGGATACCAACCATCAAATTTTCTAAAAGGATGATTGGCTGAAGCTTTGATCTCAAATCCACTTCGAGTTTTTAATAAATACACCTTCTTTTTTCCGCTCCAAAAAACTTTAGAAATTTTCCCAACTCTCAACTTCCAATCTTTATCAAGGGTATAAATTAAAATATCTTTTTTTCCCACTAAGTCTTTTATTTTCACTCTCTCTCCGGTATCTGCTCTAGTTAAAAGAGTATCTCCTGCTAAACATCCTGACTGTCTCAAATCTGCAAGTCTTGGAATTTGAGGTGATCTTTGTTCTACTGCTCTTGAAAGTTGAGAAATAACTAATACTGGAATGTTAAGTTCTTTTGCCAAAGCTTTTAATGCTCTTGAATTCTCAGAAACCTGTTCCACTGGTGAGGCTTTGGGATTTAAGGGTTGAATTAATTGAAGATAATCAATAATTAATAACCCCAAACCTTTTTCTGCCTGAAGTCTTCTTGCCATTGCTTTCATTTGTAAAATATTAGTTGCAGCTCCATCATCAATATAAATTGGGGCCTCAGCGAGCACACTTAATGCATTTCTAATTCTAGTAAAATCATTATCTTCTCCTTCAGCTGACAATCTTCCTGTTCTTATTCTCCACAAATCCACGCCAGAAACCATAGAAATTAATCTATCTACAATCTGATCTCTTGACATTTCTAAAGAGAAAATGCCAACAGGTACCTTGTATTTGATTGCAGCGTTTGCCGCAATGCAAGTAGCAAAGGCACTTTTTCCTAATGTAGGTCTGGCTGCTAAAATAATCATATCTGATTTTTGAAGACCGGCTAAAATGTTATCTAAATCTGAAAATCCTGTTGGAATACCCCTTAAACCCCCTCCATGTTTTGAGAGTTGGTCAATTCTATTAAAGGCTTCTTCTAAGGTATCTTTTACTGAAATAAAGTTTTGAGTAATTCCTTTTTGAGCTATACTAAAAATTCTTTTTTCGGCCTCATCTAAAATTTTCTCAGGATCTTGACTTTCATCATAAGCCAAAAGTGCGATCTCTTGACTAGCTGAAATTAAATCTCTCAAAATCCTCTTCTTTTGAACAATTTTTGCATAATGGAAAACGTGGCTTGCAGTAGGAACACTGTTTACTAATTCAGTTAAATAACTTATTCCACCAACTTCTTCTAATTTTCCTTTTTCTTTTAATCTATTTGAAAGGGAGAGAATATCAATTGGTTCTCCTTTAGCAAAAAGTTCTTGACAAGCTAAATATATTTCTTGGTGTGCGCTTTTATAAAAATCTTGAGGGGAGAGAAAATCAATTACCTTTAAAATTGCGTCTTTATCGAGCATCAAACATCCCAAAAGAGATTTCTCTGCTTCAATTGACTGAGGAGGTAGCTTTTCAATTTGAGAATTATCTGTCATCGTTTATAATAATACCAAGGGAAAAAAATGGTGTCAAAAATTATGAAAGTAGCTTTAATTTCTGCCCATTCTTTTTTAAGACCAGGTGGTGTTAAAAATCATATTTTAGGATTAGAAAAAGAATATCAAAAACGGAATATCGAAACAAAAATTATAGTCCCTCGAAGAAAACAAAGCGAAAAATATGAAAAAAACATAATTTTATTGGGCACCTCTTTTCCCATTGAATTTTGTGGCGGAATAGCAGATTTAAATATTTCTTTTAACCCTCTTTCAATTGAAAGTGTACTAAAAAAAGAAAAGTTTGATGTTTTGCATTTTCATAATTTTAGCTTTCCTGGAACAACTCAAATTTTATTTTCTCCTTATTCTTTTAAAACCTTAAATATTTTAACTTTCCACTCAAATCTCAAGGGAAGTCAATTTTTGAGAAGTTTTCCAATTTTTATTTCTTTTCTAAACAAAATCTGTCAATTAAGGATAGATGGAATTATTGGTGTTTCAAAATTAACTTTAGATTTTTTCAAAGAATATAAAAAACCAAAAATTGTAATTCCAAATGGAATAGATATTTCAAAATTCAATCCTAAAATTCCACCAGCCCTTTCTTTTAAAGACAAAAAGGTAACAATTTTATTTGTTGGAAGGATTGAAAAAAGAAAGGGGCTTTTGTATTTGTTAAAAGCCTTTGCAATTTTGGAAAAAAAATATCCTGAAAAAATAAGGCTCTTGATAGTAGGGGATGGGCCAGAAAAAGAAAAGTGTTTATCATTTGTGGGAAAAAGGAAATTAAAAAATGTTATTTTTCTTGGAGAGAAAAAAGAAAATTTAGCAAGTTTTTATAACTCTGCTGATGTCTTTTGTGCGCCTTCAACTTTTGGTGAAAGCTTTGGAATTGTTTTATTGGAAGCTATGGCTTGCCAAAAACCGGTTGTAGCTTTTGCAAACGAAGGTTACAAGGAATTTTTAAAAAACAAAAAAGGAGGTATTTTGGTCAAAAACAAAAACTATTTTGAATTGGCAAAGGCTTTAGAAATATTAATTAAAAACGAAAAGTTGAGAAAAAAAATGGGAAAAATAGCTTTAAAAGAAGCCAAGGAATATTCTTTTGAAAAAATTGCGCAAAAAGTTCTTGAATTTTATGACTTTTGTTTGAAAGAAAAGGCTAAAAAATTTTTCTAATTTTTGGTCCACTTTCTGTATCTTCTATTATAAATCCTGCTTCTTTTATTTTCTCTCTAATCTTATCTGCTTCTTCCCATTTTTTTTCTTTTCTCAACTTTTCCCTTTTTGAAACCATTTTTTCAATCTTTTTCGGAATCTTCAAGGCTGGAATTTTATCTAAATTCAATCCAAAAATTCTATCAAAATCAGTTAAAATTAAATATTTTTCATTTTCATTCAAAGATTTATTTAACAAAACTTCCCACATTAAGGCTAAAGCCTGGGGAGTATTCAAATCTTCGTTAACGATTTTTAAAAATCTTTCTTTTTCTTTTTGTATTTTTTTGAGGTTGATTTTTTTATTTTTTTGTGAAGCTAAAAAAGAAACTAAACTATAAAGATTTTTTAGGGCGCTTTCGCTTGCTTTTAAAGCTTCGAAGGTAAAATTTAGTTTTGATCTATAATGAGCTTGAAGACAAAAGTAGCGGAAAGAGAGAGGATTGAATCCTTTTTGTATCAAATCATTTAAAGTAAAAACATTTCCTAAAGATTTTGCCATCTTTTTTCCTTCAACTAATAAAAACTCACCATGTAACCAATAGTTTGCCAAAATTTTTGAAAAAGCAGCTTCTGCTTGGGCAATTTCATTAGTATGATGAATCAAAATGTGATCTATTCCTCCACAATGAATGTCAAATGGCACTCCCAAAAAATTTTTTGCCATAACAACGCACTCTGTATGCCAACCAGGGAAACCTCTTCCCCAGGGAGAATTCCAAACCATTTCTTTTCTTTTTTTTGCAAACTTCCAAAGAGCAAAATCTGTTGGATTTCTCTTTCCAGGAATAATTTCAACTCTAGCTCCTGGTAAAATTTTCATTCCCTTTGGCCAAAGTCTTCCGTATTTTTTCAATTTTGAGGTATCAAAGTAAACTCCGTCTTCGGTTAAATAAGTAAAACCTTTTTTTTCTAAAATTTTTATAAACTCAATCTGATCTTTAATGGTTTCGGTAGCTCTTACCCAAACATCGGGCTCTAAAATGTTCAATCTTCTCAAATCTTTCTTGAAAGCTTTCTCATAAAATTTAGCAATTTCTTTTGCCGATTTTTTTTCTCTTTCTGCCGCCAATAAAATTTTATCTTCTCCTACATCTTCATCAGAAACTAAATGTCCAACATCAGTGATATTCATCACATGCTTTACTTTGTAGCCATTATAGAGCAAGACTCTTTTTAATACATCCTCAAAAATATAAGTTCTTAAATTTCCAATATGTGCAAACCAATATACTGTAGGACCGCAAGTATAAAGCCCAACTTTTTTATTTTTTAATGGATTAAAAACCTCAATTTTTCTAGATAGGGTATTAAAAAATTTAATCATCAATTTAATTTTATAAACTTTGGCTTTACTTGTCCATTTTAACTTGGTAAAATAGCAAAATATGGATCCTAGGATCTCAACTTTTTTGATGGCAATGTTGCCAATTGCAGAAGTAAGAGGCGCTCTGCCTTTTTCTTTAGTCTTTTTCAAATTAAAGGATTCTGAAGCTTTCTTTTGGTCAAGTTTAGGAAATGTTTTAGTTGTGCCTTTAATTTTTATTTTTTTGAATTTTCTAAAATCATCCCTTTTTCAAAGGGTTTCTTTTTTGAAATCTTTCTCAGATTTCTTTTTCTCAAGGCTCCAAAAAAAATATGGCTCGAAAAGCTTTAAAAATCTTTTGGGGTTAGCTTTATTTGTAGGAATTCCTCTTCCCTTTACTGGAGCTTGGGCCGGATCAATTATTAGCTTTTTATTAGGACTCCCTTTTAAGGTTGCATTTTTTGCAATAAGCGCTGGAGTAATTTTAAGTTCAATTTTGGTTTTCTTTGCCACAAAAACAGGAATTATATTAGAAAAAAACTTTGGAATTGCAGGAATTTTTGTTTTCTTAATTTTAATAAGTTTGTTTTTGTTGTTTTCAAAAAAGAAAAATGAAAATTGAAAATAAAAAAGATGTTTATTTTCCCTTACTGTGTGGATTCTTATCTGCTATTTTTTTTCTTTTTATTATTTTGAACCCCAAAATTAGGGAATTCGAAAAATTTTTGATTTTAAAAAAATTTAGCTTTCTTTCTCTTTTTATTTTCCCTTTAATTTTTCTACTTGGAATAAAAATTGCTTCAGTTTTTCGTTCTTTTTTCCCTTTAATTTTTCAATTTGCAAAATTTGCTGAAGTTGGAGTTTTAAATACCTTAATTGACATTGGAACTTTAAATTTCTTATCGGCAGTAACTGGAATCGTGAAGGGCTTGAAAATTATTCCTTTAAATGCTATTTCCTTTTTATTAGCTGCTACAAATTCTTATTTTCTGAACAAAGCTTGGACATTTGAAATTGAAACAAAAATGGTCCAAAAAGAGTTTATTGTATTTTTAATTGTAAGTTTAATTGGTCTTTTTTTGAATTCAACAATTGTCTTTTTGGGAACCACTTTTCTTTCTTATTTTAAAATTTCAGCTGGAGCCCTAATGAATTTGATCAAAATTTTTGCTACTTTAGTGGTAATGTTTTGGAATTTCTTTGGTTATAAAATTTTTGTGTTCAGGAAATGACCAAAGCATTTTATCGAAAATATAGACCTCAAAAATTTTCAGAATTTATTGGGCAAGAACACATTGCCAGAACTCTTTCTAATGCAATAGCTTCTGGAATAATTTCTCACGCTTATTTATTTTATGGACCTAAAGGTTCTGGGAAAACAACCTTGGCTCGTCTTTTTGCAAAGGCACTAAATTGCCAAAAAAGAAAAGAGGGAGAGTTTGAGCCTTGTTGTGAATGTACATCTTGTATTGAAATTCAAGAAGGAAGGTCAATGGATTTGATTGAAATTGATGCTGCTTCTCATCGAGGAATTGATGAAGTTAGAGAATTAAGAGATGGAATAAGGTTTGTACCCTCAAAATCAAAATACAAAGTTTACATTATTGACGAAGCTCATCAATTAACAAAAGAGGCAGCAAATGCTTTATTAAAAACTTTAGAAGAACCTCCAGCTCATACCATTTTCATTTTAGCAACAACTGAAGTTCATAAGATGATTCCAACAATTCTTTCTCGTTGCCAAAGATTTGATTTTAGGAGATTAACAAAGGGGGAAATTTTAAAAAAGCTCCAGTTTATTGTTGAAAAAGAAAGAATAAAAATAGAAAAAGAGGCTCTAGAAATTTTAGCTCAAAAAGCAGAAGGTTCCTTAAGGGATGCCGAAAGCTTGTTGGATCAAATTTTCGCTCTTTTTGGGGAAAGAGAAATTAGCGCTCAAGATGTTAAAAATTTGTTAGGTTTGGTAGAAAGTGAAATTCTTTTTAATTTTTTTGATTTAATAATTGAAAAAAAATTAAAAGAAGCTATTGAATTTTTAAATTCAATCTATGAAAGAGGAATAGACCTTCAAGAATTTGCTAAGGATTTGATTTCTTTATTAAGAGACATTTTAGTTTTTAAACTTGGGGGTAAGGATTTGATTTCAGAAAGTAGGGGAGAGGATGAAATAAACAAAATTGAGAGGATATCAAAAAAAATTACTGAAGAAAATTTAAGAAGAATGATTGTTGTGTTTTTGGATGCTCAAAACAAAATGAAATTTTCTCCAATTTTACAATTACCTTTAGAATTAGCAATCGTTGAAATTTGTTCAAAATTTTGATAAACTTTTTGTAGCATCAATTGCGGGGTCGTCTAATGGTAGGACATCAGCCTTTGGAGCTGAGTGTGTAGGTTCGAATCCTACCCCCGCAACAAATTTTTATAACTTTATTTAAGACATTCTTTTCTCAAATGTTCTTATTGACAATTTTTTAAATTTTTGTTAAAAATAAAAAGCTCTTTAAAGGAGGTGGTGTAATGAAGAGTGTGGAAATGTTGGCAGCGCTTGCCAGGAAAATGGATTTAAATCGACCAGTATATTTAAAGGTTGTAGAAGGGGAGATGAAGTGTTGGACAGAAGCTATGCTCACACTTGATGGAAGAAAAATCCACTTAATACACGCTTCACCTGATTTATTGCATAATTTTTCTGAAAAAAGTTTAATTCGCTTCTTAAGAGTAATAACGATGTGTAAAATGGGCGAAGAGTTCGGGGAAGCATTTGAAGATTTAAGAGTAGAAGTTAATTTAAAACACATACCAAAGGAGGAAGGAGAAAGAAGGGTTCAGCTTTTTTTGAGATTTAGTATTTATCCAGTTTATATTCTTTTGTGCGAAGTGGTTGCATCCTTTTTGGGAGAAGAAGTTATTAAGATCTTTCTAATGTCTTCAAAAATCAACTTTTCTGAAATTTTAGATGCACTGAGCGAAGAAGAAATGTTCCTTTGGATGAATACTCCAAAAATTCCTATTATTAGAGCCTCTTTGGACTTCAAACAGTTAATGTGGGAATTAGCTACAGTTCCAGTTATTCAACAAAGATTTAATGTTGAAATTTGGGACATAAAAGAAATTCTTTCTTTTTTAAGAGGTAAGGAGGTTGAATATGAAAGAATGGTTGAAATTTTGAAAAAAGTCCCTACGATTTCAGAAAGAAAAGATAAGGTACCTATTATAATGGAAAAAATTCTTAGTGATGTCTTTGTTTCATTTTTTGGAGAAAATTGGCAACCCCGTTTAATTCAGCATCCAAGATTTCATCGTTCAATGTGGACTTTGGAGTAGGGCCAGGGTAATTTACTCTGGCCTTTTTTATTCTTGAATTCTCCTTACATACTCTCCGGTTTCAGTATTCACTTCAATAATATCCCCAACTTCAACAAAAAGAGGAACATTTACTTTTGCTCCAGTCTCTAAAACAGCAATTTTTGTTCCAGCTTGAGCTCTATCGCCTCTGACCCCGGGTGGGGTTTCTATTACCTTCAATTGAACTTTAATCGGTAAAATTACATTAATAAATTTTCCTTCAAACTTAATACCAGTGAGAATTTGTTGGGGTTTTAAAAATTTTGCAGATTCTCCAATTTGTTTTTCTGTTAATTCAAATCTATTTTTGGGATTGTTTACCTCGCAAAAGCCAAATTTTCCTCTGTGGGAATATAAAAATTTGACCTCAACTTTTTCTAATTCTGCTTCTTCAAAAGTGTCGCTTTGGTGAAAAGTTTTTTCTAAAATTTCCCCTGTAATTAAGTTTCTAATTTTTGTTCTAGCTACTACCACATCTTGAGCTTTGCCTACCTGTTTGAAATCTAAAACCTCATAGGGTTGTCCATTTAAGATAAATTTTGTTCCTTTTCTTAAATCAAAATATGAAAGCATGTTATTTTTCAATTCGCCATTCAATATCCGATTCTTTTCCTGCAAATTCTAACCATTCACCCTCAGGTGTAATAACATACCACTTTTTCTTTGTTTCTGACCAAACCATAGGATTTCCTTGAAAGTAAGGTTTTTTTACGACCTCTTTTGGCTTTAATCTATCTAATTCTAACCATTTTTTAAAGACAGTTTCAATAGCATAATCTAAATTTCTTGACTTTGCCCAAGCAGCCACTTTATCAATAGCTTCTATTGCTTTTTCTAAAGATCCTGCTAATTCCAAAAGCTGTTTTGCAGGTTTTGTAAATCTTGAATAAATTATCTTTCTTTTTCTTGCATCTCTTTTTAATTGATCCAAACTCACTCCTTTTGTCTCAAAATAATGAGTCACAATAATTCTAATTCTGTTTTTTTCTTTCAATTCTTCCAAATACTTACTTTTCCCAGTTTTTAAAATTTCTTCAATTTTTTGGGCAATGCTTTTCCCAATACCTTTAATTTTTTCAAGTCCTTTGATTCCTTCTTTCTCATAAATTTCTTTTAATTCTGTTTCTAATTTTTCTATAGTTTCAGCTGCTCTCTGGTAAGCTTTTGGCTTGAACGCTATTCCCTCAATTTCTAAAAGTTTTGCAATTTCTTTTAAAGTTTTGGCAATTTCTTTGTTTTTTATTTCTTTAATTTTTTTATTTTTTGTCATTTTCTTTAAAAAACTCTAACAATTTTTTGAAAAAATCCTTTGCCTTGTTTAGTTCTTCTTCACCTTTCTTAGTAATCTGATAAACTCTTCTTCTTTCTTTCATTTTGCTTTTGACAAATCCATCTTTTTCCAATCTATAAAGGACGCGATAGGGGGTAATTTTTCCTGGTCGAAAATTAAATTTTTCTTCAATCAATTTTGGAATTTCCCAACCATAAAGCTCTTTTTCTTTTAAAAGAAAGAGAATGTACAGCCAAAGATTGTCTATTGTGTTTAATTTCCTTAATCTTTCAAAAGGCAGCATATTATTAATTTTAATTTATATGCTTTTTTCTTTACTGTCAAAATTTGAATTTCTAATTGTTTTCTGATTTAATTAAATTAAACAGGAGGTGAGAAATATGTGGGAAATACCCAATGCAATGTTGAACTTTCAACTCTCCGAAGGTTTTTCTCTTTGGGAAGATCCTGACTTTGTTTATCTAAAGAGAGGAGAAGAAATTGTTGCTTGCTTTCGCATCACACAAACTAGTCCTGCACAGGCAGACATTCTTAGAGCAATTGAAAACTTGATATCAAAATAGCTCCTTTCAAGTTTTGGCCGGGTTTTTCGCCCGGCTTTTCTCTTGACAAATAATTTTACCAGAGTAAAATATTTTATATAGGGAAAACAAGGTCAGGTTATTAAAATTTTAAAAATTATGTCAAAAGAAATAAAAATTGCAATTGTAGGTGTTGGAAATTGTGCTTCCGCTTTAATTCAAGGTCTCTTTTATTACAAAAATGTAAAGGATGAAAAAGAATTAATTCCAGGATTGATGCACAATGTTTTAGGGGGATACAAAATTTCAGATATTAAAGTTGTAGCAGCATTTGATGTAGACAAAAGAAAAGTAGGGAAGGATATTTCTGAAGCAATTTTTGCTTCGCCAAATTGTACAAAGATTTTTTGCAAAGATATTCCCAAAATTGGAGTGAAAGTAAAAATGGGACCTGTTTTGGATGGAATAGCCTCTCACATGAAAGAGTATCCAGAAGATAAAACTTTTGTTGTAGCAAAAGAAAAACCAGTAAATGTTGCTGAAGAATTGAAAAAATCAGGAGCTGAAATTTTAATCAATTATCTGCCAGTTGGTTCTCAAAAGGCTACAGAATATTACGCACAGTGTGCCCTAAAAGCAGGGTGCGCTTTTATTAATTGCATGCCTGTTTTTATAGTTTCAGATAAAAAATGGGCTGAAAAATTCGAAAAGAAAAATTTACCTTGTATTGGAGATGATATTAAATCCCAAGTTGGAGCAACGATTGTCCATAGGACATTGTGCCACCTTTTTACCCAAAGGGGTGTAATTATTGATAGATCTTATCAATTGAATTTTGGAGGTAATACTGATTTTCTTAACATGCTTGAGAGAAAAAGGTTAAAATCAAAAAAGATTT
>CAZGXQ010000029.1:0-5431 GCA_964530195.1 uncultured Candidatus Saccharibacteria bacterium | reverse complement strand
TTTTGCAATTTCTCCCATTCTCAAAATTTCCTTTTCTGCCTGATAAATAGCGATTGAGGGAACATGTAAAATTTTTTCATCTATAAATTTTGCTCCTCTTTCTATTTCAATTTCTTTTTGAGCGATTTTTGAAAATTCAATTTTGTTTTTTATTTTCATCTCAGTAAATTCAGCAAAATTGTCACAATGATCTCCAACTCTTTCAATATCAGAAACTGTGTGCAAAAAAAGAGTCACCTTTTCTGCCTCTTTTTCTGACAAATCTAAAGCAGAAATTTTTGTTAAATAATTGTCAATTATATGGTGAAGTTCATCAATCATATTTTCTTTTAATTTTATTTCTTCAACCAAATCCAATTTCTCTTTCAAAATCGCCTCCTTTGACTTTGTTAAAATTTCTTTTGCAATTTCTCCCATTCTCAAAATTTCCTTTTCTGCCTGATAAATAGCGATTGAGGGAACATGTAAAATTTTTTCATCTATAAATTTTGCTCCTCTTTCTATTTCAATTTCTTTTCCTGGCAAAAGAGTTTTTACTAACTTTATTAAATATTTCAAGAGCAAAAGCCCCAAAATAGTACAAATTATGTTAAAGATGGTGTGAGAGTTGGCAATTTGTCTTGGTAAAAAACTGCTTGTTTTTGAAACAAAAATCACATACTGGTTAAAAAAGCCCAAAAATAAAAGTGTGCCAAGAATGTTTAATGTTAATTGCGAAAAAGCAAGCCTTTTTGAATTTAGCGAAGATCTGATTGAAGCTATTGCTCCAGTAATACATGTCCCAATGTTAGCTCCAAGCATTAAAGCAACTGCGGAAGGCAAATTAATTAAGTTTTCACTGCCCAAAGCAATAATTAATCCCATTGTAGCTGAGCTTGACTGAATGATTGCAGTGAAAATACTTGCTGCTACAACTCCCAAAATTGGATTTTTGCCAAACTTAGCTAAAGTGTCCAACCAAAATTGACTTTCTTTTAAGGGTTTTGCTCCTTGACTCATTAATATCATTCCCAAAAATACCAATCCAAACCCAAAAATTACTTGACCAATATATTTAGTTTTTTCTTTACCAAATAAGTATAAAATTGCGCCAAGAAAAGTTATAGGAGCCCACCAAACTCCAATTTTAAAAGCAACAATTTGAGCGGTGATTGTTGTTCCAATTTCAGCGCCAAGCATCACTGAAATTGCTTCTTTCAATCCCAAAAATCCAGCATTCAAAAGTCCAATTAAAGTAACCATTACCAAACTTGAGCTTTGAACAATAGAAGTAACCAGAAAGCCAGTAAAAGCCCCAGCAACAGGTTTTTTAGTTAAATTTTCTAAAATCTTTTTTATTTGTTTTGAGTAAATTTTTTTAAATCCAAAACTTAAAATAAAAAGTCCATACAAAAAAACTCCCAAGCCTCCCAAAATTCCAAAAACAATGTTTAAAATTTTCATGATAAGGGAATTTTTTGCAACAAAATATATTCTGGACCTGATCTTTTTAAATGACTTTCCATAATGTCTACTGAATCTGCTAAAAATTCTAACTCTATATCTTCATCAATTTGAGGAATTTCCTCTCTTTCCATTTGTCTTATTTCCCACTTTTTAATCCGAGCTAAAGTGATGTGAGGAGTAAAGCTTCTCCCTGCTTCTTCCTCTAATTGAGGAATGTTAATTTCTGAAAGAGCGTTTTTTAAATTTTCTTGTAATTTAAAAAGGGGTTCATTTTTTTCTCCAATTGCCCAAATCATTCTCGGAGGAAAAGTTTTGGGCGGAAAAAAGGAAACTTTGACAATTTTAATTTTGAAAGGAGAGTAATTTGAGGCAACTTTTTTTGTTATTTCAATAATTTTTGGCAATTCTTCATCTCTAATGTATCCTAAAAAAGCTAAGGTAATGTGCAAATTTTCTTTTTTTACCCATTTTGCTGGCAAATCCAAAAATTGATCTTGAAATTTTTCAAGCTCTTCTTTTATTTTTTCTGGTAAATTTATGGCAATAAAAATCCTTCTTCGCATTTTTTCATTTTAACAAAAATTTAAATTTTTTTAAAAACTTTTTATAATTATGGTAGCAAGAGCTCTTTAAAAAGGAGGGTCAATGAAAATAGTAGAAATTCCTGAATTGGTACCTTTTGTTGAAAAGTTAGGTTTAAAGTGGTCAATCTTATATATTTTAGCCCCAAAAGAAACAACTTGTCGGGTGGTTTCTGATGCAGAAACTCAAACTCACAAAATCTGGGTTCACGATGAAGCAATTTCACATAAAGAACTTTTCCTTTGTGATTTAGTCCACGAACTTTGTCATTGCAAATTAGCTGAGGCAATAGATCCGATTTTCTCAGCTCTTTCTTTTCCCAAAAGATATGGAAGACTGAAAGGTAAGTTAGCCAAAAATTTCAAGCTTGCTTCTCACATGCTTTATTTGGCATTTTCCCTTGTAGATATCTGGGTAGACGACCTTAGGCATTCTCTTTGGCCAGAACTGACATTAAAAGATTATGAAAGTTACTCTAAAGCACTTTTATTTTTCACAAAAGAAGAGTTTTGGCCAGAAATTAAAAGATTCATTGAAACACCAGAAAACCTCCTTGGGATAGCCCTGTATTTAGCTGACAATAAAAGACGTAATTTTTCCCCAGTCAATCTTGATCCTTTATTCAAACATCTAAGTAAAGAAAATAAAATACTCATTGAAAGACTTGTTGATTTTTACTCTTCCTTGCCTTATTTATCCTATAGAGCAGAGAGGGATCTAGAAATTCTTGAAAAATCAGTAAAAAAAGCAGCTAAGTTACTCGGTTTTCCAATTTCGCCTCGACTTGTTAAAGAAGAGGGTCAAATGGTCTGGGAAATTCCAGAAATAGAAAAGTGGTAAAGAAACAGAACTTTGGTTGAAGCCCAAATTTTTTTGGGCTTCTTTTCATTTTTTTTAAAAATAAAGGGGCAAATGAGCCCCTAATAAATTTTCCATTTTTTACCAAAGAGCGGTTTTAATTCTTCAGGACAAGGTCCAATAAAAGAAAGGAATTTTTCTGGTGGAGTAATCGTGATTTTAAGAGGTTTGCAATGATAAATTTTAACTTTACAACTTGTTGCTTCTTCTATCTTTTTTACAAGGTTTCTAACTTCATCCTCAGAGTAACGACCTAGAGAAAATCTAATTCTTAAGAAAGGGGTTTTTCGTTTTTTAGTCTGGATTTCAAGATATCCAGAGCCAAGATACCACAATAGTCCTACTTGAGGAGTAATTCTTATATCTTGAGGTATTGCCTTTTTTCGTTTTTGATACCATCTTTTTCGGATTTCAACCAATTCATAATAGCTCCAACTTTCATATCGCCAAGAAGAATATTGTTTTCTTTTTCCTACCATTTTTTTAATTTGTCCTTTTTGTTCTATCCCTAACTTTTGCAGTTCCTGACTGATCCATTCAAGATACTCTTTCCGATTGAAAGCTAAAGATAAGTAAGCGGTGTTTGGATAACGACAAACAATAGTGCCCCTCCCCAAAAGCAAACCATCTAAAAATTCGATAAGTTCTGGGGAAAGGTTACAATGTTTAGCAGTTTTTCTATAGATGTCAGTGGGTAAACCAAATTTTTTAGCCCATTGAGAAATAGTATGATGGCTTACTCCTTCATTTCTTGCAATTTCTCTCAAAGATGTTCCCTTTTCTATCATATTTTGTAGCCACTTCTTCTCTCTGTAGTGCATCTTTTCCTCCTTTCTATTTCGGTACTTCCCAACAATCTCTACATCTTGCCTCATAAGTTTCCAGACCCCCAATTAAAATTTGTGGTGAGTCCTTCGGTGCAGGCTTTCCCCTAATTAATCGTTGAGTTCTCGTAGCTTCTTTCCCACACACACTACAAACTGCAGTGAGCGTTGTCACGCTATCTGCTAAAGCTAAAAGATTTGGCATTGGGCCAAATGGTTCTCCTTTAAAATCAAGATTAAGACCTGCGACAATCACTATTTTTCCTGCTTGAGCTAACCATTCACAAAACCTTACGATCTCTTGACTAAAAAATTGAGCCTCATCTATGCAGACAACATCTGCAGAAAGAATTTCTTTTTGAAGTGTAGGTTCTAATTGAAGAAAATCAAAATTACAAGGAAGAGCGACACAATCTAAAGCTCTTCCATTATGAGCTACGATTTTATCTTTAGCATAGCGTGTATCAAGAGTAGGTTTTAAAACAACAACCTTCTTTCTTGCGATCTGTTCCCTTACTGCACGCCTTATTAATTCTTCTGTCTTCCCAGCAAACATTGGACCTGTAATTACTTCTAACCTTCCTGCCATCTTACACCTCCTTAAAAAGTGCTATTTTAGAGTTAATAAAAATTTTAGTTTTTGTCAAATCTCTGATAAAATGAAATTAATGAAAGAAGCTTATTTGTACAAAAAACTTCCAGAGAAAAAAGTCCAGTGTAGAACTTGTGCTCATTATTGTGTTTTAGCGCCAGGTCAAAGAGGAAAGTGTGGAGTAAGAGAGAACATTGATGGAAAATTATTTGCTTTAAATTATGGAAAATTAGTTGCAATTCATATTGATCCAATTGAGAAAAAACCTTTTTATCATTTTTTGCCAGGAACTCAATCTTTATCCATTGCCACGGTTGGATGCAATTTTTCCTGTCTGAACTGTCAAAATTGGGATATTTCTCAAGCTTATAAACAAGCAAAAGAAATTCCAGGAGAGTATTTCCCACCAGAAAAAATTGTTGAGATTGCAAAAGAAAATAACCTTCCTTCGATTTCTTACACCTATATAGAACCCACAATCTTCTTAGAATACGCCTTAGATGTGATGAAATTGGCAAAAAAAGCAGGATTGAAAAACAATTTTGTCTCAAACGGATTCATGTCAAAAGAATCTGCAAAATTGATTATCCCCTACCTTGATGCTAATAATATTGATATTAAAGGGTTTACAGAAGAGTTTTATCAAAAAGTTTGTGGCGGAAGATTAGAACCAGTCTTGGAAACTGCAAAATTAATGAAAAAATCTGGAGTTTGGGTTGAAATTACAACGCTCGTTATTCCTACCTTAAATGATGACGAAAAAACTTTTAAAGGAATTGCCAAATGGATCTATGAAAATTTAGGACCTGAAACTCCCTGGCACATTTCTCAATTTTGCGGAGCAATTTCTTGGAAGTTGCAGCATCTTCCTGACACCCCAATTGAGACTTTAGAAAAAGCTATCGAAATTGGAAAAAAAGTTGGTCTCAAATATGTTTATATTGGGAATATTCCTGGCCACAAAGCCGAAAATACTTATTGTCCAAAATGTGGGGAATTAGTTATTAATCGAGTAAATTATTTCATTCATCGCTACGATGAAAACGGAAAGTGTCCAAAATGTAAAGAAGATTTGAATTTAATTTTAAAATAAAAAATATTTTGGAATTTATGAAAATTATTTTTCTTG
>CAZGXQ010000028.1:0-8432 GCA_964530195.1 uncultured Candidatus Saccharibacteria bacterium | reverse complement strand
TCCAATAAAACTTTTGCTTCTTTTAAAATTTTTTCTTTTCCTCCAATTTTTAACTTTTCAAATTCTGGAGAAAAAACATCTTTAACAAGCACAATTTTATTTTCAATAAGTATTTTCCCCAACTCAGAAGAAACAGAAGGCAAAATGGTAACTGGAAATAGTTTATTTTCCTCAATTTCTTTTTCTAGTCCTCCTTCTGGAGGATATTTCCAGCCCAAAAGTTCGACCCCAACACATTTTGAATAAGAAATTGCATCTTGGGTAAATTTTGTGTTTGTTACCAAAATGCTTTTGTATTCGAAATTTGAATTTAAAAATTTTCCGTTTTTAATGTCTAAAAATCTTGCAAAATTAGATAAAGCTACTTGAAGGTCAACTCTTTGCCCTGGTAAAGAGTGAAATTTACATTCCCCAATATAAACTAAATTTTCTTTTTTGGCTACAAAATCTATTTCATATTGAACACAAAAACCAGGAACAATTTGATTAACCTTTACTTCAAATCCCTTAGTCTCAAAAATCCTGGCAACAAATTTTTCAAAAGGAAAACCTGTAGGTCCTAATTTTTCAATTGCGCTTTTTAGGTTAAACCTAATTGCACTTTTTGGAGATTTTTCTAATAAAAGTTCGAGGGCTCTTTGATAAATTGCCTGGGTAGAAATTCCAGGGAAAATTTCTTTTTGAATTTTAGAAGCAATCTCAAGAGCTAATTCTTTTGATGCTCCACAATTTCTTACTCCTTGATAGAGCTTTTTGAAAGAAAATGGTTCTTTTTCTCCTCTTCTATTTGTAACATAAAGTCCTTCCATATTTTTAAAAATCTATGTCCCCAATGCTTTCGATTTTTTCAATTTCCAAGCCCTCTAAAATCTCTGGCAATTTTTCTCTTTGAGTAATTTTGAAAAATACAAAATCTAAATTTTTTGGCTCAAAAGAAGCTAAAACTAAAAAGAGATAATTGGTAAATCCTTTTTCATCTTGAATGTGTCTTGCTTCTCCAATCGTCAAAATTTTTGGTAATTTTTCTTTTAATTTTTCAAAGATTTCTTTTTCAGAATAAAGATATTTTTGAGCTAAATAATTTTCTTTTTTCAAAAAGAAAAATAAATTTTCTGTAGCTGAAGCCCTCCCCATTTTCAAAATTGGCAAATTTAAAATTAAATCTGATTTAAAGACTTCTTCTGAAATTTCTAAATCTCCTTTTTTAATGAAATTTCCTTTTGATAAATCGAAAGGTAAAACCTTATATTTTTGGCAAATTTCTAATAATCCTGATCTTTGAGCTTTAAATCCAATTTCAATTTCATCAAAGCTTTGAGCACAAACTTTAATATTTTCTGGTCTAATTTTCTTTTCAAACAAAAATTTTAGAGTAGCTTCTAAAAATTCTGGAGAAGTGTTGTCTCTAAAGTAAGGGTGGGAAGGTTTTTCTAGGGTGGGTAAAATTAAAATTTTTGAATCTTCCTTTAATTCAATTTTTTCCAAGATTTCAAAAATTTTTTCAATCACTTCAAAATAATCATACTTTACTTTCAAAACAATTACCCCTTCTTCATTTGTTAATTTTTCTTTTTCTATTGTTTCTCCAATTTTATATTCTTTTTTGCTTTTTTTGATCCAACGATTTTTGTTTTCATCTTCTAAAACTAAAACAAAGTAGGGAACTTTTGGATGAAAAATTGAAGGAATTTCAACTCTTGAAATTGCAATCACTTTTGCTATATTTCCTTTTTTTCTCTCTAAATTTAAAAAACATTCTGGACATTTTCCAATTGGATATTGCCAAACTTTTTTACAGCTTGGACACTGATAAAAAGCCATTTATTTTAAGTATTTTTTTATTTTTTCGACAACTTCTCCTGGGGTATAGTTTGCCTTAATTAAATATTCTTTTACTCCCATTTCAAAAGCCTTCTTTTTTGTCTCTGGGTCATCGTAATTTGAAAAAGCAATAACTGGAATTTTTTCAAGTATTTTTTCATCTTTTATCTTTTCCAAAAAAGAAATCCCATTTTCTCTTGGCAAAAGAATATCTAACAAAATTAAATCTGGGTTTTCCTTTTTTGCAATTTCTATTCCCTCTTCAATTTCACTTGCTAAAAAAACCTCAAAACCTTCTTTTTCCAATTTCTCTTTATACATTTCAGCTAACACAATTTCATCTTCAATAATTAATATTTTTTTCATGATATCTAGCTTGTTAGCTTATTAGCTGGTTAGCTTATTAGCTGGTTAGCTTATTAGCTCTTTAAGTTGTAGATTTTGGTTTTAAACTTTTAATCATTCGATTTAACATTTTCATAATTTCTTCTAACAAAGAGTTTATTTTATTGTAATCTAAATTTCTCGTTTCTGGGAGTTTTTTGGCAATTTCCAATTGGGTTTCGAGTTCAGCTCCTGATCCATAAGCATTTAAAAGGAAGTGGAGAAATTCTTTTTTGGATCCTCTTCTTCTTCCCTCAGCAATATTGGAAGGAATCGATATTGCAGCTCTTCTCATTTGTGAGGTCAAACCGTATAGCTCTGAGCGAGGAAATTTTTCTGTTAATTCGTAAATTAATACAACTAATTCCATCGCCTTCTGCCAAACAACCAAATCTTTATAAGTATGAAGTCGCATATTGTTCTCTAAAAAGCTAATAAACTACAAGCTAATAAGCTATTTTATCGGCAATTCAACATAAAAAGTTGAACCTTTTCCTTTTCCTTCAGATTCTACCCAAATTTTCCCTTGATGCAACTCAACAATTCTCTTTGCAACATAAAGACCAATTCCTGCTCCTTCTACCCAATACTTTTGACCTGCAGAACCTCTTGAAAAGCTTTCAAATAATTTTTCCTTTTCCTCCTTTGTCAAACCTTCTCCAGTATCTGAAACTACAATTTGCAATCTACTATCTATAATTTGCAATTTAATTTCAATTCCTCCTCTTTGAGTATATTTTATCGCATTATCAACTAAATTTAAAATAATCTCTCTTATTTTTTCTTTATCTACCAAAATTTTGGGGACCTCTTTTGGTTTTTCAAATCTCAAATAAAGATTTTTCTCTCTTGCCCCAACCTCCATTTCTTTTAAAACACTTTCTATAACTTCTGCAATATCTGTTCTTTCCAATTCCAACTCAAGTTTTCCTAACTCAATTTTTGAAACATTCAAAAATGAATTAACTAATTTAATCAATCTCTCATTTGCCAAATAAATATTCTCTAAAACCTTTTTCACTTTCTCTGAAACTTCCCCATAAACTCCTTCCAAAATCATTGACAAATAACCCTTAATCACTGTTAAGGGCGTCCTTAACTGATGAGAAGTAATTGAAATAAACTCTGTTTTTGCCCTACTAATTCTTTCTAACTCTTCTCTTCTTCTAATTTCTCTAAAAACTCCACGAATTAAAAGATAACCAAAAATGCAAAACAAAAGAAAAATTATTCCATTGATAATTTTCCAAAAGATTGTTGGTGCAACAAAAATCTGAATCAAAAGCAAAATTCCAATTACTCCAACTAAAATTTCGGTTAAAATTACTTCAATGCCAAAGAGGTGGTAACGAGTAATGGCAAGAGCTGTGAAGAAAAGAAGAAAAAGCGAGCTCGGGGTATCTAAAAATGCGAATCTATAAATGCCAAATAAAGGGAAAATAAGAGTTACAATAGAGGCACTACTCATATACAAAATTCCCCCGATCATCACGTAGCTTAATTGCAATTTTTTTATGCCCGAAGCCTTTAAATATCCTTCTATAAATACATAAAGTATGAAAAGAAGCACTCCACTAACATAAACTGAATAGAGGGGAAAAAGAGGGCCGGTTTTTCCTTCAAATCTACCAAAATGAATTTCTTTTATATCAGTCGTGATTAACTCAGTATAAGAAACAACGAAAAAAAAGAGGGCTAAACCTCCCAATAAAATTAACGATTTTCCAGATAGCCTTTTCTCACAAAGTTCTAAAATCCAAAGAAGAGCAGTAAAAGGAACTAAAGCCCCAAAGGCTGAAGCACTTTCTAACCAAAAGAGGGTTTGTCTAACCCCCATCATAAAATTAGCAAAGATCCAAATAGATGTAACAAAACAAGAAATTCCAAAAAAAAGATTAAGTTTTTTTGAAGGATCCTTTATAAGTACAAAAAAACCAAGAAAAAAATTAAAAATTGCAGCTATTGGAATAATAATTTCTAAAATCTCCATTTTTTACCAAAGACTCATTTGATTATCTTATATTTCTTTCCAATAATTATTAAATTTTCTATTAATGTATCCAATTGTTCTATAGTATGTTCACAAGTGACTGTGAATCTTAATAATGCATGTTTTTTTGGCACTGCTGGCCATCGAAAAGGAGGGGATAAGATGCCTTGTGCAAATAAATCTTTTGATACTTTAATTGCTACATTTTCATCTCCGATTAAAACCGGAATGATTGGGGTTTGACTATTTAGAGTATTAAATCCTGCCTCTTCTAATTTATTTTTTAAATATTTCGCATTCTCCCAGCATTTAATTCTTCTCCACTTATCTCTTTTAATAATTTCTAAAGACTTCAAAACTCCTTTAGCTAGTGCTCCTAAAAAAGCACCAGAAAACATATAAGTTTTTACAGAAATTCTCAAATAATCAATTATTTCTTTTGAGCCTGCGGCAAACCCTCCAACAACTCCAAATGCTTTTGAAAAAGTTGTTACAATAATATCTACACCATTTTTAATCCAAGATATTCCATTGTTCCTTTGCCATTTTCACCCAAAATTCCAGTAGCAATTGCATCGTCAACATAAACCATTGCTCCATATTTTTGGGCTAATTCAATGATTTCTTTTAATGGTGCAATTTCGCCAGTTGTACTAAATACTCCATCTGTCAAGATTAATTTTCTCTTCCTTTTTTTGTATTTTTTTAATTTTTGTTCTAGGTCATTAATGTCGCAATGTCGATAAATTATTCTCTCAGCTTTTGCCAGGCGACAACCCTCGATAATTGTTGGATGATTAAATTCGTCACTAAAAAGAACGCTTTCTTTACTAGCCACAAAAGAAATTTTAAAAGGTGTGAAAAACTTTAGTGTTGGTAAATCAATTATTGCTGGAATAACTCCCATATTCGCCATAGTGCTTGTATTAAAAATCATTCCAGCTTCCATACCAAGAAATTCTGCAATTTCCTTTTCCAATTCCCGATGAATTTCTAAAGTTCCTGAAATCAAAACTGATCCAGAAGGATGTACACCATATTGATGAAGTCCTTCAATAATAGCCTCCATAACTTCTTTATTGTGCGCTAATCCTAGATAATTTCCTGAATTAAAAGATAGTACCTTTTTCCCATTTACTATAAATTCTGGCTTACTAGAAATGCCCCCAGTTACAATAGGTATTTCTGGATAGAGCCCTCCTTTTTTTACTAAATTCAGTACTTCTTTAATTTTTTTCTCAATTTCTGTTTCCATAAAATTTAAAATATCTTGCCCAAAATTTTGAATTAAGCATATTTCGGTTTAATTTTATCTTTTTTGGTGGGGGGAGTCAAAAAGTTTTGTGGTGCTAAGGTTCTGGTTTAAAAAGAGTAATTTTGTGTTAAGATTTTTGTTTCAGTTTTTCTTCTAGTTCTTTGATTTTTTCTTTTAGCTCCATCATCTTTAGTTCTCGCCCCTCAATTAGTTTGTAGAATTTCTCCAATGCTTCTTTGTCTTCCTGAATTTTTTTGAAAAGTAAGGCATTGTTAATTGAAATTGAGAATTGATATGAAAGGTTATTTAAAATTTCAAGATCCCCTTTTGAATAGGATTTTCCTGATGATTTTTCACCCAAAATTATTAATCCCACAATTGTTTTTTCTCTTTGAAAAATTGGAATTAAAACTTCAATTTCGTTTTGATTTAATTTTTCCAAAAAAATTTTGAGCTGTTCTTTTTTAAGTTCGTCTTTAGTTTGCTCAATTAAGAGAAGTACATCTTTTTGCGACAAAACCCCTCCTTTTTCTTCCAAAAGAGAGTAAAGAAATGGGTCTCCCAAAAAAGAAGAAATTTTTTGTTGTTCAAAGCCTACATTGTGCCAAACTTCAGGAAACCTAAAATCAGTTGGTTTCGGGGCAAAACAAATTCTTTCAGTTTCAAACGCCTCTCTTAAAACATCGCTAATTTTAAAAATCACTTCTTCCAAATCTAAAACTTGACTCAATTTTTCTTTAAGTTGATTGAAAATTTTTGCAAATTTTTCTGCTTGTTCTCTTAAAATTCTCTCTTGAATTGCTAATTTTTCAGCTTCTTCCCTTCTTTTTTCTTCTTGATAGGTAGCCCGAATTAAAAAATATCCAAATATGCAAAACAGGAAAAAGAGGAGAGTGGTTAAAATTTTTAAAAAGAAGGTTGGAACCAAAAAGGGTAAAATTGCAAAAGCGACGCCCATAATTCCCACTAAAAGTTCAATCAAAAGCAATTTAATTTCAAAAAGAGCTTTTTGAAAAATTGCATAAGTGCTAAATCCCATCCAAAAAACAGAAGAAATAGCAGAAAAATAAATATATTGACCGAAGCGCTGATGAGATAAAAATGGCAAAATACCAGCAAAAATCAATCCGCTTCCAGCATAAATTAAAATTCCGATGATAAAATATCTTATTTGGAGTTTTCTTATTCCTTTGCTTTTTAAATACTCATTTAAAAGATAATACAAACCTGTTATAGAACCGAAAGTAACATATAATCTTCCCAAACGAGAAAGGGATCCTGCTCTTGCTACCAAAGGTTTTGTAGAAATAAGCTCTTGAACAAAGTAAGGTGTAGCAAGAGCGAGAAGGGTAAAAATTATTGCGGGAAGGTACCAAATAAAAATGGATAACTTACGGGGCTTTTCTTCTTGCGTAGTAAAGTAATAAACAAAAGTCAAAAACTGAGGAATAATTAAAAGTCCAACCCAGGTACTTCGAGCCCAAAATAATAATGTAGCTGGATTTTCCCAAAAATAGCTTATCCCCCAAGCAAAATTATAGAGTCCAGAAAAAAACGCACTCCAACCCAAATGAAAAGTTGCCTTAGTTTTTCCTCTGATCCACAAGAGTGAAGCGAAAAGTAAATTACTAATTCCTGCAGTAAAACAAAGGGTTCCTCTTACTATTGAGATGTCCATATTAATAAGTTTATTATAATTTTAACATTTCTTTTTTTTGCCAAACAATTATTTCGCTATTTTATGAGATAAAGATAAAGGTTGATTTTGCACCTTGTTTCTTCAAGTGGAAAAATTTTTGTTGGTTGCCAGGAAGGAATTGGAGAAGAAAAGCAAACTATTCTTGTTCCTGGTTTTAATTCTTTTTTTAATTTTTCTTTTAGTTTCTCCAAAATTTTTGGAGTGAGATATAAAAAAATCACATCAGCATTTTTTATTTTTGCTTCAAAAAAGTTTTGATAATAAATTTTCCCTTTAATTTGGTGGAAAAATAAATTCAACTTAGCCAGGAAATATAAAATCGGGGAAAACTCAAAACCAACTACTTTTGCCCCAAATTCTTTTTCTCCAATTATTAAAACATTTCCTATTCCAGCTCCCAAATCATATAAAATTTCTCCTTCCTTTAACCCAGCAAGCTTTAAAGCCTTTCTGATAATTCTCTTTGGGGTGGGAACAAAAGGACCTCCTTTTAATGCAGATTTTAAAAGACTTAAAAAAGCAAAAAGAAAGGTTAAAAACGCCAAAAATATTGCCTTTTTCATGTTATTTCAATTTTCCTCCAAATTATTCGGTTTTGCTAAAATGAAAAAATGAATAAAACTTATATTTTACCAAAAAATTTGCGCTCTAAATTAAGAAGACCTTGGGGGAAAAGATTTTTTGGAAAAGAAAAAGAGGTTTTGAAAGAATTTGAAAAATTTATAAAAAACAAAAAATTTAAAAAAGTAATCACGGTTGGGGATTTTTGTTCAAAAACTTTGCCATCTAATGTTAAAATTTTTGATGGAAAAATAAAAAGAAGAAAGATTAAAAAAATTTTGCCCTATTCTTTAAAATGCAAAAATTTGCCAGGAACAATTCAAAAAGAGGTCTGGCAAGTAATTAAAAAAGCAATAAAAGAAGGAAAAAATCTTTTTGTTGAAGGAGAAGAAGATCTTTTAGTAATTCCTTCAATTTTGTTGGCGCCAAAAAACTCTTTAGTACTCTATGGATTTCCAAAAAAGGGGATTTGCGCAATTTCAGTTAATGAAAATACTAAAAAGAAAGTTAAGAATTTACTTAAACTCTTTTTAAAATGTGAACAGTAACTGAACCTCCTGCTCCTCCAATGTTGTGGCAGAGTCCAATTTTTGGAATAGGCTTTACTTGCCTTTCTCCAGCTTGACCCCTTAATTGCTTTACTATCTCATAAATTTGGGCTAATCCCGTTGGGGAAATTGGATGACCTCTTGCTTTTAATCCTCCAGAAGGATTAACAGGTA
>CAZGXQ010000027.1:0-14350 GCA_964530195.1 uncultured Candidatus Saccharibacteria bacterium | reverse complement strand
ATTTTTTCCTTTGGCACCCCAAAATAAATTTTTTGTTCTGTAGAATAAGCAACAATTCCGCCCCTGGTGATTTCTGAAGCTCCTGGAATATTTGTTATTGCATTGATTAAAGCCCCTCCAGTACAAGATTCCATTGTTGCCAAAAAGAGACCCTTCTCTTTTAATAATTTCATTAAGTTTTTTATTTCTTTTTCAATTTTCTTTTCCATTTTAGTTTTTCAATTCATAAGGAAGAGAGTTTTTAATTTGGCCAATTTTTGCTCTTTCTAAAATTTTTCTGATCTTTCTCTTTGAAATTTTAAAATTTTTTGAAATCTCATTTTCTGACATTTTTAAATCTTTTTTTGCTGACAATACAATATCTGCCTCTAAATAATCAAATCCCAGCTCTTTTTCTGATAATTGTCCTCTCCAAAGACCAGGGGAGGGAGCTTTAATTAAAATTTCTTCTGGTATTTCTTTTAAATAGCTTGCCAATTGATAAACTTGAATTTTCCAAAGATTTTTTAGAGGTTCAATTCCTGATGCTTGGTCTCCCCAAAGAGTGAAATAACCCAATTCTGCCTCTGTTTTATTTTCTGTTCCTATTACTATTGCCTTTAATGCCAAAGACAAATCAAATAAAATTTTCATTCTTTCCCTTGCCATTAAATTTCCTTTTCTAATTTTTGGATCACCCCCCTTGAATTTTTTTAATAACTTCCAGCTTGAATTGACAGGGTTATTAATCGGAATAGTAATTAGATTTTCCTTTGGGAGATTTAAGTTTTTAGCCAACTTTTCAACAACTTTTAAGCTTTCATTAGGAGTTATTCCTAAATAAGGCATTCTTACAAAATAAACATTTTTTCTTCCCAAAGCTCTCACTGCTAAAACAGCCGAAACTGCAGAATCCAATCCTCCAGAAACACCAACTATAGCTTTTTTAAATCCAGATTTCCTAAAATAATCCCTAATTTCTTTAATCTTTTCCTCTAAAATTTCTTTTATTTTTTCTTTGTCCAACTTTAAATGAGGAGGAATTTTTTCTAAATTAAAATAAATTTTTCTAAACATAGAGCCCCCTTTCTTTTATATAATCTAAAACCTTTTTTGGCAAAAATTTTTTCACACTTTCACCTTTTTTGATCTTTTCTCTAATTTTTGTAGCCGAAATAGGAATATTTTTTTTGATTAAAATTACTTTTTTTAGGGCAATTTCTTTATTCTTTTCAAATTTTTTTGGCAATTTTTTTAAACAAAATTGATGGCCCGGTCTAGTAAATACAACAAATTTTGCTAAATCTAAAACTTTTAATCCCCCTTTCCACTTTTCTTGAATTATTTCTCTAAAAGAATCTTCTCCGATGATCCAAAAAATTTTGCACTTTTTGAATTTCCTTTTTAAGTAAGAAATTGTTTCGATTGTGAAGGACCTTTTTTTCTTTTTGATTTCATAATCTAAAACCTTAAAATCTTTTTTCCCTTCAATTAAAAGAGAAACCATTTTAAATCGATCCTCTGGTTTTGCCAAACCTTCTTTTTTTAAAGGAGGAATTCCGCTTGGAATAAAAATTATTTCATCCAATTTTAATATTTTTTTTGCAGTTTCTGCTATTTTTAAGTGTCCCAAATGAGGCGGATTAAAAGCTCCTCCCAAAACCCCTATTTTTTCAATTTTTTTCATGCTTTTATTATATAATATAATTAGTATGGTTGAAAAACTCTCAAAAGAGGAAGCAAAAAAGAGAATCGAGAAACTCAGAAAGGAAATTGAGCGCCACGATTATTTGTATTATGTTTTGAACAAACCAGAAATTTCAGATGCAGCTTACGATTCATTAAAAAGAGAGCTTATTGAATTGGAAAAACAATTTCCAGAATTTGTTACCCCTGATTCTCCCACCCAAAGAGTGGGAGGTCCTCCATTGAAGGAATTCAAAAAGGTAAAACATAAAGTTCCAATGCTTACTTTACAAGATGCTTTTAATGAAGAAGAAATGAGGGAATGGCTAAAAAGAATTGAAAAATTGCTTACCCCTTCTGAATTCCAAAAATTGGATTTCTTTGCAGAACTAAAAATGGATGGTTTAGCAACAACATTAATTTATAAAGATGGAGTTTTAATTCAGGCAGCCACAAGGGGAGACGGTTATACTGGAGAAGATATTACCCAAAACGTAAAAACAATTAGATACATTCCTCTGAGATTAAGGCTTGAGCAATTGCCACCAAAATATAAAATTCCTAACGAAATTGAAATAAGAGGAGAAATCTATATGACAAAAAAAGCTTTTGAAGAACTCAACGAAGAACAAAAAAGAAAAGGCGAAGAACCCTTTGCTAATCCTAGAAATGCAGCCGCAGGCTCTGTAAGACAATTGGATCCAAAAATTACTGCCCAAAGAAAACTTGCGTTTTTTGGTTACGATATTGTTACTGATTTGGGTCAAAAAACTCATCAAGAAGAACATGAATTAATGAGAATTTTAGGAATTCCGGAAAATCCTTTAAATAGGTATTGCAAAAATTTAGATGAAGTAATCGCTTTTCATTCTGAAATGGAAAAAAAGAGAAAAGAATTACCTTACGAGATTGATGGAATAGTTGTAAATGTAAACGATAATGCAATTTATGAAAAATTAGGTTTTGTTCAAAGAGCTCCAAGAGGGGCAATTGCCTTTAAATTTCCTGGGACCCAAGCTACAACTAAAGTAAAAGATATAATAGTTCAAGTTGGTAGGACCGGAAAATTAACTCCAGTAGCAATATTAGAACCTGTTTCAGTAGGAGGGGTCACAATTTCAAGGGCAACTTTGCATAATTTTGATTGGCTTTCAAAATTGGGAGTCAAAATTGGGGACACAGTTATAGTTCAAAGAGCAGGAGATGTTATTCCAGAAGTTGTTCAAGTTCTAACTTCTTTAAGAACTGGTGATGAAAAAGAATTTAAAATTCCAGATAAGTGTCCAGTTTGTGGTTCAAAATTAATTAAAAAACCAGAAGAAGTCGATTATTATTGTTCAAATAAACAATGCTTTGCGTTAAGAAAGAGATTTTTACATCACTTTGTATCAAAAAAAGCCTTCGATATTGTGAGATTGGGACCAAAAATTATTGATAGATTTATTGAAGAAGGTTTAATTTCAAATCCAATTGATATTTTTAAATTAAAAAAAGAAGATATTGCCTCTCTTTTCAGATTTGGAGAAAAATCTGCTCAGAACATAATAGATTCAATTGAGAAGGCAAAAGAAATTCCTTTATCAAAATTTATTTTTGCTTTAGGAATAAGGCATGTTGGGGAACAAACTGCAATAGATTTGGCAAATTATTTTGGTTCAATAGAAAGATTAAAAAGGGCATCTCTTGAGGAAATAAATTCAATTCCCAATATTGGCGATGTAGTAGCAAGATCAATTTATGAGTTTTTTAGAAATGAAGAAAACTTAAAGTTAATTGATGGATTAATAAAAGCTGGAGTTAAAATAATTCAGCCCATCAAACAAGAACAAAAACTAAAAGGATTAACCTTTGTTTTTACTGGAGCTTTAAAAACAATGACAAGGGATGAGGCAAAAGAGAAAGTAAGAATGCTTGGGGGAAACGTTTCTTCCTCTGTCTCAAAAAACACAGATTATGTTGTTGTAGGAGAAGCTCCAGGGTCGAAATTTGAAAAAGCTAAAAAACTTGGAGTAAAAATCATCACCGAAGAAGAGTTTTTACAAATGATAAAATAGATTTTTAATCTTTTCCTTTTAATTTCTCAATTGCCTCAGCGAGTATTTGACAATACAAATTCAATCCCACTTTATTAATATTTCCAGATTGTTCCTTTCCCAAAATGTTTCCAGCTCCTCTTAACTCTAAATCCTTCAGGGCGATTTTGTATCCAGAACCTAATTCCTCAGCCTCTTTTAAGGCTTTTAACCTTTCTTTTGCCAAAGGAGTTAATCTTTGAGGATACAAAAAATAAGCAAAAGCTTGAAAATAAGATCGTCCAATCCTTCCTCTAATTTGATATGCCTGAGAAAGTCCAAGTCTTGTAGCGTCAGCAACAATTAAAGTATTAACGTTTGGCAAATCAATTCCAGCCTCAATAATTGTTGTTGCAATTAAAACATCAATTTTTCTTTCTTGAAAATCCTCCATTATTTTTACTAATTCTTTTTCTTTTAATCTTCCATGAGCTATTCCAAACTTTAGATTTGGTAAAAGATTTTCTAAAAACTTTTTTACTGCATTTATTGTTTCTATTCTGTTGTGCAAATAATAAACTTGTCCTCCTCTTTTTATTTCATTTTCTATTGCTTCTTTAATCACTTTTTCCGAAAATGGCAAAATAAATGTTTTAATTTTTTGTCTTCCAAGGGGTGGAGTTTGAATTAATGAAATTTCTCTTAGTCCTGCAAGGGAAAAATACAAAGTTCTAGGAATTGGAGTAGCAGAGAGAGAAAGAACATCTATTGTCGGTCTTAACTTTTTTAATTTTTCTTTTTGTTTTACACCAAATTTGTGTTCATCATCAATTACTAAAATTCCCAATTTTTTGAATTCAACATCAGATGATAAAACTCTATGAGTTCCAACTAAAATATCTATTTTGCCCTCTTTTAATTTTTTTATTGTTTCTTTTTGTTCTTTTTTTGTTTGAATTCTTGTTAAAATTCCTACCTCAATCGGTAAATTTTTTAATCTTGCTTTAAAGTTTTTGTAGTGTTGATTTGCCAAAATTGTTGTTGGACACAACATTACAGCTTGATACCCAGATTCAACAACTCTTATCATTGTTCTTAAAGCTATCTCGGTTTTCCCAAACCCGACATCTCCACAAAGCAATCTATCCATTGGTTTTTCTTTTTCTAAATCTTTCTCAATATCTTGTAAAGCTTTAATTTGATCTGGAGTTTCTTCAAAGGGGAAGGTCTCTTTCAAATATTTGATCATTTCACTCTTTAAATAAGGCGGTCTTTTTACAATTTCTCTTTTTGCATAAATTTTTAATAGTTCCTTTGCAAATTTTTCTACTTCTTCTTTTACTTTTCTTTTTGTCTTTATCCAAGTTAGAGTTCCCAATCTTGAAATTTTTGGCTCTGCAAACCCAATATAACGAGTAATTTTTCTTTCCGACCCAACCGGAACATATAATTTGTCTCCCTTTTCATATTCAATCACATAGTAATTTGTGAGTTTGTCCCCAACGCTTAATTGACAAAAAGAATGAAACTTTCCTATTCCATGATCTAAATGCACTAAATAATCTCCAGGTTTTATTCCTTTTAAGTCAGAAAAAATTTTTTGAGACCTTAATTTCTTCTCTAAAAATTCTTTTTGAGATTGAATATCTTTTGTTTCAAATTGCAATTTTTCAATACTTTCTATTTTGTTTCCGAAAAATTCAATCCTTATTGGAAAATTGAGGTTTAAGGGAAATATATCAACCCTTCCTCCAAAATGAGAAAACTCTCCTATTTGAGAAACCCCCCAAACTTTTTCATATCCCATTTCTTCAAGTTTTCTTAAAAGATCGCTCAACTTCAATTTTTGGTCTCTTTCTAAAAATAAAGTGTTTTCTTGCCAAAAAGTTTGAATTTTTCTTGCTTCCAAGATTTTATTTAGATTTTCTTCAAACCAGAGGGGATCTCTTTCTAAAAAATAGGGAATGACAGCTACAATTAGGACATTTTCAAGATACCTTGACAAAATCATTTAAATTTGCTATTATTTAAATAGCTTCTTTCCTTTTTGCTCGCAAGTGGTATAATGGGTTTCACCTCCTTACCATTATACCTTAAATGCGGGAGGGGTTTTATACCCAACTCCTGCGGCTTGCGGGTAAAAAAGAGAGAAGCTATTGGTTATATTTTTGCATTGCTTTTTCTAGCCCAGATTTTAAAGCAAACTCTATTGCCTCGATTGTAGTTGCTATTACATTCTTTACAAATCTCTCTTCATTTTTGTTAAAAGTTTTAAGAACAAATTCTTTAATTTGAGCTGAAAAGTTTTGAGGTCTGATTCCCAAACGAAATCTAACAAAATCTTTACTTTTTAATTTTTCAATAATTGATTCTACTCCTTTGTGCCCACCAGCTCCTCGATTTTTTGAGATTTTAATTTTCCCAAAAGGAAGAGAAATATCATCATGAACAACCCATAAATTAGAGGTTGGCAATTTTAAATTTCGAATTAGTGCCTCTATAGCTATTCCCGAAAAATTCATAAATGTCTGAGGTTTAACTAAAATTATTTCCTTTCCAAAAACACTCTTTTTTGTAATTTTTGATTGAAATTTTTTGACTAACTTAAACTTTGGAAATTTATTTTTCTTTGCGAATTCGTCAATTACTATAAATCCAAAATTGTGCCAAGTTTTTTGATATTTTTTTCCTGGGTTCCCCAACCCCGATATTAAAAACATGGTTTATTAAATTATATAATAGCTTGAAAAAAAATTAAGCTTTGCTAAAATAATTTTAATATGATCAAAAAATTTTTTATTTTCCTTTGGGAGATAATCCAAACAGTTGTGATTGCTTTTTTGATAGTTTTGCCGATTCGTTATTTTGTTTTTCAGCCATTTTTAGTCCAGGGTCATTCAATGGAACCTAACTTTCATCAAGGGGATTATTTATTAGTAGATGAGCTTTCTTTCAGATTCCGTGAGCCAAAAAGGGGAGAGGTTATCGTTTTTAAATATCCCCCAAGACCTCAGCTCCGCTACATCAAAAGGATTATTGGGTTACCAGGAGAGGAAGTAGTGATTAAAAATGGTTTAATTTTAATAAATGGGAAAATTTTAAATGAGTCAGAGTATTTACCTCCAAATACCAAGACCGAGGGATATGTTGAAATCAAATTAGGAGAAAATGAATATTTTGTGTTAGGCGATAATAGGAATGCTTCTTCAGATTCAAGGTTTTGGGGCCCTCTTAAAAAAGAAAACATTATTGGCCGAGTTTTCTTTAGAGCCTGGCCAATTTCTGCTTTAGCAAAAATAGAAGCCCCAGCTTATTAAAATGAGGAAAAAATTTTTACTTCAAACTCCCACAGGAATGCATGACATTTTACCGGAGGATCAAAAATATTATCAAAAAATTTTTAATGTTGTTTCAGAAATAGCTAATTTTTATAACTTTCAAAGAATTGAAACACCTATTTTAGAGAGAACTGAGCTTTTTTCAACAAGTATTGGATTGGCTACAGATATTGTTCAAAAAGAAATGTTTTCTTTTAAAACAAAGGGCGGAGATTCTTTAACCTTGAGACCAGAAGGAACAGCGCCAATTGCTCGAGCTTTTATTCAACATGGAATGCAAAATTTGCCACAACCTGTAAAGCTTTGGTATTTTGGACCATTTTTCCGGTATGAACATCCTCAAGCAGGAAGATATCGTCAGTTTTGGCAATTTGGATTCGAAGTTTTAGGAGCAAAAAGTTCTGTCATCGATGCCCAGATTGTGCAAATATTTTTTAACATTTTCCAAGAATTGAAATTGAAAAATGTTTTAATAAAAGTAAATAGTATCGGAGATAAAACCTGCAGACCCTACTATAAAAAACTTTTAAGCAATTACTTAAAATATAGAACAGAAGAGCTTTGCGAAAATTGTAGAAGAAGACTGAAAGAAAATCCTCTAAGAGTTTTAGATTGCAAAGAAGAAAAATGCCAGCGGGTAATTCATGGAGCACCTCAAATAATTGATCATTTATGCGAAGAGTGTCGTACCCATTTTAAAGAGTTTTTGGAATTTTTAGAAGAGTTAGGTTTGCCATATCAATTAGATACTAAATTGGTAAGGGGTTTAGATTATTACACAAGAACCGTTTTTGAATTTTTTGAGGAAAGCGAAAAAGGAAAAGAAATTGGAGCAATAGCAGGGGGAGGGAGGTACGATAACTTAATAAAAATGTTGGGAAAACAAGATACTCCCGGAGTTGGAGGGGCAGGAGGGGTTGAAAGGATTATTTCTTTAATAAAAGAAAAAGCAATAAAATTCCCAAAAGAAAAAAAGGTCGAAGTTTTCTTGGCCCAATTGGGAAATTTAGCAAAACGAAAAAGCTTGCTTTTAATTGAAAATTTTAGAAAAGAAGGAATTCCTGTTTTTGAATCTTTAGATAGAGATTCATTGAAAGCCCAATTAAGATTGGCAGACAAACTTGGAGTAAGGTATACTTTAATTTTGGGCCAGAAAGAAGTTTTAGAAGGAACAATTCTTTTGAGGGACATGATATCTGGGAAACAAGAGATAATTAAATTGGATAAAATTTTGCCTGAAATTAAAAAACGCCTTAAAAAAATTTAACATGGCATTAGAAATAAAAAGAAGAGAAAAAGAAACTGTTCAAAGCTTAGTTCGAAGATTTACTCGAGCGGTTCAACAAAGCGGAATTTTAGTTAGGGCACGGGAAAAAATGTATAGAGATAGAGAAAAATCAGAAAACTTAAAAAGAGAAGCTGCCTTAAGGAGAGAAGAACTTAGAAAAAAATACGAAAAACTTAAAAAGTTAGGAAAAATATAAATGCTAAAAGAAAAAATTGAAAAAGACTTCAAAGAAGCTCTCTTAAAAAGAGATGAAAGAGAAATTTCGACATTAAGAATGTTAAAGGCTGCAATTTTAGAACAAGAAAAAGAAAAAAGATATAAAAAAAGTCAAGAAAAAGGGACCGAAATTGATTTAGAAAAAGAAGTTCTGCTTTCAGATGAGGAAATAACTAAAATAATTTTAAGAGAAATCAAAAAAAGAAAGGAAGCAATTTTGGAATTTGAAAGGGGGAAAAGAAAAGATCTGGTTGAAAAAGAAGCTCAGGAAATTGAAATTTTGAAAAGATATTTACCAGAAATGCTTTCTGAAGAAGAAATTGAAAAAATGGCAAAAGAGATAATAAAAAAAGTAGGGGCGAAAGACGTGAAAGATATGGGAAAAGTAATGAAAGAGATAATGCCCAAAATTCAAGGAAAGGCTGACCCTTCATTGGTTAGTCAAATTGTAAAAAATCTTCTTAAAGCCAATTAAAACATGATTTGTGGCTTGGACCTGGGAAGCTCTAAAATAAAAGTCTTGTTAGTGGAACAAAATAAAGAGGGAAACCTGGAGTTATTAGAAAAGATAGAAAGAGATTCAGAGGGAATAAGGAGGGGAATAGTAATAAATAAAGAAAAAGTTTCAACTATATTAAGCGAAATTTTTGATCAAATTTCTTTTTCTACAAAGAAAAAAATCTCTTCAGTTTACACTGCCTTAAACGGCGGTCATATTTTTTTAGTTTCATCTCGAGGATTGGTTTCTGTTTCTCGGGCAGATCAAAAAATTACAGAAGAAGATGTTCAAAGAGTAATTCAGGCAGCCCAATCTGTCAATTTGCAATCTAATCGAGAAGTTTTTGATTTTTTTGTGAAAGAATTTTCAATTGATGGTCAAATAAGAACAAAAGAACCAATAGGCTTGAAAGGAGTAAGGCTGGAAGCTGAAGTTTTAATTTTAACAGCTTTTTCTCCTTATTTAGAAAGACAAAAAAAATGTATTTTAGATGCTGGTTTTGAGATTTCAGATATAATAGCAGCCCCATTAGCATGTGCGAGATCGGTTTTGACTCAAAAACAAAAAGAATTAGGAGCAGGAGTAGTAGATATTGGAGCTGGAACAACTGGACTTGCAGTTTTTGAAGAAGAGTCATTAATTCACTTAACGATTCTTCCAGTTGGTTCTCTCAATCTTACTAATGATATTGCAATTGGTTTGAAGGTAGATTCTGAAATTGCTGAAACTATTAAAAAAGATTATGGGTCTTGTGTGTTAAAAGGAAAAGATGAGCGAATAAAAGTTAATATCTCAGATGGCACAACCCTAACTTTTTCAAAAAGATTTTTGACAAAAATTATTAATGCAAGAATGAGCGAAATTTTCGACCAAATAAATCAAGAATTAAAAAAAATAGGAAAAGAAAAAGGACTTCCCGGGGGGCTTGTTCTTTGTGGGGGAGGAGCAAAATTGAATAATATTTTGGATTTAGCCAAAGAAAAATTTCATCTTCCAGTAAAAATTGGAAAACCTCAAGGAATTTTGGGGCTCGAAGAAGATCCTAGTTTAGCTTTAGTGGCGGGATTAGTTCTTTTTGGAGCAGATTTTGAAGCCGAAACGAAAAAACCAATTTCTCAAAGATTTTGGTCAAAGATAAAAAAATTTTTAAAAATCTTTATTCCATGATAAAAATTAAAGTTGTTGGAATTGGAGGTTCTGGAGGAAATGCAATTTCCAGAATGAAGATGGCAAAAATAGAGGGGGTTGAACTTTTAGCAATTAACACAGATTATCAAGATTTAGAAAAAGTAAAGGCAGATTTCAAACTGAGAATTGGAAAAAAGATAACTCAAGGATTAGGTACAGGAATGAGACCAGATATAGGAGAAATGGCAGCAAGGGAAAATTTGGAAGAAATCAAAGATGTTTTAAAAGGAGCCGATATGGTGTTTATCACATACGGAGCAGGAGGAGGAACTGGAACTGGTGCAGGTCCTGTAATTGCGCAATTGTCTAAAGAAATGGGAATTTTGACAGTAGCTATTGTTACCCTTCCTTTTTCGTTTGAGGGCCAAACAAGAATGAAAATTGCAAAAGAGGGGATACTTAAACTAAAAGAGAATGTAGATACTCTTTTGGTAATTAAAAATGACAAACTTTTAGAATTGATGGATCCAAAAACCCCAATTTCTTCAGCTTTTTGGTTTTGTGATGAAATTTTGAGAGAAGGAGTTATCGGGATTTCAAATTTAATTAATTCTCAAGGAACAATTAATGTCAGCTTTGGAGACATAAAATCAGTTTTAAAAAATTCTGGCAATGCGGTTTTAGCAACTGCAAAAGCTCTTGGACCAAAAAGAGCAGAAATTGCGAGTAATTTGGCTTTAAAATCTCCTCTTTTAGATTTAGATCCTAGAGGGGCAAAATCAATTCTTTTTAATGTTTCTGGAGAAGATGTTTCTTTAGGAGAAATTGAAGAAATCGGAAAAATTTTGACAAAGGAAATTAATCCTCAAGCTAAAGTTATTTTTGGAACGGTGAAGGACAAATCTTTGAAAAAAGGAGAAATAAAACTCACTTTAATTGTTGGAGGACTTCCCCAAAAAATTGAAGAAATAATTAACTCGAGTTTGACTAAAAAGGTAGAAAATAAATAAAATAAAACTTATGGAAAACAAAATTGAAAAAGTTCAAAAGAGAGATGGTTCAATAGTTCCGTTTGACCAAAAAAGGATCGAAGAAGCTATTTTTAAGGCTTTAACTGCTTCCGGTCAAGGAGATGGAAAAAAAGCAAAAAAACTTTCTAATAAAGTAGTTCAAATTTTAAACAGAAGATTTAAAAAAGGAGAAATTCCTCATGTTGAACAAATTCAAGATATTGTTGAAGAAGTTTTAATTTTAGAAGGATTGGTAAAAACAGCGAAAGCTTACATTCTTTATAGAGAACAAAGAAGGAGAATTAGAGAAGCAATTAAAGTTTCAGAAGAGGCAGTTGATAGGTTAGATCAATATTTAGAAAAACTTGACTGGGAGGTACAAGAAAACGCAAATATGGCATTTTCCTTGCAAGGATTGAATCACTATGGTGTTTCTTACATTATCAAAAAATATTGGCTAAATAAAATTTATCCCCCAGAAATTAGAGAAGCTCACGATTCAGGAGATTTTCATATCCACAATTTAGATACTTTAGGGCCTTATACTTTTTTTGGAAAAGAAGTAGTAATTGCTAAATTAAAAGGGGAAATTAAACTTCTTTCTCTTGAAAATCTTTATGAAGAAATTTGCGAACCTGAAATTCTTTTAAACGAAAAAGATGAAGCTTTTGCAAAATATCCCAAAGATCTTTATGTTTTAGACAAAAATGGATGGACAAGGGTTTCAAGGCTAGTTCGAAAGAAAAAAGATCGAGAAATGAGGTTTATTAAATCAAAGCAGGGACAAAGCATAATTGTTACGGATAATCATCCTTTTATTATCAAAGAAAAACTAGAAGAACCAGAAAAAGAAATTGAGGCTCAAAAAGTTAAAATAAAAAATCACTTAATTTTAAGTTGCCACATTCCTTCCCTTTTATCTAACGAAAATTTATTTTTCAAAAAGCACATTTATATAGCAGAAGAATTAGTCAAGAGAAATTATGAAAACTTTTTCCTTGAAGGTTTTGAATGGAGAGATTTTATTGAAAATTGGAGAGGATCTCTAAAAGTTGAAGGAACCGTCAGTACTTCAAATAGTGCCAATAGTTTAGATAATAAATTGGAACTCTCAGAAAATCTTGGATATTTAGTAGGATTTTTTATAGCTGAGGGAAATTATGATAGTTGGAGACTATGTCTTACTGCCAGCGAAAATGAAATAATTAAAAAAATTCAGAGAATTTGCGCTCAGTTGGGCGTGAGGGCTTATTTGAATGAAAAGGAAGGTGAAACAAAGCGTATTTCTATTAACTCTAGCACTCTTAAATTAGTTTTTGAAAAAGTTTTTCAAATAAAACCCTTGAGCCAAAATAAAAATTTGCCTTTCGACATCTTAACCTATAATCTTGATTTTATAAAAGGATTAATTGCTGGAATTATTGATGGTGATGGGAGCATTGGCACTGAAAAAACTCAAATCATAATTCGAGTAGCTTCTCGAACCTTGCTTGAACAGTTGGCAATTTTGCTCCAATTTTTCGGTATTGTTCCTAGAACCGGAGCTACTACTAAAGACATAGGAAAGAAAAATCTCTTTAAGGGGAAAGAAATTGTACAAAATTACCCTCTTTATAGGCTTTCTTTTTCTAAAAAAGAAGGTATAGATTTTCCTTCATTTAAATATCAAAAAGCAAAACCTGCTAAAAAACATTGGAGATCGGAAGAATATGGCTGGAATAAAGTTTTAAATAATGAAACAACCACCATTCCTGATAACTTCATTTACGACATCACCACCGAATCTCATACATTTTTATGCAATTCTCTTTTTGTTCACAATTGTGTAGGGTGGGATCTTTACGATTTGTTACTTAAAGGATTTGGAGGAGTTCCGGGGAAAGTCGAGTCAAAACCCGCAAAACACTTTAGAGCGGCACTAGGGCAAATAGTTAATTTCATGTATACATTGCAAGGCGAATGCTTTAGCGAAGACACCCAAGTACTTACTGAAAATGGCTGGAAATACTTTTATGAAGTAACCAAAGAGGATAGGATTTTTACCTTGAATGTTCAGAATAACAAAATTGAACTCCAGCACCCAATTCGCTTTTATGAATATAATTACAACGGAACGCTTTATAATTTTAAATCAAAAAAATTAGATTTATTGGTTACTCCTGGACACAGAATGTTAGTTGATCAGTATGTCCCTAATTCCAAGGAAAAATATCATAAAAAGTTTGTTGAGGCAAAAGATTTTAATCCAAACACACATTTTATTCCAAAGCAAGGAGTTTGGGAGGGGAGAGAAGAAAAATATTTTGTTTTGCCAGCCATTAAAGTTTTTCAAATAAGAAATTATAACGAAGTTCCTTTTACTAAGAATCTTAGATTTTTAACAAAAACTTCAGAAGTTTTTGGAGAAATTTTATCGATAGAAGATTTCAAGGTTAAAACTTCACAGCCAATTTCTAAATATCAATTAGTTGAAATTCCAGAAAAAAAGATCTTAATGGATGATTGGTTGAAATTTTTTGGTTTCTGGCTAGCTGAAGGATCAACAACATTAAGAGAAAGAAAGAGAAAAGGAAGGAAAAATCCATATTACGAATACCAAGTAAGAATTTCCCAAAACGAAGGAGAAAAAGCTAAAGAATTCGAAAGAATCTTAAAAAGATTACCGTTCAATTACATTAAAAAGAAACACAAAAAGAAAATCGAATTTGAAATTCTTAGTAAACAGCTTTTCCTCTATCTTCGACAATTTGGAAAAAATGAAGAAAAATTTATCCCCAAGGAAATCAAAAACCTTTCTAAAAGACAATTAAAAATTTTGTTTGACTGGATGATGAAAGGAGATGGATATGTTGGTAATGGGAACATAGATTACTATACAAAGAGTAAAAAATTAGCAGATGATGTTCAGGAAATCGTTTTAAAACTTGGCTGGTCAGCCAACATTTACGAAAAAAGAAAAGGAAATTTCAAATGGTATAGAGTAACTATTTCAAAGAGAAAACATTTCAAATTTCAAAAGGAAAATATTAAAAGAGTAAAGTATAAGGGGAAAGTTTATTGTTTAGAAGTTCCAAATCATACTCTTTATGTAAGAAGAAACGGAAAAGCATTGTGGTGTGGTAACTGCGCTGGCGCTATTTCGTTTTCAAATTTTGATACTCTTTTGGCACCCTTTATTAGATACGACAATTTGA
>CAZGXQ010000026.1:0-10090 GCA_964530195.1 uncultured Candidatus Saccharibacteria bacterium | reverse complement strand
CAAGTAATTAAAAAAGCAATAAAAGAAGAAAAAAATCTTTTTGTTGAAGGGGAAGAAGATCTTTTAGTAATTCCTTCAATTTTGTTGGCGCCAAAAAACTCTTTAGTAGTCTATGGATTTCCAAAAAGGGGGATTTGCGCAATTGAAATTAATCAAAAAATGAAAAAGAAAATCAAAAATTTACTCAAAGAATTTTTAACCAAATTTTGACTTTTTCAACCACCTCAAAATTTCTTTTTTAAACTCTTCGAAATCTTCCATCTTTGAAAGAAAATTTTTATAAACTTTTTTCTTATCAATCTCTCCATATTCATGAACCAAAATATTTCTAAATTTCACAATGTCTTCTAATTTTTGAGCCATTTTTTCAGAAATAATCCCACTATTATATAAGAGAGAAATTTCTTCCATTCTCGAGTCTGGTTTTTCCAGGTTTTCTTCAATAATCACCAAATCCATTGTATCGATAATTACTTGACAACCAAGCTGGAGATATCTCTCTACTGCTGCTTGAATTTCAAAATTAGAAAAGAAGTCTTTCTTATTCTTTACCCTTTCTCGAAGCAGAAATAATTTTCTTAAATACTCATCTAATAATTCTAATTTTCTTAAAATTTTTCTTTTGGTCAATTGGCTCATAAGTTTCTTTTAATGAAAGCTTCATCATATTTTTCAATAAAAGGCAAAAAATCAAAATAATCTCTCATTGTTTCTAATTCAAACTCTATCCTTTTTTGGCGATCCCTCTCAAAAAGCAATTTACCTTCTTTGATAATCACAAATTTGAAAAATACCGATTTGATATCGTTTAAAATTACCACCTCGCTCTCTCTTTTTAAAATTTTTTCAAATTCTCCCATCAATTTTAACCTTCTTTTAAAAGTATCTCTCACTTTTTTCCCTCCCAAATAAACTCCAATATCAATGTCGCTCTCTGAAGTAAAGCCCTTTCCTACCGCTGAGCCAAAAAGATATGCAAAAAGAATTTCTTTTTCTTTTTTAAAGAATGGTTTTAATTTTTTTTGAATTTCTTCAAACACTTTTTTATTTTGCTAAATCTTTCTTAAAATGTGAACAGTAACTGAACCTCCTGCTCCTCCAATGTTGTGGCAGAGTCCAATTTTTGGAATAGGCTTTACTTGCCTTTCTCCAGCTTGACCCCTTAATTGCTTTACTATCTCATAAATTTGAGCTAATCCAGTGGGGGAAATTGGATGACCTCTTGCTTTTAATCCTCCAGAAGGATTAACAGGTAACTTTCCATCTAAATTAACAATTCCTTTTCTAATTAGTTCTACGCCTTTTCCTTCTGGTGCAAATCCTAAATCTTCATAAGAAATTAATTCAACTGAAGTGAAAGCATCATGAACTTCTGCAACTTGAATATCTTCTGGCTTTATTTTTGCTTGTTCAAAAGCTTTTTTTGCAGCAATTTGGGTTGCTACAAAATGAGTGGGGTCTTCTCTTGAAAAAGTTAAAAGATAATCTGTGGCAAAACCAGAACCTATAACTTGAATGTCGGTTTTTTCTCTAGTCAAAATCACAGCTGCCCCTCCATTTACAGAAAGTGAGCAATCATACATTGTGAAAGGTGAGGCTATTTCTGGGGCAGACTTTATTTGTTCTAAAGTTACTGGTCTTTTATAAAAATAAGCTTTTGGATTTTTTGTTGCATTTTGATGATTTTTAAAGGAAATTAAGGCTAAATCATCATGGGTTGCTCCGTATTTTTGAGAATAAAGTTGCCAAACTAAAGCATTTTGAGTTGGAAAATTTAATCCTTCTGGTTGTTCAATTTCTCTTTCAATTGCTGACATTATCCAATGAGTTGTCATTTCGGTTTTATTATCAACCAATTTTTCACCAGACAAAACTAAAATATTTTCAAAATTTTTCAAATTTAAAGCTACCCAAAATGCCACTCCGCCTCCAGCGCAAACTGCAGGAACTTCAAAAATTGGAATGTGAGTTTTAAAAAGATCAGATAATAAGGATGCCTTGTGAGTTTGATGTTCTGCCAATCCATCACAACTTTCCATTCCAGTAAAAACAATGCAATCTATTTGAGAAATTTTCATTTTGCAATCTTCTAAAGCCTCCATTGCAGCTTCAAAAGCAAATTGCCACCAAGGTTTTTGAGAATAATCAAATTTTGTCATTCCTACTCCTTTAATAAACATATTTTTCTTTAGCTTTTTTTAAAATTTCTTCATTAACTGGAACCCTAAGTCCTACTTTCTCGGCTAATTTTACCACTGCACCATTATAATAGTCAATTTCATCTGAATCTTTTGGTTTTCCTTTCCTCCCTTTTTCAATCAAAAAAGCCAAAAGGGGAGAAATTAAAAAAAGGAAAGAAATTGGAAATTGAAAAAGAAAAGAAAGAAGTTTTACTGGATAATGGGGGAAATTTAAAAATTTTCCTCCATTTGTTTTTACTGCTTTAATATATTCCCTCAGCGCTAAAACTTCTTTTTTGAGTATTTCTCTTTTTTTGAAACCTTCAAAAATTGAAAGCCCCTCAACAGCGCAAGCCATTCCAATTAAATTTAAAAATAATTTTGAGTATTCCATATTTTTTGAATCTTTTTGGGGAACAAAAAAAGCTTCAATTTTTGTTTTTTCGAAAATTTCTCTTATTTTGATTTCTTTCCCTGAAATTTGAGAAATTGCTAAACGAATTGGTAAAGAATAAAGAATAAATGTTTTTCCTCCATCTTGTTTTTTCTCAACTGGATTAAAAAGAGAAATTCTAAAAATTGGAATTTCTTTGGCTTTCTCGCCAAAAACCTCATTTAGCGCCAAAATTGCTTCCTCCCCTGCTTCAAGTCCATTTTGAGATAAAAAAAGAGCAGGGGGAGAAAATTTTTTATCTTTTATTTTCTGATAGTAGAATTTAACTGCCCCAAAAACAGGATTTTTAATACATAAAAACAAAAAGTCAAATTGAGTCTCTTTTGGAAATTCATTTTCTTCAATTAAAGAAAGCTCTACTAACTCTTCTTTTTGATTTCTTTTAATAAAAAGTTTCTTTTTTTCTATTTTTTCTATTTCCTCTTTTTTCCCAATTCCAAAAACTTCACCAACTGGCATTAACTCCTTGGCAAACATTGTTGCGGTTTTTCCTCCAATTCCAATAACTCCAATTTTCATAAAGAATGGCAAGCTAAAATTAAAGTCCCAGGACCTGTAATTGCTCCAACAATTGGGGGAACACTTGAAAAAAAAGAAACCTCAGCTTTTAATTCTCTATCAATTTTTTCTTTTAATTTCAAAGCAAATTCAATATTATCAGTATAATTTATTCCAACTCTAATTTTTCCTTTTTTTGCTTCTCTTCTTATTTGATTAAAAATAGCGTTTAGGGGATTATAAGTCCAGGTATTAAAACCAAAAAATTTAATTTCTCCTTCTTTTATTCCAAGATAAGGTGTAACCCCAAAAATCTTTAAAATATCAAAAACAAATTTTTGCCAAACAAAAACTCTTCCCGTTTTCCTTGCCCAAAACAATGTTTTTAAAAAAGCAAAAAATTTAATTTTCTTTTTTAAAATTTCAAGCTCTTTTAAAACTTCTTCAATCTCTCTTCCTTCTTTAATCAATTCTGCTGCCCTCAACACAAGTAATCCTTCACCAGCCACTGCTGATCCACTATCAAAGAGAAAAATTTTTGATGACTCTTCAAATAATTCTCTTGCAGAAAAGGCAGAATTGAAAACACCAGAAAGTCTAGCTGAAACTGTGATTACTAAAATTTTTTGTGCAATATCTTTGAGTTTTTGATAAGCTTTTAAAAAATCTCCAGGGGAGGGAGCAGCGGTTTTTGGAATTTTTTTTGTTTCTTTAATTACTTGATAAATATTTCTTTCTTTCCATTCTTCCCACTCTGGAAAATTCATTTTTGTTTTGACTATTTCAATTTCAAATTTACGAATAATACTTGGCGGCAAAGAACAAATATCATCTGAAATTAAAGCAATTTTTTTCATGAAAAACTATTTCCCAAATCTCCTCTCTCTTTTTTGAAAATTCTTTATTGCTCTTTCAAATTCCTCTGGCAAAAAATCTGGAAATAAAGTTTTTGTAAAATAAAATTGAGAGTAAGCTGTGTGCCACATCATAAAACCAGCGGAGTTGTGAGGATCACCCTCACATCCTGTTCTTATCACTAAGTCTACTGGAGGCAAAGATCCTGTCCATAAATTTTCAAGTAATAATTTTTCTGTAATTTCAATTTCTTTTTCTTTTGATTTTTTTACAATTTTTTTGATTGCTTCTAACATTTCGTCTGTGCCATTGTAAGCTAACAAAAAAGTCAAAACAAATTTTTGATTTTTCTTTGTTTTTTCAATTGCTAACTTTATTGCCTCTTTTACATTTTCTGGAAAAAGTTTTCTCCAAAGACCAAAAACATTAATTTTTACCCCCTCTTTTTGAATTTCTTTTGATTTTGCCAATTTTTTAAATTGTTTTTTGAAAATTGAAAATAAAACCTCAACTTCTTTTTTTGGTCTTTTTAAGACATTATCTGCAGACATTCCCCAAAAAGTAAAATAGGGAATTTTTAATTCCCAAGCTTTCTTTAAAATTTTCTCTAATGTTTTTGCTCCTTCAATGTGACCTTGCCAAGGTAATAACCCTCTTTTTCTTGCCCATCTTCTATTTCCATCTGGAATTAAAGCTACATGCATAATTTTATTCTATCACTTGCCAGCCCAAAACTAAAGTTCCAGGCCCCAAAACAGCACAAACAATTGGGGACCCCTCAGAAATAAACGAAACTTCAACTCCAATTTCTTTTAGTTTCTCTTTTAATTTCTTTGCACCTTCTAAGCTGTCGGCATGATTGATTATTGCTCTAATTTTCTTTTTTGATTTTCTTTCTTTTTCACTTTCTTTCAAAAATTTTTTGAAAAGAGCTTCTGCTTCATCTTTGGCAAAAACAATTCCTCCTTTTTCTATTTTTCCTTCTTTTATCTCCATTATTGGCTGAAGCCTCAATTTCTTTATTCTTCTTATCCAATCTCCTTGAGTCTTGGTTATTCTTCCAATAAACTCTATTCCTTTTGGATCATGAAATATCAAATAAGTATGAGTTTTTAGAATTAGTTTTTCTAGCTCTTCAATAATTTCTTCAACCTCTCTCTGCTCTTGAATTAGTTCGATTGCTCTCAAAACAAATAGAGCTTGTCCTGCTACTCCGGTTTGAGTGTCAAAAACAAAAATCCTCTTTTTTTCGTTTTCTGGCAACATCTCTTTAGCTTGAATTGCTGAATTGTAACAACCTGAAAGTTTTGAAGTTAAAGTTAAACATAATACTTTTTCAAATTTTTGGAGTTGCTTTTTAAAAGCATCTAAATAATCTTTTGGCATAGCTTGGGAAGTTCTAGGCCTTGTTTCAATTCCGATTTCATAAGCTTTTTTAATTTTTTGATAAATATTTTCTCCTTCAAATTTTTCCAATTCTGGCCAATCAAATTTTGTTTTTGCAATTTCAATTTGATATCTCTCTAAAATTTTTGGCAAAATAGAAGCTACATCATCAGTAACAATTCCAATTGAAACTCTTTTCACTGATGGTTCCCCAACAATTTCTTTTGCCATATCTTCTTCTCTTAAATCCTCAATTTTTCCAAATGTTTTAATTTCACCTTTAACATCTTCTGGATAATCAGTATGAATGTGAATTTTCATTTTATTTCCAATTTGAACAATATCTAAAGAATTTCCCAAATTTTTCAATTTTTCTTTAACCTCTTCCTCACTTACTCTTGGATTTTCAATTAAAGCAACAATTTCATAACGATGGGAAAGAATTTGAATTATTCTTTTTACTTTTTCTGAAGGCATCTCTTCTTTCTCTTTTTCTTTCTTTTCCCCTTCTAAAGTCTCAAGAAAACTCTCCAAAATCATCAAAAAACCAAGCCCTCCAGCATCAACTACCTGAGCTTTTTTTAAAATTTCCATTTTTTCTTTAGTTTCCAAAAGTGCTTCTTTTGCTTTTTCAATTACTTCTTTGAAAATATTAATGATATTTTTCTCTTTTTCTGCTTTTTCTCTAAAAACTTCAGCTGCTGCATCAATCACATCTAAAATTGTTCCTTCTTTTGGATGCAACATTGATTTCCAGGCTTTTTTTCTCCCTTCTTCAAAAGCTTGAGCTAATTTTTTTGCATCAATTGGATTTTGATTTAAACAAGGCAAAAAACCAGCCAAAAAACCAGTAAAGATTACGCCAGCATTTCCTTGAGCAGAAATTAGAGCTCCTTCCAAAGCTGTTTGAGAAAATTCTTCTAAATTTTTAAATTCTTTATTCTCTATTGCCTTTTTTATTCCTTCTAAAGTTTTTGCTAAATTTGTTCCGGTATCTTGATCTGGAACTGGAAAAACATTAATTTTGTTTATTTCTTCTTTGTGCTTTTCAATTTTTTCAAAACAAGCCAAAAAAAATTGCTTTAATTGAAAAGGAGAAATACTTTCCATATTATTTGAGTTTTTCTTGAAGTTCTTTAAAAAATTTAACTGCTAAATCTTTAGCACCAAGACCAAAAGCAATAGCTAAACTAAGGGCGAAAAAAAGAACCACTCCAGCAAATAAAATTAAAATTAGTGAAGAGGCAATTTGGAGTTGATATAAAATCGCCAAGCAAACCAAAATCCAAATTCCAATTGAAATTCCTTTTCCTAAAGCTCTTGAATAAACAATTTTTTCCTTTTCAAAGGTTCCAACTAAAATTCTTTGTGAAAGCTCATTTAAAAATGCACCAGCAATAAAAATTAAATAGGCAACAAAAATATTGTAAAAAATTCCAATTATTTTGTTTTGCAAAAATTGACTAAACTGAGAAAGTCCTAAAATTTCAGCAAAAATCATCAAAACTATTACTACAAAAAACCATCTTCCCAATTGAGAAAAAAATTTTGCAGTAGAAAGTCCAGGGAAAATTTTGTCTAAAGCGCCCTCCACCCCAATTCTTTTTAAAAACTGATTCAATCTTGATTTTTCAAAAAATTTATTAATTCCTTTGGCAAAAATCTTTGCTAAAAACCAACCAAAAAATAAAACTAAGAGAGAAATTATTAATCGAAAAAGAAAATTATTTTCCAAAATGAAATTAAAAATTTTTTCCATTGATACTTTTAATTTTAAGTTACCACTTACTTTTGGTCAAGTTAAGATAAAAACCAATATGGGTTGTGAGAATATGTAAAATTGGGGTTAAAATTAAAAGCAAAAACCAAACTTCAATTTTGATTTTAAAAATTGGAGTTAAAAAAATTGAAGCTCCAATTATGTAATTTATTTGATCAAAAGGAAAAAATATTGCTCCAGGTTGAAGTTTTAGTCTTCTTTTAATAAAGGCAAATAGCAAATCTCCAAAAAGAGCTCCCCCAGAAATTAAAAAGCCAAAAAGCAAAATATTAATCTTTGAATAATCAATTAAACTGATTTTTTGAAAAAAGGAAAATTGATAAAGGAACTTTTGAAAAAAAGAAAACAAAATTCCAACTAAAAGCCCAAAAATTACTCCTCGCCAAGTCTTGTGAGAACCAAAAATATCATTTCCTAAAAATTTTTTTCCAAAATCAACTCTGATGGCTAAAAAATTAAAAAGATTCTTTTTTGCCAAGATTGGGGGAGTCATATTTGTAAAATAAGCTGGCAAAAAAAAGTAGAGACAGGAAATTATAAATTTTAGATTAAAAAATGTCTGAAATTGCATTTTCAAAATGGAGAATTTTTTTCTCTTTACCTTTAATTAACACAGAAATAATATCAATTTGCCACTTTGAATTTAGAGGAATTTTATTTTTAATCAACCAACTTTCTGCTGTTAAAATCAATTTTTTCTTTTTTGAAAAATTTACCTTTTCTTCTGGCAAAATCTCAATTTTTGGATCCTTTAAAGTTTTTACCTCAACAAAGCAAATCGTATCTCCTTTTTTAGCAACAATATCAATTTCACCTCTTTGTAAATCTCCTGGAATTTGAAATCTATAATTTCTATCTAAAATTTCATATCCTTTTTCTCTCAAAAATTTAACTGCGCTCTCCTCTCCTGTTTTTCCAACTTTTATCTTCATAAGTTAATTTTTAGTATATTTTCGATTAAATCAGTAAGTTCCCAACAAAGAATGTGAACAAGAAAGTCGGAAATAATTTTAAATGGTAAAAGTATAAAATTCAAAACACTCATAATCAGTCCGATAAAAAAAGCTTGTTTTCTGCTTAAGTTAAAAAACCGCCTTGAAAGCCAGTAGTTATAAAACCATATGGGGGGTACACAAATCACTAAAAAATCTAAGCGGAAAAAAAACAAAACTATGGTATAACCGCAACCTAAATTTAATAAAGCTAACGAAATCAAATTAATTAAAGCTTCTCCGAGTGTAACAAAGAAAATATACCTTAAAAATCTCCAAGATTTAATTAGAGTTACTTTTTTTAAAAAAAGATATCCAAGGACCAGAAAAAAAGCATTCACTATAAAATTTACGAAAAACCTTGATAAAGTATTGAAAAAATCAAAAGATGGCACAGATATAGGTTTGGGCAAAGTAAGTCTTAGTGAAGGGGGAGAAAAAAAGAAGAGTTCTTCTGTAGAAGGAAGAGAAGGCGTCTCTAAGAGAGAGGGGAAAGAAGATGCTTCTAAAAAGGACGGGACGGTTCCTTCAGAGAGATTAATAAGTGGAAGAGTAGAGAGATTAATAAGTGGAAGAGTAATATAATTTTCCTGGGCTAAGCATTTTGAGGGAAACTTTAAAACCAAATAAAGTATTGCTATTAATAGAAATTTAACAAATGCTTTTATTAATTTTTTGGTTGGCACAATGTTTTAAGTTTTTACTTATCTTCTTAATTTATTATTACAAAAATTGAATCAAGCTTACATAATCCAAAGGTGTATTGGTGCCATGCTAAAAACTAAAACCTAATCCCTAAAAACCTTTCTTTGTGGACCTGGTGGGAATTGAACCCACATCTCCACAATGCGAATGTGGTATTTTTCCGTTAAACTACAGGCCCTCTGCTATGCTGACTTTAGAGCTCAACATTCGGGGAGCCGAGAATTGAACTCGGACCACCTGCTCCCGAAGCAGGCGTACTACCGTTATACTACTCCCCGCTAAGTAACCCAATATTTTCTCTTTGTCATTTCATCTCTTTTTTGCTCAATTTCTTCAATTTTTTCTTTTGCTTTTTTAGCTAACTTTAACAATTCTTCATCTGGCAATTTCCCCAATTTTTCGATCTCTTTTTTTAAAAAACTTTCTTCATTCTTTTTTGGGTCTTCTATCACTTTTTCTAAAAGAATATGTAAAATTTGTCCTACTTTTGGTCCAGGTTTAATTTTTAAAATCTCCATTACATCGTTTCCATCAACTTTTAGCATCTTAACAGAAATTGGGTCTTGAGAAACTTTCTCAATCATGTACCTCAAATGTCTCAATTTGTAGGGTTCTGCTTTCTTTACCCCAGAACCAATTCTATCTGCCATTCTAACTTGTAATAATTCTTCAATGTTTTCTTTTCCAACTTTTCTTAATAACCTTCTCACTGAACTTTCTCCAACTTCACCTGGATTGTAATAAAAAAGATGATGCCTTACTAATTTTACAATCTTTTCTACATCTTTTTTTGGAAAGCAAAGCCTTCTTAAAATTTTTTCTGTCATTTTTGCTCCAACAATTTCATGACCATAAAAAGTTGCATCAGGTCCTTCTCCTCTTTTTGTCCTTGGTTTTCCAATATCGTGGAAAAAGGCTGCTAATCTCACATGAAGATTAAACCCTCTTTTGGCAGCATAATCTAAAGATCTTAAATAATGCTCGTAGCAATCGTAAATATGATGCTTATTTTGACTCACTTTATAACCTTCTAAAACCTCAGGAAGAATATATTTTAAAAGATTTGTTTCTCTTAACAATTCAATTCCCTGAGCAGCTCTTTCTGACATTATAATTTTTATTAGCTCATCTCTTATTCTTTCCTTTGCAATCATCTCAATTAAATTTGCATTTTCTTTAATTGCTTCTCTTGTCTTTTCTTCAATTTTCCACCCCTCTCCTAAAGTTACAGCAAATCTTA
>CAZGXQ010000025.1:0-11650 GCA_964530195.1 uncultured Candidatus Saccharibacteria bacterium | reverse complement strand
AAAAATTGAGCATTTTGAATTGTCTTTTTTGAATAAAGCTTTCCAAATTTTTCCATTTCCAAAGCAGTAATGGCTAAAGACGGGAGCCTAAAAATGTGGTGGTTTGATACTAAACCTGGAAAAATTTTATACTGTATTTTTTTCCAAATATCTTTTTCAATTTTTGAATTGGCTAAAATTATACCTCCTTGAGGTCCTGGAAATGTTTTGTGGGTTGAAGCTGTAATGATATCTGCTCCTTCTTTGAAAGGATCTTGAAAATATCCACTAAAAATTAATCCGAAAACATGGGCTGCGTCATAGACAATAAATGCTTTGGTGTGTTTTCTAATTTCTTTTATTGGTTCTGGAAACAAAAACATTGACCTTCCAAACAAAATCATTTTTGGGTTAAATTTTTTAATGAGCTTTATTGTTTTTGAAACATCAACTTGAAGCTTTTCTTTATCAAATGGCATCTCAACAATATTTAAATTCAAAATTCCAAGAGCTCCGTATTTTGTTGAAGAAATGTGACCTCCAAAAGTTAATCCGGGAACAAAAACAGTATCGCCTGGATTTAAAATTGCCCAAAAAACAGCTAAGTTTGAAATCACTCCAGAAATTGGTCTTACATCAACATATGGAGTTTTAAATCTTTTGGAGAAAATCTTAATGCAAAGTTTTTCAATTTCGCTTGAAAATTTTGTCCCCTGATAGTGTTCAAAAAACTTGCCATTTTTTATTCCATGCTCATTGTATCTTCCCAAAAAATCTGAAATTAAAAGTTTTTGAGCCAAGGGAGAAAGAACATTTTCTGAAGCAATTAAATTTATACAATTTTTCCGCCAGTTATTTTGCTTTCTAACTATTTTCTCAATTTGAGAAATTTTCATTTTATTCAAAAACTAAAGCTTTTATTTTGGCAAAAGCTGGAAGAGAAACCAAAGCTTTTAAAATTTCTTTTTCAAAAAGATAACAAAGGGAAATCCCACTAGCAATAAAAAGTCTTTCCAAAATTGTATGGGGAATGGCTTGAATCCAAAAATGAGCTGGAATGCTCAAAAGATAAAGATAGATTACAGAGCCCACGGCATGATCTACAAAAGCTGAGGCTAAAGCACGAGAAAATAAACTAAATTTTGGCAAAGGGAAAAAAGTCAAAATTAAAGGAATTAGCCAAAAAAGAGAATAAAACCAAACCGATCTTCCAATTGGATGCAAAATAAAAAGTAAAATACAAAGCAAAGGTAAAAAAACAATCTTTTTGTCTTTTTTAAAAACTCTTGCAAAATAAATTCCACCAAAAATTATGGGAAAAAAGGTAAAGAAATCAGAAATATTTTTTAATTGATAAATTTTAAAGACAATTCCAAAAACATGAGTCAAAACAATTGTTAAAGTTCCCAAAGAAATTCCTAAAATTTTTGCTAGAGTGGGTCCGATAAAAACTGCCAAAGAAAAATGCATTTTTGTTCCCAAAATCGGAGCAAATTTAATTTGAGACAACCACAAAAACAAAAAGGCGCAAAATATAGAAAAAATTATTTTGGCAAAAATTTTTGAATTCATTTTATCCTTCCCATTTTGCAAACCTTTGAAAAATTCTTTCTTGAACCTCAATTATTTTTTTAAGATTGAACTTTTTTGGAAAAATTCCTTCTTTAAATTCTTTTATTGTTGGAATAAAAATTTCGCTTTCTTTGTTTTTAAAGGGACATTCTGTATTTTTTCTTGCCTCATTTTCTGGACAAAGCCCTCGCATAAAACCACGACATCCTACAAGCCCCCTCATTATTGGCAATTTTTTAGTTAAATTAAAATAAATTTGGGAAGCCAAACATCTAAATTCTGGAGAGGCTCTAACACAAAGCCTTAGTCCCAAAAGGTTCAAAAGTGATCTTAAATTTATTGTCACATGATAAATTCCAACTGCCTGGCAAAATGGCAAAATGTATCTTGCAGATTCTCTTGGAAGCCCCTCCTTTAAAAATTTCTCATAACTCTCTAAATTCTTTTTCACATTTTCCAAAAAAGCCAACTTTTGAGTTTTGAGCTGTGGGTTTTGAGTTTTTAAAAAGTGCCATGGCAAAATTATTTCAAAAGCTGGAGTTTTTTTGTCAATTCCTTCTGAAACTTTAATGTATCTTGTTGAATAGCCAGTATGACTTTGAATTCTGTGCTCTAAAAACTCTGGTGCATTTCCTTTCGTCATTTTTACATCAAACTTGATTATAATGTGCTCAATTGCAGAAGTGTAATCGTTTTCAACAATCATTTTAAAAACCTTTTCTCCCTCAATCTGCTTTGGCACTCCGCTAAGTCTGGCACTAAAAACAACCTCTTTCCAGGCATTTTTTCCTTTTATTACCTCAAAGTTCCAAATTTTAGGTTTGACAATTTTAATTTTCATTTTTGACTCCTTTTAATCTTTCCAAATAATTTTTTGAATCTTCCTCAATCCAATCTTTAACATCAATCTTTTTTGCTTTTCCGTTATTCCTTAAAATTATAACTTTTTCAATTCCAGCATTAATGATTGCTCTTTTGCAACGATTACAAGGCATTGCTTCAACTAAATTTCCCTCTTTATCAAAGCCAGCAATAAATAAGGTTCCACCTAAAACTGAACTTCCAGATCTTGCAGCATTGATAATTGCATTTTCTTCTGCATGAACTGCCGGACACTCATCGTAGGCTTTACCATGAGGTAAATTCAAAATATCCTTTATACAACCTACTTCAAAACAATTAACAACACCTCTTGCTGTACCATTATAACCTGTGGAAACAATAACATCATCTTTTACAATGATTGCCCCGTACTTTCTTCTTGTGCAGGGCGATCTCAAAGAGACAGTTTTTGCAATTTCTAGATAATAAATTTCCTTTTTTGGTCTTTGGTTTTTCATTTTAGTCTACAATCTCAATTCCCATATTTTTAGCTTGTCCCTCAATAATTTTCATTGCTTTTTCAATATCATCTGTGTTTAAATCTGGAAGTTTTTGCTCTGCAATTTTTCTCAATTGCTCTCTAGTAATTTTTCCAACTTTTGATTTGCTTCCCTGAGTAGATCCTTTTTCAATTCCCGCTGCTTTTTTCAAAAGTTCTGAGGTTAGAGGTTGTTTTATTTTCATTTCATAAGTTCTATCCTCAAAAATTGTTACCTCAACTGGAATCTTAAATCCGATTTGTTTTTTTGTAAGTTCGTTAAACTTATCACAAAATTCTTTAATATTTAACCCGTGCTGAGCTAATACAGGCCCAACAGGAGGGGCAGGGGTTGCTTGTCCTGCTGGAATTTGTAATTTTATTATTGCTTTAATTTTTTTTGCCATGTTTTTTATAGTTTTTTAATTTGCAAATAATCCAACTCTACTGGAGTTTCTCTCCCGAAAATATTAATTAAAACCTTTACTTTTCCCTTTTCCCTATCAACTTCGTCAACTTTTCCTTCAAAACCTTTGAAAACTCCTTCTGTAACTTTAACCAAATCTCCTTTTTCAACCTCAATTTTATATTCTGGTTCTTTAAGCTCCATTCTTTTTTTCAATTTTTCAATCTCTTCATCAGAAATAGGAATTGGAGTAGTTCCTGCACCAACAAATCCGGTAACATTTGGAGTATTTCTTACTACATACCAAGAATCGTCAGTTACGATCATTTCAACTAATACATAGCCTGGATAAATTTTTTCTTCAACTATTTCTCTTTTACCGTTTTTAATTTTTATTTTCTTTTCTTTTGGTACAATCACATTAAAAATTTTGTCTTGCATACCAAAAGCCTCTATCCTTTGGCGGAGATTTTTAGCTACTGTTTCTTCATAACCTGAATAGGTGTGAATTACATACCATCTTCTTTCTTTTGGTAATTGTTGTTTTGGCATGGTTTTAAAAAATGACTTTTTGAATAAAGTTGAAATAAATCCAATCTAATCCTCCCAAAAAAACTGCAATCAAAAGTGAAATAAAAATCACAATTAAAGTATAACGAATAGTCTCTTTTAGGGTTGGCCAATTTACTTTTTTTAATTCGGTTTTAACTTCGCCCAAAAATGTTCCAATTTTCTTTAACATATATTTTAAATATCCAAATTCTTAACCTCTTTGGCGAAAATTTGAATAAATTTTTTCCGTGGTAAAACCTCTTTTCCCATCAAAATATCAAAAATTTTATCTGCCTCCTTTGCATCTTCGATCTTAACCTGAAGGAGAGTTCTTTTTTCTGGATTCATCGTGGTTTCCCATAGTTCTTCAGGATTCATTTCACCCAAACCTTTATATCTTTGAATTGAAACATTTGTTAAATTCTTTATAGACTTCAAAATCTTTTCTTTCTGATCTTCAGTATATGCATACTTCACTTCTTTTCCCGCTTGAATCTTATAAAGTGGAGGTTGGGCAATATAAAGATAGCCTTTTTCAATTATAGGTCTAAAATATCTATAAAACAAGGTCAAAAGTAAAGTCCGAATATGATAGCCATCAGCATCACTATCACACATTATTATTATTCGATGATACCTTAATTTGTCAATATTAAAATCTTCTGCAATTGCAGTTCCGAGGGCGACAATTAAAGCTTTAATCTCCTTTGAAGCTAAAATTTTATCTAACCTTGCTCTTTCAACATTTAAAATTTTTCCCTTTAAAGGTAAAATAGCCTGAAAGTGCCGATCTCGAGCTTGGCGAGAAGATCCTCCAGCTGATTCTCCCTCTACAATGAAAAGTTCTGATTCTTCTGGATTTTTTGAAATGCAATCTGCCAATTTTCCGGGGAGAGATAATCCCTCCAAAACCCCTCTTCTGATTACTGTTTCTTTTGCAGCTTTTGCTGCTTTTCTTGCTTTTTGGGTAAGAAGACATTTTTCAATAATCAATCTCGCATCCTGAGGGTATCTTTCTAAAAACTCTTCTAACGCAGTCGAAACTACTGCCTCCACTGCTACTTTTGCTTCAGGATTGCCTAATTTTGCTTTAGTTTGCCCTTCAAATTGTGGTTCTTTAATTTTAACTGAAACCACTCCGGTCAACCCCTCTCTTACATCTTCTCCGGTTAGATTTTCGTCTGACTCTTTTAAAAATCCATTTTTCCTCGCATAATCATTAAGTGTTCTAGTTATAGCGGTTCTAAAACCAGTTAAATGAGTTCCTCCTTCCTCTGTCATAATATTGTTTGCAAAAGCTTCTTCATAAGATTCGTATTCGTCTTGAAGATAGCAAAAAGCAGCTTCTACCAAAATTCCATTTTTTTCTCCTTTACAATAAAAAATGTTTGGATGCAGGAGGGAACTTCCCCTTATTAAAAACTTAATATAAGATAAAAGTCCTCCCTCAAAGTAAAATGTGTAGTAAAAATGTGGTTTTTCTCTTAGGTCTCTTACTTTTATTTGTACCCCGCTTGTTAGATATGCTTGTTGTCTTAAATGGCGCAAAATTCTTTTTAAATCAAATTTGATCTCTTTGAATATTTCTGGATCTGGTTGAAAAATTACAGTCGTTCCCGTTTTGTCGCATTTTTTTTCTTTTGTGACTTTTGTAATTGGCTTTCCTTTGCTATACTCTTGAGAATATAAAAATCCATCTCTACAAACTTCAGCTCTCATCCATTTTGAAAGAGCACAAACTACCGAAACCCCAACACCATGTAAACCTCCAGCTACTTGATAAGCTTTTCCTCCAAATTTTGCACCAGCGTGCAAAGTTGTCATCACTGTTTCTAGAGCTGATTTTTTTGTTTGAGGGTGAATGTCAACTGGAATTCCTCTTCCATCATCTACAACCTTTACTTTATTTTGAGGTAACAACCAAACCTCAATATTTTTTGCAAAACCTGCCATAGCTTCATCTAAACTGTTATGACATACTATCGGAGAAAATCCAGCAATGAAATTTTCTCCATTAAGTACTGAAAAATCATAAACCCAAGGCTTTTTATATTTTATTTTCTCTATCCTTTTTACTTTTAAAATGCCTAAATCAGAGTTTAAAAATTTTAAAGCCCCTGTTTTTAAAACTAATTTTTGTTTTTCCAATAAAGCTAACACTTTCCTTTGAGAAATTCCTGTTTGATCATTTTTCCTCTGAAGAAGTGTTGGTTTATCTAAACAATTTTCAATTACTTGGTCAAAAGGAATATAGTTTAAATAAGAGGAATTTGTATTCCAATAAAAATCTATCCTAAAACTTCTCTTGTTCCATCTGATTTTAATTTTTCTTTTCTTTCCTTTATAATTCGCTGTAATAAACCCTTCTTTTTCTTTTCTCAAAGTCTCTCCAAGAGAATAAGTTTTATTTAAAGAAGAAAGCAAATAAGAGAAAAGGGTAGCCAAATTTTTACTTTTGGTCCCTAAAGCAAATTTCCTTTTTTCTGAGTTAGAAGGTGAAGTCCCGTGAATTAAGTGAGAGGTCCAAAATTGAGTTGGATAACCATCGCCAGCTAGATAAGCTATTAAATATCTCTCTCTTAACTCCTGATTCAGATTAAATATTAAATTAGGCACTACTTTATTAGCACTGGTCTCTCCAGTTTTTATAATCTCTTTAAAAATTAAAGCAATTAAATAAGAATCAATAACAATTGTTCTCGCCGTTTCATGAGCATAAGAGGAGCTTAAATTCAAACCAAAAATTCTTTTTATTAAAGAAAGGGTATAATCAATTAAATCTTTTTCTTTTGCGCCAAAACTAAAAACTACTCTATTTTTGAAGTTTTTGTTTTTTACAATAGAACCTTCGGCTGTAAAAATTCCTAAAAGCTCAACTAAATCTTGATTAATTTTGAGCTTTGGTTTCAAAAGTATTTTTTTGTTATAACGGGTGCCAATTAAAACTCTTGTTTTAAATTTTTCAATTTCGCTCCCTTGGAGTTTTCTAAGTAAATTAAATGGCAAATAATTTCTCCTCTTGTAATCTGAGAAAATGTTGCTTGGACGCTGAGTTGAATTTTTCTTTATTTTCTTTTTCAAAATTGGTTTTAACTTTTGATAAATTTCTTTATTTAACAAATCTTTAACATTGAAAAGGTGTAAGTTTTTGGTCTTTAAAGGTGAAAGTTTTAAAAATTCATCAATTAAATCAATTTCTTTTGGAAAATTTTGGGTTATCTCTGGCCAAGTTTTTGGAACTACAATTGGTGTCCCAATTTTGATTTCTGTTCCTTTTATTGGTACAACTTGACCATTTTTTAGGGTAAAAAGCGAATGATAAGGTGTAATCTCGATTTGTCGATTGTTTTGAAGTGTAATTTTATAAATTTCACTATTTACTTTATGGCGAATTAGAGAAAAAACTGGTTGGAATTTCAACTTTAAATCCTTAGGGTCAAAACTTAAAACTTCAATTTCAAATCCTTTTCTCAAAAATTCAGTTTCCCCTCTTAAAGATTTCTCAATAAATTGAGAATTTTTTCTAAAAAGTTCATTTATCAATTTGCCAATTGGTAAAATTTTAATTTCTTTGTTTTCTTTAATTACTACAGGCGTGTGATAAGTCACGCTATTATCAACACACTCCCATATTAAATGGTGAAGACCGTCTAATCCTGTAGAACCAATGTACATTGCAGGCCTTTTTCTTACAGGCTCTAACCCTTCTAAAACATAAATATCTTTTGCTGTGTAAGATGTTTCAGATTTTTTTTCTCTTGTCATATTTTTTTATTTTCTTATTTCCCAACCTTCGCTTTCTAAAGCTTCAATTATTTTTTGTAAAATTTCATTAACTTCTTCTGAATTCAAGGCTCTATTTTTTGCTTGAAAAATTAAATGAAAGGCTAAACTCTTTTTATCTTCTGGTAAGTTTTCTCCTTCAAAAATATCAAAAAGATCAACATCTATCAAAACTTCGCCTCCAGCATTTTCAATCTTATTTAAAACTTCCTCAACCAAAATTGATTTTGGAACCAAAACCGAAATATCTCTAATAACTGGTGGAAATGGAGAAATGGGTTGATAAATTACTTCTTCTGAGGCTAAATTGCTTATCTTTTCAAAATCAAGGTCAAAAACAACGACCCTATTTTTTAAAGAAAGGGCTGAAAGAATTTTGGGCGAAATCTCTCCCAAAAATCCAACTTCTTCGTGATTTACCTTTATTTCAGCTGATTTTTTTAAATGCCAAATTGAATTTTGAGTTGCTTCTGGTGTCGGTTGAAATTCGTCATACCAAACTTTTGGGATTCCCAATTTTTGAAAAAGACAATCAACAATCCCTTTTGCTTCAAAAAAAGCATTTCCTGTGATCGCTCCGGTTAACATTTTCTTTTCTTTTTTTTCTATTCCTGGAAAGACTTTTCCTATTTCAAAAATTTTAATTTCTTTGAAAGAGTGCTGATTTTTCACAATGACTTTTAAAAGATTTGGAATTAAAGAAGGTCTCAGATATGAAAACTCAGCGCTCACTGGATTTTCAATTTCAACTAATTCTTTAAATTTAAAAATTTCTTTATCTCTTTTGCTGATAAAAGAATAACTATAGATTTCATTCATTCCCACCTCTTTTAATATATTTTTTGCCCTTTCTTCCCAAAAAACATCTAAATTTTTCTTGGCAGGTAATAAAACAGTGGTTGGCAAAATAGCTGGAATTCTCTCCCAACCATAAATTCTTCCAATTTCTTCAATTAGATCTTCTTGAATTGATAAGTCTTGTCTGAGGGTAGGTATTTCAATTAAAAATTTTCCTTTTTTTTCTGATATTACTCTCAAGCCTAATTTTTGGAAAATTTCAATAACTTTGCTTTTTGAAATATTAACTGAAAGAAGGCTCTTTATTTTTTCAAATTCAAAAAGTATCCTTTTGGGCAAAATTTTATGGGGATAAAGATCAATCTTTCCCTTTAAAACTTTCCCTTTTGCAATTTTTTGAATTAAATAAGCTGCACGGTCAATTGCAAATTCGGTTAAATCTGGAGAAATTCCATGTTCAAACCTGAGTGAAGCATCTGTTTTTAAATCAATTTTTCTTGAACCAAGACGAATCCTTTTGGAATTGAAATTTGCTGACTCCAATACTATCCTTTTTGTATTTTCGTCAATTTCTGCTTTCTTTCCACCCTTTATTCCTGCAATTGCTAAAGTATTTTTTTGATCAGCAATAACTAAAATTTCATTGTCTAAATCGTACTCTTCTCCATCTAATGAAACAAATTTTTCTCCTTTTTTTGCTCTTTTTACAATAATTTTTTTGACCTGATCTCCAAAAATTTTGTCAAAATCAAAAGCATGAAGGGGTTGACCAGTTTCTAACATCACATAATTTGTAATATCAACAATGTTATTGATTGGTCTTAAACCGCAAGATTTCAAAATTGAACAAAGCCAAAAAGGAGAGGGTTCTACTTTAACATCAAATACTACTCTAGCAGTATATCTTTGACAATCTTTAAAATTTTCTACCTTTATTTTCAGAAAATCATTTGTTCTCAAGCCCTTTTCTTCTTTTATATCTATTTCAGGTGTTTTCATTTTTAGCCCTAAAATAGCTGAAATCTCCCTTGCAATTCCCATATGCGAAAAACAATCTGGTCTATTTGGTAAAACATCAATATCGAATACAAAATCTTTTTCTTGCTTTTCAACCTCTTTCACCTCAAAGGCATGCATTGTTAAAATCTGAGCCAGTTTTTCTGGTTGTGGTAATTTCCTTTCAAAGAATGTTTGTAAAAAATTATATGAAAACTTCATAGTTGAAATTGATTTAAAAATCTAAGATCTGAACTGTAAAAAAGCCTGATATCGTTTATTCTATACTTTGCCATTGCTAACCTTTCCAGGCCTAAACCAAACGCAAATCCCTGCCAACCCTCAGAAGGTAAAATTCCCGCATTTTTAAAAACATTGGGATGAACCATTCCAGCTCCCATTAATTCAATCCAGCCCTCTCTCGAACAAATTGAGCAACCTCTTCCCTGACAGTTAATACAAAGAACATCAACTTCAAAAGAAGGCTCGGTAAATGGGAAATAACTTGGTCTTAATCTAATTTTTACATTCTTTTCAAAAAATTTATTTAAAAACTCCTGTAAAATGGCTTTAAAATTTGCCACTGAAATATTTTTATCCACCATTAACCCTTCAACCTGATAAAAATTTATCTCATGGCGGGCGTCTGTAGCTTCATGACGAAAAACTCTTCCTGGAGCAATTATTCTAAATGGAGGAAAATTTTTCTCCATAAAGCGGATTTGAACTGGAGAAGTGTGAGTTCTAAGTAAAAGTCTTCCAGTTTTCTTTGGATGTTTTTTTTCAGACTTGATATAAAAAGTGTCCCATAAATCCCTTGCTGGATGATCTTTTGGAATATTTAAAGCGTCGAAATTATACCATTCATTTTCAATTTCAGGTCCCTCTACAATCGAAAAACCCATTGATTGAAAAATATCCTCTACCTTCTGTAAAATCAATGTTAACGGATGTAAAGTGCCAGTTTTTATTTTCTTTCCAGGAAGAGTAATATCTATTGTTTCTTTTTCTTCAAGCTCCCTTTCTACTTTTTCCTTAATTTCAGTTGATTTTCTTTTAATAAGTTCCTGAAAAAACTCTTTAAATTCATTAACCTTTTTCCCGAAAATTTTTTTCTTTTTTTCTGGTAATTTATTTAAAGTTTTTGTCAAAGCCCTTATTGTGCCTTCTGGTCCAAAATAAGATTTGTAAATTAAATCTAGCTCCTTCAAGTCCTTAGCTTCTCTTATTTCTTTTTCTACCTTTAGTTTAAGCTTTTTGAAGTTGATTTTTTCCATACCAATTTTTCATTTTAACTAAAAATTAAGGAAAAATCAACCCACTTTTAGCTTAAAAATTTAAATTTAAAAAAGCAGAGGCTTATTTCTCTGCTTTTTGGCGGGGGTGATGGGATTTGAACCCACGATCTTCCGCGTGACAGGCGGATGTTCTGGACCAGGCTGAACTACACCCCCAAATTAGGAATTAGGTTTTAGGGATTAGCAATTAGGTTTTAGGAATTAGGAATAGGAATTAGGTTTTAGGGAACTGATTTTTAATAGCTAAAGGCATGAAGTGCCGTCCTAATCGCTAACTCCTAAAGGCACAAAAGTGCCGTCCTAATTCCTATTTATTGTCGAGGGTGGGAATCGAACCCACATCTAGGCCTTATGAGAGCCCCGCTCTGCCATTGAGCTACCCCGACGAAATTAGGTTTTAGGAATTAGGTTTTAGGGATTAGGGAATAAGGTTAAATTTTAGAGAGCAATAAGTCAAGTGGATTTTATTAAACCATTAATCATCATTGCAATTTCTGTTATTTCCTTTCGAAATCTCTCATATTCGGGTTCTTTTAATAAATTTAACTCTAAACAAATTTCCAATAAAGGAATACATTCAAAAAGGGAGGCTAAACTGATTTTATAGAAATTTTTCTTTTCCTTCTTTGATTTTCTTCTCCATCCTTCGGCAATGTTTAATGGTACTGAAATAATGGCTCCTATTAATTGATCTCTAATGCGCGAAAATTTATGCGGAAACCCGCTGGCAATTTTGCAAAGATCTGTAGCTACTTTTAAACTCCTCTGATAAACCCTCAAATCCTCAAATAAAAATTTCTTTCCCATAACTTCTAATTGCTAATTCCTAACTGCTAAAACCTAATTCCTAAACATGTTGCGGGGGTTGGATTTGCACCAACGATCTCCAGCTTATGAGACTGGCGA
>CAZGXQ010000024.1:0-5533 GCA_964530195.1 uncultured Candidatus Saccharibacteria bacterium | reverse complement strand
GATAAACTTTTTCGAACCATTCTTTCGTTTTTTCAAGACCTTCTTCCAAAGAAACCTTTGGTGACCAGTTTAATAATTTTTTAGCCAAAGTAATATCTGCTTTAGTATGCAAAACATCACCTGGACGAGGGGGTAAATATTCAACTTTCCCCCCAATTAATTTTGCCAGATAATTTATTGAATGGGATTTTTCGCTTCCAATATTAATTACCTCTCCTCCTTTAATTTTCTTACTCTCCATTGCTAAAATCGTAGCTCTTACAACATCATCAACATAGCAAAATCCCCTTGTTTGATTTCCGTCTCCATAAATTGTTAAGGGCTTTCCTTCTGCTTTGAGTTTTAAGAATTTTCCAATAACTAAGCTATATTCAGAATCAAAATCAATCCTGGGACCATAAACATTAAAATAGCGAAGAGAAACTATTGGAACTTTGTAAAGATTAGAAAAGAGTTTCGCAAATTGTTCGCAAACATATTTTTGAAGACCATAAGGTGAGATTGGATTTGGGATCATATCTTCTCTCAATGGAAGCTTTTTCTGATCACCATAAACAGATGAAGAAGAAGCAAAAATTATTCTTTTTACCCCAGCATCAACTGATGCCTTAAAAATATTTACTGTGCCAAGAATATTAACTTTAGAAGTTAAAAAAGGATCTTTTACTGAAAGGGGAACTCGAGGAAGAGCAGCTAAGTGAAAAATGATTTCTGGCTTTTCTTTTTTAAAAATTTCTCCAATTTTTGGAGAACAAATATCGATTTTGTAAAATTTTGCTTTTTTGTTGATGTTTTCTTTTTTTCCAGTAGACAAATTATCAACCACAACCACTTTGTAACCTCTTTCAATCAAAGCATCAACCAAATGAGAACCAATAAATCCTGCACCACCGGTAACTAAAATTTTTTTTGCTTTTCTCATTTTCTCATTTTATCATTTTTTAGTCTTCTTTCAAAATTAACAAAAGTGTTAACTATACTGGAACTTATATGATAAAATGATCTTATGCAATTAAAAAATAAAATCTATCGATTCTTAAAATGGCTCCAAAATTATACAAAGACGGATATGGTTTATGTTGTTGAAGGTTCTTTTTGGTGGCTTTTTGGAAGAGTTTTTTCTTTTTTGGCTTCTTTTTTGATTTTGATAACATTTGCTTATTTTGCGCCAAAAGAAACTTATGGCGCTTACCAGTATATAATTTCAATGTACGCAATGATTGCTCTCCTTTTGCTCCCTGGCCTAGATACTGCATTAATTCGTTCAGTTGCTCAAAAGAAAGAAAAAACATTTTTTCTTTGTGAAAAAGAAAAGTTAAAATTTGGAATTCTTGCCTTAATAGCGTTTTTTGCAATTTCTCTTTGGTATTTTATTCATAAAAACTTAGAGTTAGCGCTTTCTTTTTTCTTTGTTGGAATTTTTTCTACTCCCTTAGCTATTTTTTCTTTGTATGCAGCCTTTTGGCAAGGAAAAAAAAGGTTTGATTTGCAAAACAAATACTTTGTCGCTCACAATCTTTTGGCAGCTTTAATTTTAATTTTGTTTATTATTTTTAAACCAAAAATTACTTTTGTAATTTTTGGCTATTTTTTTGCCTTTACTTTTTCAACATTCTTGTTTTGGCTTTTAACAAGAAAGAAAATAAGCAGACAAACAGAAGAAGACAAAGAAACAATTTCTTTTGGAAAACATATAACTTTGATGGCAATTCCTGGATCGATCGCTGCTCAAATTGACAATGTTATCTTGTGGCAATTTGCAGGACCTGCCCAAGTTGCAGTTTATGCTTATGCTTTAAGGTTGGTTGAAAGAATTTCAGAATTGATTCCATTTTCTGCTTTAGCCCTTCCCAAAATGGCAGAGAAAAACTTAAAAGCAAACGGCGTGAAAAAAAGTATTTTTGATAAATTTTTAAAACTTTTTTGGTTTTCAATTCCCTTTACAATTTTGTATATTCTCTTTTGCCCAATCTTTTTTAAAATTTTCTTTCCAGCTTATAAAGAATCTATAATTTATTCTCAAATCTTGGCTTTAATTTTGATTTTTTCTCCTTTTTCGTTTTTAGCAACCTCATTTTTAGCTGAAGCAAAAAAAAGGGAGCTTTATATTTTGAATTTTTGCCCCCAAATTTTGAAAATAATTTTGTTTTTTATCTTAATTCCAATTTTTAAAATCTGGGGGGGCGTTTTTTCAATTTTAATTTCCCAAGTTTTCTCTTCTTTTTTAACCCTCTACTTTTTCCACAAACTTTAACCTTTAAAACTTCTCCAAATTCCCATTCCAAATTCTCACACATTAAAAAGCCATCGCCAATTTATGTGTTAGATTTTGAACTTCTGTTTTAACCACTCATCAGAACCTATATCTTGAGCAACAATTAGTCTCATTTCTTTTTGCCTCAGTCCAAAGAAATCTCTTAAAAGTTCAATTTCGTCGCGACAGTCAAAAGGAAAAATCCAAACACTTTTTTGTAAAGGATAAAACCCTAACTCTTTTAACTTTCCCCTGAAAGCTTCCCGATAAAATTTTTTCAACTGAGAAATATCAAAAATTACTATTCGCCATTTCCCATCCCACTTTTTTGGTCTCTTAATTTTTAAAGCATCTATTTGAAGCCAGCCCGCCATTTTCTTTCCCTTTTCAGTCAATCTTATATAAATTTGGTTACCCTTTCTTTCAATCGCTATACAACCTTGCCTTTGTAATCTTTTAAAAGTGTCAGTTATTCTCTTTTTAGCATAAACTTTTCGATACTTTAACCATCTTTTAACTCCTCTCATTAAATTAATCCCAAAATAGGGAGAGGTAGCAGCAATACAAACTGCTCCAGCTACTGCCAACCAATAAAGAATGTCTTTCACAATTTCCGATCTTGGTTTCCTAAAATAATATTTGTATTTCATCCTCTTTCAATTTTTTTAATGACTATTTTACCTTTCTAAAATTCTAACACATTAAAAAGCCATGGCAAATTAATGTGTGAGAATTTAAGAGGAAAATTGAGAGGGTTTTAAAAAGTTTTGAGAAAGGGGGTGAGAAATAAAAAAAAATAAAAAGTGAATTTAGTATTGTTTTAATTACTGAGATGAAAGAAGTTGGTTGATTTTAGCTCTGGTTGTTGGGCCCACAAAACCAGTTGGTTGATCTTTAGTTAATCCCCAAGGAGCTAAAATTTCCTGCCAGTATTTTTGTTGAAATCTTTTAACAGCAGAAAAAGTTAAAGGACCAAAGTAACCTGTAACTAAGCCCTCAGGATAAATTTCAGGACCTTGAGATTTTAAAAATTGTTGCAAACATTTCACATCTTCACCTCTCATTCCAAACCTTAAATTTCTCTCGAACTTTGAGCATGAAAAAGAAAAAGTTTGAGAAGAAGTTGAAATAGAGGAGGTGGAAACAGAAGAAGTTGGGGTTTGGGTTGAAATTGCAGGTCTTTGTTTGAAGGTGACTTTGATTGAAAAGTTATAAGTTGGGGCTTTTTCTTTTGGCTCTTTTGCCTCAGTTTTTGAAAAAGTTAAAACAGAAAATGAGGAGTAGTTTTTGCTAAAGTCAAAAATAGTAAGGGAAGCTTCTTGTTTTTCATTTGGCGTTAAAACTTGAACTTGACACTGGTTTTGTTTGTCACAAAGAACAATTGAAAAATCAAATTTAGCATCGTCTTGTCCATCTAATTCCAAAATTAGATCTCCGTTCCCTCCATAAAATTTTTGCCAATCTCCTTCAAAATCTTTGATTTGGCGAAAAACATAAAAACTGCTTTCTCCAAAGGTTGGAAGGAAATGAATTTCTGGAACAATTTTTAAGCTTTTTAAAGTTTCGTTTTTGAAACAATACTCACTCTTTAAATTGCAATCTTGCAAAAATACAGCTATCATCCAGTTTCTAAAAATTTCTTCAAATTTTTTATTTGCAAATTTTTCTATTGCCAAAACTCCTGTCTCTTTGCTTTTTATTAAATTAGAAAAAAATGAAGTTCCGTATTGATCTAAAAGATAGTGAGCAAAAATTGAAAGAGCTCCATAATCTTCTGATTTTTCTTGCCATTCAAAAAGAGCATCTTTGGGGAATTTTTGAAAGAGGGAAATTCTTTTTTTGAGATTTTCATTGTAGTTAAAAATTGTAGGCATTACTTCAGTAATAATTTCTTGCACCCATCTTTCTTCCTCTACTTTTTGAATATTTCTTTTTTGATTAAAAATTATTAAATGGGAAAATTCGTGAATTAAATTTTCAATGAAAATTGGATCTTCAATTAAGTGAGCGTTAAGATAGATCATTTTTCTTTGATTTGAGTTTGGAGCTAAAGTTTTTTCATAATTGTCCGCTTCTCTAAAATAACCTCCAACATTTTCTGGCATTTGCTGAACTAAAATTGTGGTTTTTGGACTCAAATCTACTCCTTTTTCTGGCTCTTTTCCAAAGAGAGAGGTTAAGGTGGGGTAAATTTGGATTTCAAAAGTTAAAATAGCACTTTTTAAAGTTTGAACCATTTTTTCTCTTTCAAATTGAGAAAGGTTTGTCCAAAAATCATCATCAACATAAATATTAAACTTTTCTGTCAAAACTAAATTTGTAGCTAAAATTTTTTCTCTTTTGTAGTCGTCAAAATCTTTTTCAACAAAAAAGATATTTTTTTGCAAATAAGAATCTGCCAAAGAAAGGCTTGGCAAAAGAAAAATTAAAAAAAAGAAAAATGTTTTTTGGCTCAACTTTTGCATTATTTTTTTATTTTAATCTGAAAAAAAATAAAATCAACCTTCACAAAACAATTCCTTAAGATCTTCTTTAAATTGGTGCTTAAACTGAATCCATTCTTCAATGCTTTTTTCAATATTTCGTGGTTGTTGAAAAAGTCGGTGCAAAATTTCTCGCTGAGTAAGGGAAGGGAAATTTTTTTGTCCAATATAATCTAAATAACTTGACCATCTGTACTCTTTTAAAAATTGAAAAGCTCTTTGTGGGTCTTTGACTTCAAATTCTGACCATTTTGGCTCAATTAAGCTGATTGGATTTGTGTGGATATAGGTTGAAACTATTTTGAGTTGATCCTCATCTTTAATAGGAACTGCAGTAAATCTATCTTGGAAAAAATGTCCTTGTAATTGAATTTCGTATTTTAATTTGAAATAGGTCGCATAACCTGAAGCAACTTTTTGAATGAATTTGCTAATGCCTTTATCTCTTAACTGGCGCAAAAGCAGATGAATATGATTTGGCATTAAACAAAAAGCTAAAATTTCTACAAGAGGCTCTCTCTGAACGATCTGTGCAGAGGTCTGATCTCTGACTTGGTCTAACTTTTTGGCTTTTCTTTTTTCTCTTTGAAGACGGAGTAAAATATTTTTGGGAGTGTTACATTCGTAAAGATAAAAAATCATTCGAAAATAATCATCCTGATCTTGAAAAAGAAGTTCTTCTCCCATTCGCCTAAGAATTACATGATAAATTTTTCCGTTTTCAAAATATCTTTTACCTTTTGGCATAATGTTCTTAAAACTGGTCAGAGGTCAGACCTCTGATCACTTAATTTTG
>CAZGXQ010000023.1:0-5334 GCA_964530195.1 uncultured Candidatus Saccharibacteria bacterium | reverse complement strand
CAGTAAATATACCTTTGCCCCCATTTAGTGGAGACAAAGTTTATAAATTAGTTTTTGAAGAAATTGTAGAACCTATAGTTAAAAAATTTAAGCCCCAAATTATTTTAAGAAATGGAGGTTCAGATCCCCATTTTTCAGATCCTTTAACAAATTTGAATTTGACAATTGAAGGATTTAAAATGATTGGAGAAAAAGTAAGAGAACTTTCTAAAATTTCAGACGGAAAAGAAATTGATTTTATAGCTTCAGGTTATAATTTAAAAACTTTACCTGAGTGCTGGTTAGCTTTAGTTTCTGGACTTTTAGGTTTAAAAATTCCTCTAAAAAAAGAAAGAAAAATTAAAGAGCCAAAAGAGGTTATTGAGAAGACAAAAGAGTTAATATTAAGAATCAAAGAAATTTTAAAACCTTATTGGTTTTCTTAAACAAAATAGATTTTTCTTGCAAATCTCAGTTCTTCTCTTAATTCTTTCCATTTTTTCAAATTAGGATCTTCTCTCAAAATTTCTTTTGCTTTCTCTCTTGCCAATTCAATTAATGGTAAATCTGTAATTTTCGCTACTTTTAAATTTAATTTTCCTGTTTGTTTTTCTCCCAAAAGCTCTCCAGGTCCTCTAATTTCTAAATCCTTTTCTGCTAATTCTAAGGCACTTTGAGAACTCAAGAGAGCCTCAATTCTTTTTGCTGATTCTTTTGTTGGCAAATGAGAAATTAAAAAACAAAAGGCTTCTTTTCCCGACCTTCCAATTCTTCCAATTAATTGATAAAGTTGTGACAATCCAAATCTTTCTGCATTTTGAACAATCAAAATATTAACTTGGGGCAAATCAATTCCTTCTTCAATCACGTTTGTTGCTACTAAAATATCTAAAAATTTTTCTTCAAACTGAGTCATTATTATTTCTTTTTCTTTTGTTTTCATTCTTCCGTGTAAAATTCCAATTTTTGCTTCAGGAAATATTTTTCTCAATAAACTAGCTTGTTCTTTTACAGTTTTTACTTCAGAAAAAAGTCTTCCTTTTTCAGTAAATTCAATTCTTGGACAGACAAAAAACGCCTGCTCTCCATTTTTTAACCTTTCTCTTAAAAATTCAAAAACCTGATTTTGTTCTTTTGGTAATAGAACATTAATCTTTATTTTCCTTTTTCCGCAAGGCATTTCTTTTAAAAAGGAAATATCTAAATCTCCAAAAATAGTTAAAGCTAAAGTTCTTGGAATTGGAGTTGCAGTCATTGATAAAAAATGGGGCAAAATTTCTTGTTTCTCCAAAAGCTTCCTTCTTTGTTCAACTCCAAATTTGTGTTGTTCATCAAAAATTAAAAGTGCTAATTTTGAAAATTGAATTTTTTCTTCAAAAAGAGAATGGGTTCCAATTAAAATTTTTACCTCCCCTCCTTTAATTTTTTCTAACATTTCCTCTTTCTTAATTTTTCTTGCTCCAAATTCACAGTACCCTTTTGTTAAAATTCCAATTCTTTTTTCAAAATTTTCTAACATTTTAAATATTCTTTTGTAGTGCTGAGCTGCTAAAATCTCAGTTGGAGCTATCATCGCACATTGATATTCGTTTTTTGCACAATTTAAAGCTAAAATTGTGGCTACTAAAGTTTTCCCAGAACCCACATCACCTTGTAACAATCTATTCATTGGAAAATTTTTTTCCATTTCCTTTAATATTCTCCAAGTTTCCCTTTTTTGAGATTCTGTTAATTCAAATGGTAAAGATTTTATGAAATTTTTAATTGTTTCAAGTTGAATTTTTAAAGGATAAGCCCTCTTTCTTTTAACTTTCAGTTTTTCTCTCAAAACCCCAATTTCAAGCAAAAATAATTCTTCAAAAGCAAAACGAAATCTTGAAATTTCAATATCTTCTTTTTTCTCTGGAAAGTGAATTTTTAAAATTGCTTCTTTTAAAGAAATTAAGTTTAAGCTTTTTAAAATTTTTTCTGGCAAAAACTCTTTTACTTTTTCAATTTCGTTTTTAATAATTAATGAAATTTTCTCCCTTATCCACTTTGTACTAATTCCTTTTGTTTCAGGATAAATTGGGATTATTTTTCCAGTATGTAAAAGTTGAAAATAGGGGATTTTGGGAATTTTCTCATAAATTGGGTGTTGCAAATAAAGTTTCCCACCTTTTTCAACTACCCTTCCAGAAAAAGAAAAAAACTCTCCTTTTTTAAAAATATTTTTCAAAAATGGCTGATTATAAAAAATTGCTTTAATTTTTGAAAAGCCATCTGAAATTTCAACCTCTGTTAATATTTTTCCATTCTTTAAAAAGATATCTTTTACTTTTTCTATTTTTCCTTGGACTGTGAGCGGAGTATCAATTTCAATTTCGGAAATTTTTTTAATTTTAGAAAAATCTTCGTATCTATTTGGAAAATAATAAAAACAATCTCTTAAAGTTTCAATGCCGAGCTTTTTTAATCTTGTAATTTCTCTTTTTTTCAAATACCTTAAATTTTCAATTCTTTCCTCCATTATTTACAATCTGGCAAAATTTTTTAGTTTTATCAACTATCCCTTAAAATCTAACACATAAAAAAGCCATGGCAAAATAATATGTGGGATTTTGGAAAGTATTTAAGGTTAGAATTTCTTTTTTTATTTTTTCTATGATAGAATAAGTAAAGTTTTATGAAAATTCTAGGCTTACAAAAACAAAGTTTGATTGAATATCCCGGGAAAATTTCAGCTATCGTTTTTTTGGGAGGATGCAATTTAAGATGTGAATTCTGCTATCTCCCGCATTTAGTTTTGCCAGAGTTAATAAAAAAACAAAAGGAAATTCCTCAAGGTAAGATCTTTTCTTTTTTAAAAGAGAGAAAAAATTTTTTGGAAGCAGTGGCGATTACTGGTGGAGAACCAACTACAAACAAAGAACTTCCAGATTTAATCAAAAAAATAAAAAATCTTGGCTATTTAGTAGAACTTGAAACAAATGGAACAAACCCAAAGATGCTAAAATTTTTGATTGATAAAAAATTAGTAGATTATGTGGCAATGGATGTAAAGCATGAATTAAATTACAAAAAATATAATGAAATTTGTGGCCACGTTTTAACAAGGAAAATGTTTGAAAATATTAAAAAATCAATTGAGATTTTGCTCTCTGGCAGAGTAGATTATGAATTTAGAACAACAATAATGAAAGAATTCCACAAAAAAGAAGACATTTTAAAAATTTGCAAAAAAATTCAAAGAGCAAAAATTTATTATCTCCAAAACTACCAAAAAAATTCAACAGTCTCTGGGAGAACCTTTACTCCATTTGAAGAAAAAGAGATTCAAGAAATTGTTAAAGAAGCCAAAAATTTCTGCCAAATTCACTATCGAAAATATCTCTAAAAATCTAACATATTATTCTGCCCTGGCAAAATAATGTGTGGGATTTTCGCTTTATTTTTTTCTTTAAAGGTTAAACTCCAGTAAGGTCTTGACAATTTCTTTTTAAAGATTAAAATAAAACCGACTAAACTAGTCGGGTTTTTTATGAAAGTTTCAAAGAAAACACAATATGGATTACGAGCAATGATTTTTTTGGCAAGGGGGAAGAAAAAAGTTTTTTCTTTGAAAGAGATTTCAGAAAAAGAAAAAATTCCTTTTGATTTTTTAGAAAAAATAGTTTTGAAATTAAAAAAAGCAGGTCTTTTGAGGGCAAAAAAAGGTGCAATTGGTGGGTATTATTTAGCCAAATCTCCAGAAAAAATTAAAGTTGGAAAAATAATTGAAGTTTTAGAAGGAAAACCAAAATTAGTTAAATGTCTTGAGGGGATTTGCCAAATCTCAAAAAATTGTAGAGCAAAAATCTTTTGGAAAAAACTTCAAAGGTCAATAAATTCAGTCTTAAATTCAGTCACTTTAAAAGATTTAATCAAATAACATGAAGAAAAAAATTTATTTAGATTATGCAGCAACAACTCCGGTTGATCCGCGAGTTAAAAGGGCAATGGAGCCTTTCTTTTGTGAAAAATTTGGCAACACAATGTCTTTGCACTCTTTTGGTCAAGAAGCAAAAATAGCTTTAGAGGAGGCAAGAGGAATTGTTGCCAATTTTATGGGAGCAAAACCTGGCGAAGTGATTTTTACTTCTTCTGCAACCGAAGCTAACAATTTTGCTTTGAAAGGAATTGCTTTTGCAAACAAAGATAGGGGAAATCACATTATTATTTCTTCAATTGAGCATCCTTGTGTAATGGAGAGCGCAAAGTGGCTTGAGTCTCAAGGATTTGAAATCACAAAATTGAAAGTTAATAGGCAAGGAATAGTTGATTTAAAAGAATTGGAAAAATCAATTAAAAAAGAGACAATTTTAGTTTCAATAATGCACGCCAATAATGAAATTGGGACAATTGAACCAATTGAGAAAATCAGCAAAATCATAAAAACTCAAAACTCAAAACTCAAAACTCAAATCTATTTTCACAGCGATGCGGCACAAACTTTTGGTAAAATTCCAGTTAATGTTCAAAGACTTGGAGTTGATTTAATGACTGTTTCTGCCCATAAAATGTATGGCCCAAAAGGAGTTGGGGCTTTGTATATTAAAGAAGGAACAAAAATTACTCCGCTTTTGCATGGAGGGGGGCATGAAATGGGATTTAGGTCTTCTACAGTAAATGTTCCCGGCATTGTTGGTTTTGCTAAAGCTTGTCAAATTGCACAAAAAGAGATGGAAAAGGAAGCAAAAAGATTAAAAAAATTAAAGGAAAAATTAATAAAGGGAGTTTTAAGCAAGGTTAAAGGCTCTCATTTAGTTGGCAGTTTAAAAAATTCTTTGCCAAACATTACCAATTTTTGGTTTGAAGGAGTAGAAGGAGAGTCAATTGTTATTCAACTTGATCTTTTGGGAATTGCAGTTTCAACTGGTTCTGCTTGTTCTTCAGAAAAACTTCAAGCAAGCCATGTACTTTTAGCTTGTGGATTAAAACCTTGGCAGGCTCACGGATCATTAAGAGTGAGTTTGGGAAGATGGACAAAAGAAAGCGACATTGACTACTTTTTGAAAGTTTTGCCACAAGTGATTGAGAATTTAAGAAAAATTTCACCGTTTAAAAAAACATGGAAAAAATAGGGCTTTACACAAAAAAAGTTATTGAACACTTTAAAAACCCTCACAATATGGGAAGAATAAAAAATCCTGATGGAGTTGGAAAAGTCGGTAATATCGTCTGTGGCGATGTGATGTGGCTTTATATTAAAATTGGAAAAGATAAAAAAGGAAGAGAAATCATAAAAGACATTAAATTTGAAACATACGGTTGCGTGGCCGCGATTTCTACAAGTTCAATCATTACAGACTTGGCAAAAGGAAAAACGATTGAAGA
>CAZGXQ010000022.1:0-4475 GCA_964530195.1 uncultured Candidatus Saccharibacteria bacterium | reverse complement strand
AACTTTTGGAGGTCATATTTCTTCAACAAAGTATGGAGCTCTTGGAATTTTGAATTTAAATATTGTTGAGATGCCATTTGATAAAGAAAAGCTTCAAGTTGATGTTTCAAAAACAATAAAGCTCATTAAAAAATTCAATCCAAAAATGATTTTATTTGGAAGGTCAATGTTTTTGTTTCCAGAACCAATAAAAGAAATTAGAAAACACACAAAAGCCATTATTGTTTATGACGCAGCTCATGTTTTTGGACTAATTTTTAGTGGGTATTTTCAAGATCCTTTCAAAGAAGGTGCAGATATCATTACAGCATCAACCCACAAAACATTTCCTGGACCCCAAGGAGGTATAATTTTAGCCAATTCAAAAATTGAAAAAGATATTTGGAAAAAAATACAGTATAAAATTTTTCCAGGTTTGGTATCAAACCATCACATTTTTAGGCTTCCGTCTTTAGCCATTACTGCTTTGGAAATGGAAAAATTTGGAAAGCTTTATTCAAAAAAGATAATTCAAAATGCTCAATTTTTAGCAAAGTTTTTATCTGATTTTGGCTTTAATGTTTTGGGAAAAAATTTAAACTTTACAAGATCCCATCAAATAATTTTGAACGTTAAAAATTTTGGTGGGGGAGAGGTAGTAGCAAAAAAATTAGAGAGAGCAAACATTATTTTAAATAAAATGGCACTTTTTGATGATACGCCTTATGATGCTACTCACAACCCCTCTGGTATTAGAATTGGAGTTCAAGAAATGACAAGATATGGAATGGGCAAAAATGAAATGAAAAAAATAGCTAATTTTATAAAAAGGATTTTAATTGACAAAGAAAGTCTGGGAAAAGTTAAAAGAGAGGTGATTGCCTTTCGAAAAAAATTCCAAAAAATTAAATTTTGCTTTAATGCTTGAGAGATTAAAAAAAGAGGTTGAGAGGTTAAAAAGGAGAAAAAATGTTATTGGAATCTTTTTGGCAGGATCTTTTGCCAGAAATGAAGCTCACTCTTTTTCAGATATTGATTTGTATGTTTTAGTTAAAAAAGGAGTTAAAAAAAGGTTTTCTGACCCTTGGGATCCTTTTAGAGTTACTTTTTTGACAGAAAAAGAATTAAAAAGAAGGTTTTGGCAAAGAGATTGGATTTTCTCAAGGTGCTTGATTTTGTCATCAAAAATTCTTTATGACCCAAAAGGGATTTTAAAAAAATTAAAAAAAGAAGCCAAAAAATATCCAGAAGAAATCAGACAGTACGAACTCAGGGCTAATGTTTTTCATGCAAAATATCAACTTTCAAGAGCGGAATTTGCCTTCAAAAAAAGAGATTTTCCTTCGGCAATTTACTTTTTGGTAAAATGTGCAGAAGAAATTTTATTTTTCTTTTATGTTTTAAATAAACTCTATTTGCCAAGTGAACGAAAGATTTTTGAAGATAGAAAAAAAATTAAAATTAAGCCAAAAAATTTTGAGAGAAAATTGATTGAAGGAGCGTGTTTGGATTTAAGCCCAAAGGAAATTAAAGGAAGAATCGAAATTTTGCGTAATTTGATTGAAGATCTCGAAAATTTTTATAAAAAAGAAGAAAGAAACTGGAAAAAAGAGTATCTTGAGGTTTTAAGAGAATTTTAAAACAAATAATTTGCTTGATTTTCCGCTTCAGCAAAAGTAAAATAAAAAAAATATGCAAAAAAATCCTTACAAAGGAAAATTTATTGTTTTTGATAGTTTGGATGGGGCAGGCAACTCAACTCAGGTGAAACTTTTGGCAGATTACTTAAATAAAATTGGAAAGAAAACTCATATTACAAAAGAGCCAACCTCAGGATTAATTGGAGGACTAATCAAAAGCCAACTAACTCACGATTGGAAATCTTCTCAAATTTGTCTTCAGCTTTTGTTTTCAGCAGACAGGGCTTATCATTTGGAAAAAGAAGTAATTCCGCTTTTGAAAAAGGGAATTAATGTAATCTCTGATAGATATTTTTTCTCAACAATGGCTTATGGAAATTTGGAAATAAAAGATTTAGATTGGCTAATTGAAATTAACAAAAAATTTATTTTGCCAGATTTAACTTTCTTTTTAAAAGTTTCGCCTAAAATCTGTATTCAAAGAATTAAAAAGGATCGTTTTGAAATAACTTTGTTTGAGAAAGAAAAAGTTTTAGAAAAAGTTTGGAAAAATTATGAGATATTGGCGAAAAAATTTGAAAATGTTTTTATAATTAATGGTGAAAGATCGATAGAGGAAATCGCAAAAGAGATTAAAGAGATTGCAAAAAATAAACTTAAAATATAAAAAGCTGGGCTTTTTGCCCAGCTGAGAATTAAAAAGAACATAAATTGTGTTACCTTTTTGGTTTTTTATTAAGTTCTTTGAGTATATCCTCAGGGACAAAAATTTCTTGAAAGAAAAGATTAAGAGCATCTTCCCCAAGTTTGTTTACTGTGGTACCAAGTTTTTCAGCAACTTTTTTAACCTTTTCAAACATATCTTGTCTCATTCTGATTGGCACTATTACAAATGTTTCATTTTTTTCCATTTTTCTCACCCCCTTCTAATTTAAATTTTATTTTAACTAGTAACTTTTAGCAACTAAGTTGACACAAATAATCTTTTTGTTAAAATTAAAATAGCTATTTTGCCAAGATCTTAAAAATGGGGAACCTCGGGATTTTTTATTTGGCCAACCACCTCCTGAACGCGCCCGGGTTCCCCTTTTTAATTTGGTGAGAAAAAATTGATTAAAACTTTAAAGCTTGACGAAAAAGTTTAATTTTGATTTAATCTTATAAGGAGGTGAGAGAAAATGGGAAAGAAAATAATAGTGGAAGTTGAAAGCGGAATTCCAGGCGTAAGATGGAGGGTAGAGGAGGGAACAGGAAAAGAAGAAATTGTTAAACTCATGGAGATTATCTCTACTGTTCAAGCTCTCGGTCCTATTGAGGTTCAAATTCACCAATTAAAGGAGGAGATAAAAAGATTAGAAAAACAAGCCCAACCTTATAGACAACCACTCGAGGAATATGTTAAAGAACACCCCTGGTTACGAGGTGCAAAAGACGAAAAGGGTAAATACATTTTGACTTTTATTCCACGTCGCTATTGGAAGCCGGAAGTTTTGAGACCATATCTTGGACGCTTATATTACTCGTTATTGACAAAAGGAAAACTCATAATTACACTTTCCCTTCCTCTTCGGGGAAAAAAGGGCTACATCTTGCCAGAAACTATAATTAAGGCAATAGAAGATCTCTTATCCACAGTGGGCGGAAATTTGGAAGAGGCTAATATTTCTTTTGAGGAAAAGGTATATGAAATAAAGGAAGATCAAATTGAAAAACTTCAAAGTAAAGGAAAACTTCCACCCTTACCACGTGAGGCCCGCGAAATTGATGTTATAATCTCTGCTGAACCTTTGGCGGAGGGTTAAAAACCCTCCTTTTTGTTTGACAAAATTTAATTTTTATTTTAATATTTAAGCAGTCCTTTCAAATAAAGGAGGTGGAAGCAATGAGGGTAGGAGTAGAGAAGAAATATCAACGATTAATAGAGTTTTTACTTTTAGAAGACGGAAAAACACTCGAAGATGTAGCAAAAATTCTTAGAATTTCAAAACAGGCGCTTCACGCGGAAATAAGGAAAATGGAAATTGATTTCGAAAAACGAAGTGCTCGGTGGTTTGCCATGCGTTTTGGTGTTCCCCAACTTGCTACACCAGATTGGCTTTTGGAGCAGAGAGGAAGAACAACCCTCAGAGGTTTAGCAAAAAAGCTGGGAGTAAGCGTAAGTTTTCTGAAAAATCAGATTCAAAGACTAGGACTTGATCCGAAAGACTTCAAAAGAAGGTCTTCTCAATCGATAATTGTGCGTTGCGCTTGGTGTGGAGCGCCAATAATTGTTTCGAAACCATCGAGATTAAAAAAACAAAAGCACTTTTTTTGTTCAAGAGAACATTTAGGTAAGTGGTTAGCTAGAAATAGATCAAAAAGAGCTGCTCTTTACGATAAAGAGGCAGTAGATGAATTTATCAGGGAAAACTGGAAAATAATGTCAGACGAAAAAATGGCAGAACAACTTTATATGTCGACTGAAACAATAAAAAGAAGGAGGCGGAAACTTGGATTAAAAAGGAGGTGAAAGATGAGGGAAGAACAAATGCTGGCAAGATTTCAGGTGTTATTGGAGCGACTTGAGAAGCTTCTTGAGAAAGCGAAAGCGATGGAAAGGGACGAAACGAAATATCAAAAGTTATTAGCCAGATATCAGAAATTATGGAGGCAATATCAAGCATTATTACAAAAATTACCACGGACATCGGAAAAATACCGGAAGTTGCTAGAATTTTTGCTCTTATATGACGGACTCACATTAGAAGAACTTGCAGACATTTTGGGTGTTTCAAGGCAAAGAGTTCATCAGGAAATAACCGGTATGGGAATAAATATCAAAAATAGAAAACCAAGGTGGTATAGAATGCATAATCT
>CAZGXQ010000021.1:0-6183 GCA_964530195.1 uncultured Candidatus Saccharibacteria bacterium | reverse complement strand
GGAACTTATTTATTAAATTTTTTGAAATTCAAAAATTGATGCTTTATGACATTGCTGGAAACTCTTCTTACTATTGGCAAAGCCCCTGGTACTCTTGGCCATTTATGATAAGACCTATTTACTATTTTTCGAAAAAGGTAGATGGAAAAGTTAGCCACATTTACTTTTTTGGAAATCCTCTTGTTTGGTGGATGTCTTTTTTAGGGATTATAGCTTACGTTTATCTAATAACTAGAAATTTGATTTTAAAATTTAAAATGAATTTACCCTCAAGTTTTTACTCTCCAAACCTCAGGTTTTTAGTTTTAGGTTATATAATTTTCTTTTTTAGTTTTTCTATTGTAACAAGGTTTTTGCTCCTTTATCATTACTTAACCGCTTTGACTTTTGGTATTATTATTTCTTCTGTGTTTTTCTCAGAAATTTACCAAAAACTTTCCAAAAAATTCTCAACCATTTTATTTTTTGGAACCTTATGTTTGGTTTTCTTGAGTTTTCTTTATTTTTCTCCTTTAACTTACGGGTTTCCGATCTCAACAGAGGAATTAAAATTAAGAGCTTGGCTTCCAAGCTGGTTCTATTAAAATGTTGAAAGCAATCTTTACCGAAAGGCTTCTTTTTCTTTTATGGTATTGCTTGTTAGTAGCAATTTTGTTGCCCCAAATGTTTTATTATATTTACCAAATTTTTCCCTTTGCTCTTTTTATTTATACCCTTTCTCTCTTAGTTGGAATTTTCGTTTTGTTTCGTTTTTTTCTATTTTTTAGAAAGTCGCTATTTATTCTTTTAATTTTCTTTTTTTTCTTGTTAACAATCTTTAGTTCTTTTTGGAGTGTAAACCCAGTTGCCTCTTTTTCAAATGGTTTTATTTTCTTTTTACAAATCTTACCTATCGCGATTTTTTCTTTTTCTTTTGAAAAACCAAAAAAACTCTTGACAAATACAGCTTTCTTTCTTTTGTTTTTGGGATTTCTTAGTTCTTTTTTCTTACTTTTTCTTTTGGGGTGGAAAGGTCTAATTTCTTTTTTCTCTTTTAAAAATGTTGAACTTTTAAATGGGATTTCTTATTTTTTCTCGAGATTAATCTTTGGAAATCCAAACTGCCTTGCTTTTTGGTTGTTTATCACGATTTCTTTCACAATTTTTGTTTTGATTCAAGCCCAAAATAAGTGGTTATTTTTTCTTTTTCTTCTTCCCCAGCCCATAGTTTTCTTTTTTACTTTTTCAAGAGCTACTTTAATTTCTCTTTTTAGTTTCTTGGTTTGCTTTTTCTTCATTTTAAAAAACGAAAAAAAATTGTTAATTTTGGTTTTCGTAATTTTTATTGGATTGCTCTTAATTACCTTTAGTGGCTGGAGAAGTAAAGGAATAATTCCTGTAAGTGGAATTTCCGGTAGAATGGAAATTTGGAAATTAGGGCTTCAATTTTGGAAAGAAAATTTAATTTTAGGAAAAGGTTTTGCCACCTCTCCTTGGTTATTGTGGGAAAAAGTTCAAAATGTGCACTTTCATAACAATTTTCTTCAAATTGGTGCTGAATTGGGAGTTTTTGGTTTTCTCTTATATTTGTTTTTATGGATTTATCCAATAAGAATTGGGTTAAGGAAATTAAATGAAAACAAAATGTCAGAAAATGTTGTACCGTTAGCTTTTATTTTGTCTTTTGAATTTGCAATTTTTCTGAATAGTTTTTTTGAATCTTTAATCACTTATCCCCCTTTTCCATTTTTCCCTGCGATTTGGTTTTTCTTAACCACTCTTTTGGTTAATCCTTACTTTCCTTAATTTGATTTTTTCAAAATAACCCCTTAAAATGTATCTTATGGAAAAAAGGGGTTCTTTTTTAGAAAGAATAAGAAGTTGGCCAGAAAGAAGAAAGAAAGCTTTAATTTTTGTTGTTTTGGCAATTTTAGGAATCTTTCTTTTTCGATCTTATATTTCAAGGGTTCGAAAAACTCTGGAAAGTTTAAAAGAAACAAAAATAATTAACACCCAAGAAGTAAAAGAAAAAATGCCAAAACAAAGTGAAGAGCAATTTAAAAAACTTGAAGAATCAATAAAAGAGTTTATTGAAAATGTAAAAGAAAAACAAAAAGATGAATCCCAAAATGAAAACAGGTAAAATTTTGCCACGAGAAATTACTCAAGAAATGAAAGAGTCATACATTGACTATGCAATGTCAGTGATTATTTCTCGTGCTTTACCAGATGTTAGAGATGGATTAAAGCCAGTGCAAAGGAGAATACTTTATGCAATGTATGAAGATGGCTTGACTCACGATGCCAAATTCAAAAAATCAGCTTCTGTAATTGGGTCTGTTTTGGCAAAATATCATCCTCATGGAGATATGGCTGTGTATGATGCATTGGTAAGAATGGCTCAAGATTTCTCTCTTCGTTATCCTTTAGTTCAGGGACAGGGAAATTTCGGTTCAATTGATGGAGATGAAGCAGCTGCATATCGTTACACGGAATGCAAGCTTTCAAGAATTGGAGAAGAAATGTTAAGAGACATTGAAAAAGAAACTGTTGATTTTGTTCCAAATTATGATGGAACAAGAAAAGAACCAACGGTTTTGCCTTCTCCTATTCCAAATTTATTAATTAATGGTTCGTTGGGAATTGCGGTTGGAATGGCAACAAATATTCCTCCCCACAATCTTTCTGAAGTTTGTGACGCATTGATTTATTTAATCGATCACCCCAATGCAAATACAAAAGATTTGTTTCAATTCATAAAAGGACCTGATTTCCCAACAGGGGGAGAAATTTTTGATCAAAAAGGAATAATTCAGGCTTACTCACAAGGAAAAGGGCCAATTTTGGTTAGGGGGAAAGTAGAAATTGAAGAAAACGAAAGGGGCAGAACTCAAATTGTAATCTATGAAATTCCTTTTCAGGTCCAAAAATCAGCACTTCTTGAACAACTTGCAAAATTAGTTGAAGAAAAAAAGATTGAAGGAATAAGAGATATTAGAGATGAATCTGATAAAGAAGGAATGAGGATTGTTTTGGAATTAACAAAAGATGCTTTTGCACAAAAAATATTAAATCAACTCTTTAAGTTTTCGGACCTTCAAAAAGTTTTTCACTTAAATATGTTAGCTTTGGTTGATGGAATTCAACCAAAGATTTTAAATTTAGTTGATATTTTAAATTATTTTTTGGAGCACAGAAAACAAGTAATTTTGAGAAGAACAAAGTTTGATTTAGAAAGGGCAAAAGAAAAAGCTCATATTTTAGAAGGGCTAAAAAAATGCTTAGGGAAAATTGATGAGGTAATTTCTTTAATTAAAAATTCAGAAAGCGCAAAAGATGCAAAGCAAAGGTTAATGAAAAGATTTAGATTAGATGAAATTCAGGCAAATGCAATTTTGGAAATAAAATTAGCATCTTTAGCAAAATTAGAAAGAAAAAAAATAGAAGAGAGTTTAAAAGAAACCCAAATAAAAATTAAAGAACTCAAAGAAATTTTGGAAAGCCCAAAGAAAATAAAAGAGTTAATAAAAAAGGAGTTAAAAGAAATTAAAGAAAAGTTTGGAGACGAAAGGAAAACAAAGGTTCATATTGAAAAAGTAGGAGAAATTTCTGATGAAGATTTAATTTTACCAGAGGAAACTATTGTTACCTTAACTTCTGGAGGTTACATTAAAAGAATTAATCCAAAAGCTTATAGAATTCAAAAAAGAGGGGGCAAGGGAATTTTGGGAACAAAAACAATTGGAGAAGATTTTGTTGAGCATTTATTAGTTGCTAATACAAAAGATAGACTTTTATTCTTTACTAACTCCGGGAGAGTTTTTGAAACCAGAGTTTTTGAAATTCCAGAAGCTCAAAGATTAGCAAAAGGGAAAAATATTTTAAACTTTTTGAATCTTGCTCACAATGAAAAAGTTTTAGCTCTAATTCCCATAGCAAAAAAGGAAAATGCAAAATATTTAGTAATTGCAACAAAAAATGGTATAGTAAAGAAAACTTCTTTGGATGAGTTTGAAAATATTAGAAAAAGAGGGGTAATTGCAATTTCATTGAAAAAAGGAGATCAAGTAAAGAGTGTAAGAAAAACTACCGGAGAAGATGAAATATTATTGGTAACTAAAAAGGGGCAGGCAGTTAGATTTAAAGAAAAAGAAATTAGAATAATGGGAAGAATGGCAGAAGGGGTGAGGGGAATAAAATTAAAGGCTGGGGATGAGGTAGTGGGAATGGAAGTAATTGAAAAGACAAAAGAGAAAAATTATTTATTGGTAGTGAGCGAAAACGCTTTTGGAAAGAAAACCAAATTAAGTGAGTATCGTTTACAAAAAAGAGGGGGATATGGAATAAAAACAGCCAAGATTACTCAAAAAACGGGAAATTTGGTTTCAGTAAAAATTTTAAAAGATGAAGAAAGTTTATTTTTAGCTTCACAAAAAGGTCAAATAATTAGAACTGAGATAAAATCAATTCCAGTTTTAAGTAGGGGTACTCAAGGGGTTAGATTAATGAAATTGGAAGAAGGAGATAAAGTAGCTTGCATAACTTGCGTTTAAAAAAATGATTATTAAAGATTTTCTTGATCCTGAAGAAGTATTAAAAAAATTAAACCTGAAAGAGGATATGGTGGCTGCTGATTTTGGTTGTGGAGGTGGAGGTTGGGCTTTGCCTTTGGCAAAAATTTTAAAAAAAGGTAAGGTTTTTGCAATTGATATTTTAGAAGAACCTCTTTCTGCTTTGAGAGGAAAAATGAAATTTGAAGGAATTTCTAATATTGAGATTAAAAAAGCTGATGTTGAAAAAAGTTCTCTTTTGTTAAGCGAATCTTGCGATTTAGTTTTAATGACAAATCTTTTGTTTGAAGTAGAAGATATTAAAAAAGTTTTGGAAGAAGGAAAAAGAGTTTTAAAAGAAGGGGGTAAAATATTGATTGTTGATTGGAAAAAGGAGGTTCCTTTTGGACCAGAAGAAAAAGTTTTGCCAGAAAAAGTAAAAGAAATTGCTTTAAATTTAGGATTTAGTTTAGAAGATGAATTTGAGGCAGGTTCTTATCATTGGGCACTTGTTTTGAAAAAATGAATTTTTTAAAATAAAAAAATGCAAAAAATTTTATTTCTTTTTTTGAATATTTTTTTGCCAGCACTTGTTTTAGCCCAAACAGTTATTTCTTTCCAAAATCCTGTAGGGAGTCCAAATTTTTGGGTCTTGGTAGATAACATTTTAAATATAATTTTTACTGTTACTTTACCGATAGCAGTAGTCTTAATAATTGTTGGAGCAATTTTAATAGTAACTGCAGCTGGAAATGAAAGACAAATAAGTTTTGGAAAAAATTGTATACTCTATTCTTTAGTTGGGCTTTCTCTGGTGTTAATGAGTAAAGGAATTATGGGTTTGCTTGCTTATTTGTTAAGATAAAAATATGGAAAAAATTTTTGCTCAAGTTCAATTAACTTCTCCAATTGAAGCAACATCTGTTGTTGAAGTTTTACAAAGATTGACAAATTTTTTCTTTACTCTTGCACTTTATCTTTTACCAGTTATAATTGTAATTGGAGGTGCATTTATTGTTACTGCAGCTGGAAATCCAGAACAAATTGAAAAGGGAAAGAAAATAATTATTTTAGCTTTAATTGGTTTTATTTTACTCTTGACAGCTAATGGCATAATTGCTTTAATAAGACAAGGTCTTCAATTAAGAACCCCAGGAACCCCATAAAAAGGTCGAAAAAAATAAAATAAAAGATTTATGAGAAAAAAAATTCTAGCAAGTATTTTAGCTCTCTCGCTGACTTTACCAGTTGCAATATTAGCAGGTGCAGGCACAGGCGAGGAAGAATTTCCCTTTCAAGCGGCAAGCCCTCGATTTACTTTACCGACTGTAAGACTTGAAGCAACTGTAGTGAGGGTTACGAATCTTCTTTTTTATTTTATAGTCTTAATTTCTATCATTATGGTTTTGTGGGGTGGAGTAACATTAGCTACTGCTGGAGGAGATCCTAGTAAAGTTGATCTTGCCCGCCATATAATAATGTATGCCTTAATAGCTATTGTAGTTGGAGCTATTTCTTGGGGATTGATCAACTTAGTGGCTAGTTACGTTGGCAGATTGACATAACAAAAACCAGGTTAAGGGCGAAAAAATTCAGGAAAAGTAAAAAATTCCCCTTGGGTTAAAATTTACCCAAGGGGTTAAATTTGAAAAAA
>CAZGXQ010000020.1:0-5392 GCA_964530195.1 uncultured Candidatus Saccharibacteria bacterium | reverse complement strand
AATCTATTTTCATAACCAGACTAGTTTTATATCTAACTTCATTATACTTGTCTTGAAATCAAGATCAAGAAAAAAAAAGAGGCTCCCCTTTTAACATAAATAAAAAAACAGACAAACTTCTCCTTCTCAATTTCTTTAGATTGATTTCTAGAGTACGGGAACTAGACCAGTGAAAGGTGTTGGTTGAAGTGTAAGAACTAGAATCTGTTCACTCTTAAGAACTTCTCTTAAAAGAGCTGTTGAGTGATTTCTCAGAAAGTGTATTTTAAGGGATCGATTAGGCTTTATTCTTTTAGAGAACCTCCTTCTTTTCCATCCCAAAAAAGAGTAATTTGGTTTTGTTCTCCTTTTTCGTTTTCAAGAAAGAAGGTTATTGGGTAAGATTTTTCTTTGGTAAGCTTTATTTCCCAGGTTGCTTGCCATAAGGATTTATCATTTTCTCTCTTTAAAAGAGAAAATTGAATTTCTCTTTGCCCGATTCCATCTTCAACTTTAGCAAAAACTTTTGAAATTTTACCTTCTATTTCTGATGCAACACAGAGTAGGGTTTGTTCTTCTCCGCCTCTTGCTTCAAAGGGGTCGAAAGTAATTTCTAAGAACCTAGGAGATGTGTTTTGAAAGATGCTAAAAGTTGAAGATCTTTGAGAAAGAGAGGGAGAAGGGGTTTCTGGTGTTGGAATAGGGGTAGGAAAAGAAGAATTAATTTTTCGATTTTGGGTTCTGGGAATAACGGAAAGATAGGCTCCAATAACAATAAGCAAGGTTAGTGTTAAAAAAAATAGAAATAACTTTTTTGATTTGTTCATTATTTTATATTAACAAAAAATTTAAGGAATGTAGCAGAAAATACAGTTTTGTGGCCTTTGATTATTAACCCAGCCTAACGGCGAAACGTATCCATCTACCCAACAACTAACCACTCCAGCATTTACTTGTAAAGTATATCTGCATTTTTCGCCTATTATATTTCCGTTTGCATCTTTACAGTTTGAATTACCAAATATTTCTCCGGTATTTATTGAAGCGCTTGAATCTACTCTTACCCAAGAACTAGCTTGGGACTTGCTAAAGCCAGCATATAAGAAAAAGCCATTATTGCTAACATAAAGTCCCCAGTTACTACTGGTGAAAGGGCATTTTGGAATGTAGCTTAAGTAATTTCTAAAATCAGTTCTTCTACAAACTTTCATTGCCAGATTTCCTCCCGTAAAACCGTTTGCGAAAGCTAAAACTCCAGAGTTAGTTTTAATTTCTCTTTCAACAACGTTTAGCCAATTTCTTTGGTTTACATAATGATAAGAATTATCTAGGGGAGCGGCACATTTTCCAGTTTTTGAACCACAACCATAGGTGCAATCATAACAATTATCTGTCCAGGCATAATCCTTCCAGCCGGCAAAAAAGGGAGCAGACTGAGTAAAAGAGGTAGGACAAGTAGAAATATTGCAACCATAGTCAGTGGAACATCGATATTCTTCTTGGGTAGCACAACCTGCTGGAGTACAGGTTCTTGTTCTTTTCTCACAGAATTGGCTGGAACTACAATTTAGGTTTCCGCAAGACCCTCCGCAACCCGAAGAAGCCGGAAACCAAAGAGACCATGAACCGCAAGAACAGGTCGGAGTCGGGGTTGGAGTAGGAGTTCTTGTTGGTGTTGGGGTGGGTGTTCTAGTTGGGGTGGGAGTAGGAGTTCTAGTAGGAGTGGGTGTTGGAGTTCTGGTGGGAGTTGGAGTTGGGGTTCGAGTAGGGGTAGGAGTGGGTGTTGGGGTTGAAGGAGATATTACCTCATAATAGAAAGATTGATAACCTAAATCATATTGCCCGGGGCTGGAACCGACATCAAAATAAAGAGTATAAAATCCAGGTGATTCATATGAAGGTGAAGTAATAGAGAGGGTAATTGTTTGGATTTGGCCAGGATTCAAAGTAGCACTTTGGGGGGAAGGAGAACATGTCCAACCCGGGCGGCAATTTGAAATAGTAAAATAATAAGTTCTGGCTGAACAGTTAGAAGAATCATTACTTGTTACTTGGGCAGTATAAGTTAGTGTTTGACCTGGAGTACCACTTTGGGATGTTGGAGAAACAGAAATGGTGGGATTGTATCTAGTGCAAGTTGGAGGTGAAGTAGGAGTGGGGGTAGGGGTGGGTGTTCTAGTAGGGGTTGGAGTAGGTGTTCTAGTTGGGGTGGGAGTTGGGGTTCTTGTAGGAGTAGGTGTTGGGGTTCTAGTAGGAGTAGGGGTGGGGGTGGGGCAAGGAGAGCAAGTAATATGGCCTGGGCGATAGGCGCAAAAGTAGTTCCATTCTGTTTGGGTTTTGGCAGGAATAAAAGTAGCAGGAGCATCAGAGGTATTAGTTACACTTTGGCAAAGATTGTGTTCATAAACCGGAATTGTCTCTCCAGGATCAATTTTGTAGCGAGTGCAACCACAATTTGAAGTGCCAGAGCAAGAAAATCCATCTTGGCAACCTCCGGCAAAAATAATAGTGAAGCAAAATACGGAAAAGGTTAGAGTAAAGAGAGAGATTGGAATTAGTTTTGAAATTTTCATAATTTTTTATCTTGGAAGCCAATCACCTTTTGTAAAATCGGTTGTCCCATAGTTGAAGGCTGCGTATTTTATTATTTTAACATTGTGTCGTTTTTCTTCAAGCTCTAAAAGTTCAATTGGAGAATTTCCTCCAGGATAAATTTTTAATTTTGAACCTTCCAGATCAATAAATACAGGAGAGGGAGAATCTTTCTCTCGTACCAAAGTGAGAGTTCTAATTTTTTCTTTGTTGTTTTGATCTAAATATTGATATCTCACAATAGTAGAAAAATGTCCATTTTGAAATAAAACAAACGAGGCAAAAGTGGCAATATCTACTCTGTTTCCTTTTTTTGCTTTAAAAAATTCTTCTGGTTTTAAGGACCTATCAGATTCTTCATCAATGAGTTCGAAATTTTGATTCAAGAAAGCAATTAACTTTTGGGTAGTGTTTAGTTGGGATAAAACTTCATTAAAATTTTTTGGGCTTGGAATTTCTGTTGGTAAAATTTCCTCTGATGGAATTTCTTCTTCTTGAGGTTCCGGAATGAAAGGTGAGGGCTCGGGAGTGACTTCTTGAGTTGGAGTGGGGGTTGGAAAAGAAACAGCGGGAATTGGTTGTTTTGGTTTCAAAAAAATGTAAAGTAAAGCAGTAATCACTCCCAAAAAAACAATTCCTGCTAAAATATAAGGTAAATTTTTCTTTAGATCGTTCATTTTTACATTTTTTATTTTACCTCAATTTTTTCTTTAATGAAATACTGGTACCACTCTTTGTATTCTTTTGGTGTAATTAGGTGAATTTCAAAGGGTGAAAGAAAGCCAATTTTTTTGTGAACTTTTAAATAAAACTCGCTTCTCTTTGCCAAATCCTCAAATTGAGGTGAAACAATCAAAACATCGATATCGCTTCCTGGCTCTTCCTCTCCTCTCACCACTGAACCAAATAAAAAAACTTTTCCATCACCTAATTCTTTTTCCACGATCTTTTTAATTTTTTTTGCCCAAAATAAATAATTCTTAAAGTATTTTTCGTCTCTTTTTCTCTTTTCTATCAAAAAATCAGTTAGAGTTCTCATAATGTTTTTAAAAACTTGATTAATTTTTCAGTAAATTTTAACATTTTCTCTACCTGAAATTTATTAAACTCCACTGGCAAATATCTTGATGTAATATAAGCTTGATTTAAATCACCGATAGTTCCAGCTTCATCTTTCTGAATTTTCTCAATTTCTCTTTTCTTTTTTGGATAAACTTTCTTTAATTCCTCCAATAATTCATGTAAGGAATGAATTTTTGGAAAATCGCCCAGTTTTTTGAACAAATAATATCTCAAATAAAGTTGGCAAACCTGTTCTAAATGAAAGGCAGCTAAGAACCACTTTTTAGTTTTAATATCATATTTGGCATCTTCCAAAAATGCCTGAGCTTTTTTTTCTAAAAAATCAGCTTTTGGCATTACTTTGATTTTATTGCCTCAATTTCAGCTTTTAATTTATCAATTTCTCTTTGTTGTTCTTTTATAGCTTCAATCAAAACTGGAACCAATTTTCCATAATCAATTGTTTTTTGCCCTTCCTCGCCTGAGACTACTTCAGGAAATATTTTTTCTACTTCTTGGGCAATCAAACCAATAAAAGGTTCACCACTCTCTTTCCAATTAAATGAAACTCCTTGAAGTTGCAAAATTTTCGCTAAACTATTTTCAAGAGGTCTAATATTTTCTTTTAAGGCAATATCTGAAGTGTAGTAAAAAGCTGTTGCTCTCACTGATCCGTTGACATCTAATTTGTAGCTTGAACTTGGATTTGTCTTCCCGATACCAACGCTCGTGCCGTTGTCAAAAATTTGAGAATTGCCAAGAGTTGTAGAACCTGTAAATTTGGCTACATAATTTGTTGTTCCAGAACCTCCAAGCCCACCAGAAGCTATACAATCTACCCAGGCATTATTTTGATAACATCTGAATTTATTTCTTGAAGAATCATAATAAATCACCCCATTAGCTCCAGTTGGCTGAGAGCTTGGTTGCAGCCTTAAAGCGCCAACTACATCTAATTTATATGCTGGTCCTGTCGTCCCGATGCCGATGTTGCCGTTCGCATCAATAGTGAACCTATATGCTCCTGCGGTGTCATCATAAATCCCAAAACGTCCTGCAGTACCCCCAATAGCGCCTACTATGAAATCATACCTATGGCCGCCTGGTCCGGAATCAACCAGTTGTATTCCGCGCCAAGGACTGGTAATCCTAATCTGGCCTGCTACTTCTAACTTTGTATTCGGTGCCGTCGTCCCGATGCCGACGTTGCCATAGCGAACGATCAATCCCGTAGTAACGCTTGAATTATTGGCTATAACCAAAGAGCCTTCTTTTGCCTGAGCATTAATGCTTACATTAAGAGGGGCTGGCACATTTCCTTGCGGTGGAGTTGCACTAGGTTCTTGCCATTGAGCAAAAACCAAATAAAAAATTGTAAATGCCATTAAAAACCCTATTAAGATTGCGAAGCTTTTTAAATTTTTCATTTTTTATTACCTAATTTTTTAATTTAGACCTTTATCTTGGTGTTAAACTTTCTAATAGTTTTTCTGTTTCTTCTTTGTTTTCTGGAGCAGGATTTTTTGGTGTTAAACTCTTTAAAAGTTCCTCTGTCTCTTTTTCATTGTATTTGATTTCTCCTTTTGGCGTTAATCTTTCTAATAATTCCTCGGTGGTCTCTTCTTTTTGAGGTGCAATAACTTTTGGTCTTTCAATATTTGAAAGAAAAAAAGTTAAACTAAAAATTATGCCACTTAAAATAAATAAGAATATTAGAAAGTTTCTTTCACCTTTGTCCATATTATAAAATTTTATCAAG
>CAZGXQ010000019.1:0-8875 GCA_964530195.1 uncultured Candidatus Saccharibacteria bacterium | reverse complement strand
GTGCTTTTTTAAATCTAAAAAAAATCATCCTTGGACATTTTCCAGCTTCACTGATAAAAAACCTTATTCTTTCTTTTTCCTTTTTCCTTTTTTCCTTTTCCCTTTCCAAATAAAATTTATCAATTAATTCTTTTAGCATTTCATTTAACCTATTTTGTCCATTTACAAATACTCGCCTCCAGAGCTCTACTTTACCTCTTTTGCCACTGAGGAGCTCTTCTTGCTCTTTTTAGTCCAGGTTTCTTTCTTTCTTTCATTCTTGGATCTCTTTTTAAAAATCCCGCTTTTTTTAATTTTTTCCTAAAATCTGGATTAAAAAGCACCAAAGCTCTGGCAATGCCATGTCGAATAGCTTCAGCTTGAGAGTTTTTTCCCCCTCCCTTAACTTTTACCAAAATCCTGAACTTATCCCCACATTTTACCAATTCAAGAGGACTCAATACGATTTTTTGGAGATAAAATGTCGGAAAATATTCTTTCAAATCTCTTCCATTTATTAAGATTTGACCCCCATCATTTAAGAAAAGTTTCACTTGGGCTGAAGCGGTTTTTCTCCTTCCTACAGCTTGAAAATATTCTTCTTTTTCTTTTGTCATATTATTCAAATTTTAATCTTTTGATCATTTTTTTCCTTAACTTGTTTTTTGGCAACATCTTCATTACTGCTCTTTTTAAAACTTCGCTTGGTTTTTGAAGAAAGATTTTTTTTAAAGGAATTTCTTTTAAGTGTCCCAAGTACCCTGAGTGGCGATAATATTTCTTTTGCTCTAACTTTCTTCCGGTAATTTTCATTTTATCCACATTTTTCACTATCACAAAATCTCCCATATCTTTTGAAGGGTCGAAATTTGGTTTGTGTTTTCCTTGCAAAAAAATTGCAATTTGGGTGGCCAATCTTCCAAGAACTTTTCCGGTTGCATCAATTTGGTGAATTTTTCTTTCCATAAATTTCAAAATTAATCTTTTACTAATTCAATAATAGCCATTTTGGCTCCATCAGTTTTTCGCGGACCTAATTTAATAATTCTTGTGTATCCGCCTGGTCTTTCTTTATATTGTGGGGCAATCTCTCTGATGAGTTTTTCAACCACTGAAGGGGAAAATTTTCTTAATAATAGTCTTCTCGCATGGAGATTCCCTCTCTTTGCTAAAGTAATTTGTTTTTCTGCCAAACGCTGAACTTCTTTTGCTTTGGCTAAAGTAGTTTTGATTTTGTTTTTTAAAAACAAACTTTCCATCAAGCCCCTTAAAAGCGCTTTTCTTTGATCTCTTTTTCTACTCAATTTTCTTCCCTTTTTTCTTTTTCTCATACTATTTTTCTATACCTTCTTTCAAGAAATTAAAGTGCTCAGCTAAAATTTCTGATGCTTTTTTAAAAGCTTCTTCTGGGGTTAAAATTCCATCCGTTTCTATTTCTAAAAATAATCTATCGAAATCAGTTCTTTCCCCAACTCTCATATTTTCCACCCGAAATCCTACTTTTTTAACAGGGGTGAAAATAGCATCAACTAAAATTGTTCCAATGGGTGTTCTTTCTTTTTTCCTTCTTTCCCTCGCCAAATATCCAACTCCCTTTTCAATTTGAATTTCCATTTCCAATTCAGCATTTTTTGAGGTTAAGGTAGCTATATGACAATCTGGGTTTACCAATTTCACTTGAGATGGTAATTCAAAATCAGCTCCCCTTACTTCTTTTTCTCCTTTTACTTTTAGTTTTCCAATCTGGGGCTCATCAGTAAACATTTGAAATCTCATCTTTTTTACATTAAGCATTATTGTAATCACATCCTCCATTACTCCTGGAATTGTTGTAAATTCATGAGGAACACCTTTAATTCTAATTTGAGTAACGGCTGCTCCCTCTAAAGAAGAAAGCAAAACTCTCCTTAAAGCATTTCCAATCGTAACTCCATATCCTGGGTAAAGAGCTTCTATTTCAAATGTTGCTTTGTTTTTTTCCTTTTTTATTATTTTTGGCTTTTTGGGTAATGGAATCATTTTTATTTTGAATAATACTCAAAAATTCTCGAAATTTCAACTGGAGGCGCAACTTCTTTTAAAGTTGGCTCTCCGACCACTTCCCCTTCTAATTTTTCAGGATTTAGTTTTAACCATGAAGGGGGTTGATGATTTTTCAACAAAATTTTTAATTGCTCAAAAATGACCTTTTTTTGTTTTTGGGGTTTCAAAGAAATAACATCGCCTTTTTTTACCAAATAAGAAGGAATATTCACTGATCTATTGTTTACCATAAAGTGTCCGTGAGAAATTAATTGACGAGCTTGAGTCCTTGATTTTGCAAAACCTAAACGAAAAACTACATTATCTAATCTTGATTCTAATATTTTTATTAAAGCTTCGGAGGCATCTGGAACTTTTCCTCTTTTTTCCAAAACTTCCTTTACGTATTTTTTAAATTGACGTTCTCTAAGCCCATAGATTGCTTTTAATTTCTGTTTTTCTCTTAATTGTCTCGCATACTCTGAAGGGGGACTCTTTCTTCTTTTTCCTGGAAGACCAGGAGGATATGGCCTTTTTATCATTGGACATTTAGCTGAAACACACTTTTCTCCTTTCAAGAAAAGTTTAACTCCTGCCCTTCTGCAGATTTTACATTTTTGTTTTTTCATAAACTTGCAATCTTCATTTTGCAAACTTAAATTTAGAATTTGCAATCTAAACCCTCCTTACTTTTGGTGGTCGACAACCATCGTGTGGAATTGGGGTTATATCTTTTATTGAAACAATATTTAAATCTCTGGCTGCCAAAGCTCTTAAAGCGGATTCTCTTCCTGCACCAACTCCTTTTACTAAAACTTGAATTTCTTCTATTTTAAATTTTTTCACAGCTTCGGCCATAACTTCAGCAGCTTTTGAGGCTGCATAAGGTGTCCCTTTTTTTGTATTCTTGAATCCAACCTTTCCGGCTGAGGTCCAAAAAATTACATTTCCATTTTTGTCAGTCAATGTCAAGATTGTATTGTTATAAGTTGAAGAAATATAAATTTTCCCCTCTTTAATTGGAGTGCGAGGGACACTTTTAATTTCAACCTGCAAACGTTTTTCGATACTTTCTCCCTCTTTTATTATTTCTTCTGCTGTTTTTTTTACTACCCGTTTTTTTCCCATGGTTTAAAATTTTTTATTTAGGTTGTGGAGGCGGTTTCCTTCCGCTTCCTACCGTTTTTCTTACATTTCCTCTTACTGTTCTTGTGTTGGTTCTAGTTCTTTGTCCTCTCACTGGTAAGCCTTTAATATGTCTTATTCCTCGCCAGCAACCAATATCTTTTAATCTTTTAATGTTCATTATCACCTCTCTTCTTAGATCTCCTTCAACTTTATATTCTTTTTCAATAATTTCTTTTAACCTGTTAATTTCTTCTCCAGTTAGATCTTTTGCCTTTTTTTGAAATGGAATCTGAGCCTTCCTCAATATTTGAAGGGAGGTTTTCTTTCCAATTCCATAAATATAAGTCAAACTTATCCAAATTGGTTTTTGATCGGGGATATTAACCCCCACAACTCTGATCATAATTTATCCCTGTCTTTGTTTGTGTTTTGGATTTTTTTTGCAAATCACATAAATTCGGCCCTTTCGCCGAACTATTTTACAGTTTTGACAAATTTTTTTCACTGAAGCTTTTACTTTCATTATTTTCTATAAATTATTCTTCCCCGACTTTCGTCATAAGGAGTCATTTCAACTTGAACTTTATCTCCTGGTAACACTTTAATTCTGTTAAGTCGCATCTTTCCTGAAATATGACAAAGTACTTCTTTTCCATCTTCTAGTTTCACTTTAAAATTCGCATTCGGCAAAGCCTCAATTACCACCCCTTCTTTTACAACCTTTTTTTCTTTCATGTTGGAAATTTTAGCACATTATTAAATTTTAATCAATAAGGGGGTACAAAATTTCAAGTTTTTTGGGGTTTTGAGGAATGTTAGTTATCCAAAAGGGAAATGTTTTGATTTTAATTTTCTGAATATTGTCTTCTCTCTCTAAAAATGTTCTTACCTCCTCTAAATTTTTTCCAAAAAGAGAATTTTTTAGCTTTTCAACATCGATTTTATCATAAAATTTAACAGAAATTTCTACTCTTAAATTTGCTCTCCCTTTTTCTAAATCAAAATCCTTAACTTTTAAATTATAATCCAAACTTTCTTTTAAAATTTCGGCTTCTTTTTTTAATTGCTTCGAAGCTAAATTAAGGAGAAGATCTTTCATTTCAGATTTTTTAAAAGTTAAGGCTATTCCCTTTGCTTTTAACTGAAAGGAAAATTTTTCCTTTTCTTCGCCTTCTTTTGCCAATGGTCTTTTTTCTAAAATTTCAACTTTTATTACTTCTGGCAGAAATTCAAATTCGGGAATAGCCTTATTTTTGAGAATATTTTTTATCTCCTCAGTCGATCTTTCTCCTAATTTTTTTTCTGCGGTTTCAATGTCCTCTTTTGTAATCTTTGAAACTTCCTTTATCATTCCACCTTTCATTGGTTCAAAGGATTTTCCATAAATTAAAGTGTATTGAGGGGTACCTAAAAGTCCAGGAATTGAAAAGTTTGATGGTTCAATGTTGTACTTTTCCCCTGGCGCATCAGCAATTACTTTTACATCTACGAAACCTTTAGCTGGGACAATTACTTTTTCTAAAGTTCTAAACCAAGGATTTTCTCCCTTTTCAAGTGGAGGCTTAAATTTTTCAATCGGAGCCTGCAATCTCGTATTTGCAACTAAAACTTGATCTGAAGTATAATTGTTAAAAATTCTAACCACGCCTTGAGCTTTTTCTTCTTTCTTTGCTTTACCAGTTGCTAAAAATTCATCAGAAAAAGAATCTTCAACTGTAAGAACTTGGGCTGGTAAAATCCTTTTTTCAAAATCTATACCTTGAATCTCTTTATCTAATGCTACTTCAACTTCAAATGATAAAGCTTTAACTTTTGGCCAAATTTCAATTTTAACTTTTGAAACTATCCAAAAAATACAAATACAAAAAATCAATAATGCAGAAACTAAAAAGATGAAAATTTTCTTTTTTCCTCTTTTTACTCTTTCTTTGATTTTTTCTTTTTTCTCCTCAATTTTAATCTCTTCAATTTCTATTTCCTCTTTCGTTTCTTTTGGAAGAATGTCAATGACTTTTTTTACCATATTTTTATTTTAGCAAAAATTTTTTATTCTAGAATAGCTCGAATCCTTCGAATTCCAGCTCCGGCTGATTCTTCTTTCACAATCTTAAATTTTCCCAATTCAGATGTATTTCTAACATGAGGACCAGCACAAATTTCTTTTGAAAAATTTCCGATTGAATAAACGCTAACCCTTTCTGGATATTTTTCTTTAAAGAAAGATAGGGCTCCAGATTCTAGAGCTTCTTTCAAAGACATTTCTTCTCTTTTAACCTCTATTCCTTCTTTTATTTTTTGATTAACCAAATCTTCAACTTTTTTTATTTCATCTTCTGTTAATTTTCTATCAAAAGAAAAGTCAAATCTCAATCTTTCTGGGGTAATATCAGATCCCATTTGTTTTACTTTTTCGCCCAAAATTTGTCTTAAGGCAGCATGTAACAAATGAGTTGCAGTATGGAGTTTTACTGCTTCGTAACTTGGGGTCAAACCTATTCCTCCAAATTTCTTTTGAGCTCCTTTTCTTGAAATCTCTTGGTGTTTTTTAAATTCTTTTTTAAATTCCTCTTCTGAAACTAAAATTTCTTCTTTTTGAGCAATCTCTTTTACTAACTCAAACGGAAATCCAAAACTTTGATAAAGATCGAAAACTAATTTTGGAGGCAGATATTTTTCTTTTTTTTCGTTAAGCTTTTTAATTTCGTTTTTAAGTATTTTCAAACCTTCTTTTAAAGTTTTTTCAAATTTTTCAGTTTCGTTTTCAACTACAGTTTGAATTTCCTCTTTCTTTGAAAAAACCTCAGGATAAACATCTTTGTATATTTTTCCAATTTGAAAAATCGCTGAAAAAATTGCCTCCTTTTTAAGATTCAAAAGCTTGGAATACAAAATTACTCTTCTCAAAAGCCTTCTTAAAACATATCCTCTCTCAACGTTTGAAGGCAAAATTCCTTCTGAAATTAAAAAAGCAGAACCTTTTAAATGATCTGCAATTATTCTCGCTTCTCTTTCTTTTTCACTCAAATTTAGAGCCTTAAAAATTGGAAAAAATAAATCAGTTTCAAAAACAGAAGATTTTTTCTGAATTACCATTGCCAATCTTTCAAGTCCCATTCCAGTATCAACTCCTTTTTGTTTTAATGGCGTCAATTTTCCTTCCCTATCTTGATAATATTCATTGAATACTAAATTCCAAACCTCAATATTATTAATGTGAATCTCTGTCGTTGGACCACAAGGTCCTTCAAGACCTGTCGGTCCCCAAAAATTATCTTTTCTGTCTCCTTTTTTTATTTTTTCTTTTTTAATGCCAATTTTTTTCCAAATTTCCAATGATTCTTTATCTTCTGGAACTTTTTCATCCCCCCCAAAGATTGTGAAGATTGCATTTTTTAAGGGTAATTTCAATTCTTCAAACAAAAACTCAAAAGCAAATTGAATTGCTTCTTTTTTAAAATATCCCCCAAAAGAGAAATTTCCTAACATCTCAAAAAAAGTTAAATGTCTTTCATCTCCCACTTCATCAATATCTGAAGTCCTAAAGCATTTTTGACAAGAAGCAACATTTTTTCCATAAGGAGATGGTTCTCCTAAATAGTAAAGCTTAAACTGTTGCATTCCAGCACTAGTAAATAAAACTGAAGGATCTGTTGGAATTAGAGAAGAAGATGGCACAATCTTGTGTCCTCTCCTTTCAAAAAATTTTAGAAATTTTTTCCTTAATTCTCTCGAATCCATTTGACTTTTTTAAGTTTTGATTTTTTAACTGTACCTATCTGCCACCACAGAAGCAACAAAAGCTTCGGGCTTAATTTTGGCTTCAAAACCATTACCTTTAATTAATCCAATTACTTCTTTAATCATATCTTTTGTCACCCCATTCTCTCCAATATCAGCATGAATGTAACGGAATTGATAATTTAAGTTTTTTCCTCTTGTTTTTTTCTCCAAAGCCTCTCTTAAATTCAAAGCTAACTGACAAGATAGTAAAACTTCTTCTAAAATTCTTTGTTTTAAGTTATAAAATTTTTTATTTTTGTAATGAATCTTCTTCAAAAAAAATCTTCCCCCCTCGCCTTTTCTTAAAATTACAATCGCTAAAGGAAAATTTGGCTCTTCCCCAGAAGAAGAATCACAACCCACAATTAAATCATAAAACTTCTCTGGTTTTTCAGAGATATAAGAAATTATTTCGTTAACTACACCATCGAAACTTAAATTTCCCTTTGTTGGATTAAAAAAACCATTTTCAAAAACTCTTAGCATATTGTAAAATGCTAACAGATTATGAGGCAAAATTCAAGCCAAGCTCGTGCTTTTTATAATTTCAATAAACTCTTTTTTGTTCAATGAAGCGCCTCCAACTAAAAGACCATCAAAACCAATTTTAATATAGTCTTTGGCATTTTGAGAGTTAACACTCCCCCCATATAAAAGTTGATGAGCTGATGAGTTAATGAGTAAATGAGTAGTTTTTTTCAAGAAGATTAAAACTTCTTTTGCGTCTTCTGGTTTACAAGGGTTTCCTGTTCCAATTGCCCAGACAGGTTCGTAAGCTAAAATTAAGTTGATGAGTTGATGAGTTGATGAGTAAATGAGGGCTTTTTTTAATTGAGTTTTTAAAACTTTAAAAGTTTTTCCTTCTTTTCTTTCCTTTTCTGTCTCCCCAATACATAAAATTGGTTTTAATTTATTTTCTATTGCTGCTTTCAATTTTTTAGCTATCATTTCATCTGTTTCTTTTAAGATATGACGTCTTTCTGAATGACCAACAATAACATATTCAACTCCTAAATTCTTTAGCATTTTTGAAGAAATTTCTCCAGTAAAAGCTCCTTTTTCCTCCCAAAAGAGATCTTGGGCACCGAGTTTAGGTTTTAGGTTGTAGGTTTTAGCTTTTAGAAATTTTGACAAGGATTCCAGATAGATAAATGGGGGGCAAATTACTACCTCAATGTTTTTTAAAGAATTAAAATTTTTCTCTATCCAATCTTTAATTGAATGAAAAAGCTTTTTTGCTTGAGGCAAAGTTTCAGGATTCATTTTCCAATTTGCAACAATTATTCTTTTCATTGATTTCTTAAATATTCTGCAGCTTTTTCTGGCTCAATTACTGAAATTTCCATTTTAGTTCCAAGTTCAAAACCTGCTGGAATTGAAACTTTGGGTAAAATGGTAAAGTGCCAATGATAGAAAGGATATTTTTTTCCATCACAAGGTGCAGTATGCAAATAAAAATTGTAAGCTGGAAAATTTAAACCTTTTGCAATCTTTTTCATTACAACTGAAAAAATCTGAGCTAAATTTTCTTTTTGTTTTTCTGTAATTTTTTCAAAATAAGGTGAGTGAAACTTTGGAGAAATAATTACTTCAAAAGCTGATTTTGAGGCAAAGGGACAAAGAGCTAAAAAATCTTCATTCTCTGTTACGATTCTTTTTTTCACTTTTACTTCCCAAACATTCATTTCACAATAAATACACTTTTTTGTTTTCTGAAAATATTGCTTAGATTTCAAAAGTGCTTTTTTCAAATCAATATCAATTAAAGGAGTGGTAATAATTTGGGAATGAGGATGGGGTTGGGAAGCTCCTGCTTCTTTTCCTGAATTGTGAAAAATTGAAATATAATTAACATGAGATTTTTTCATTAAACTCAAATATCTTTTTTGATAACAATCTAAAATCTCTTTAATTTGCCAAATTTCAAGTTGGGCTAAATCTTTGTAATGATCTCTGGGAACAACTA
>CAZGXQ010000018.1:0-8119 GCA_964530195.1 uncultured Candidatus Saccharibacteria bacterium | reverse complement strand
GGACTTTTGGAACCATCTGTTGAAGTTAGACCAACTAAAAATCAGGTTAAAGATTTAGTTGAAGAAATTAAAAAGAGGATAGCAAAAAAACAAAGAGCTTTGGTCTTGACTTTAACAAAAAGATTGGCTGAAGCTCTTGCTGATTATTTAAAAGAAGAGGGAATTTCTTGTCAGTGGCTACATTCTGAAGTGAAAACTTTAGAAAGACCGCAGATTTTAAAAGAGTTGAGAGAGGGAAAATATGATGTTTTAGTTGGAATTAATCTTTTAAGAGAGGGGTTGGATTTACCAGAGGTAGCTTTAATCGGAATTTTAGATGCAGACAAAGAGGGATTTTTAAGGTCAGCGACAACTTTAATTCAGATTATGGGAAGAGCAGCAAGACATCCTGAGGGACATTGCATTTTGTATGCTGACAAAATCACAAAATCAATGAGAGAAGCAATAAATGAAGTGGAAAGAAGAAGAAAAATTCAAATTGAATACAACAAAAAATATGGAATTTCGCCAAAACCAATTATAAAGCCAATCAGAGAGTGGCCATTTGTAAAAAAAGAAAAGGAAATTGAGGCAGAGTTTTGGATGATAAGGGATGTAAAACTTTTAGAAAAGGAAATGTGGGAAGCTGCAAAGAATTTAGATTTTGAAAGAGCAGCAAAAATTAGAGATTTAATTAGAGAAATGAAAAATGGCGCCTTTTAAAAAGGCGCCACTAAAGTGAATGTCAAATTCGTTTTTATTCTCCTTCTTTTTCAGTTCCAGCTAAACTTCTCTGATAAGCCCAGGCCAGTTTTTTATCTCCTTTGTATTTTTCTCTTATTTCATTTGCCCAAGGTTCATCAATTCCAGCTAGGCTAAGAAGAACTTCTGCTGGTGCATCGTCCTTTAATTTCCTCCTCCATTCTATCGATCTTTCTGATGTACAACCCATGAGGCTTTCAGCTAAGTCACCTGGAGTGTAATAACCCAAGGGCCATATTCTATCTACCCATTTTCTAAATCTGTAATATTTCTCTGATTTATGTAGACCAAAAAGTTTTTCCATCCTTCTCAATCTTCCTCCTCTAATCCTTCCTTTCTTTTGATCAAAATACAAATACTCTCTTATTTCATGAGCTTTTTCAGAATCGTCCCCTTTTAGACCTTCTGCAATCGATGCCCATAAAGGTTGGTTTTCTTTGTGTGCGTCTAGCCATTCTTGAGATCTTTCAGAAGCTACCCCAGCTAAACTTTTTGCTAAAGTTTTAAGATCGCCTTTATTTTCTAACTTTTGACGCTCTTTCCAGGCATTTTCTGAATCATCCCCAACTAATTCCTTATATCTTTCTGGAATTGTTGCAGTTTCTTTTATTAATCTTAACTTCCTTTCCTTCTCCTCCCTTTTTCTTTCCATCTCAACCTCCTCTCCTTCTCTCTGTTTAATTCTTTCTATTTCTTCTCGGAGTCTGCTTAGTGCTTGTTCTCTCTCGGTTCTTTCTTCCCCTGGCACTTTCTCAATTTCTTCTTTTCTACTCTCCTTTTTCCTTTGTTCCGAGATTTCCCTCTCAAAGGGTATTTGTTTTTTTTCAAATTCTTCTACTCCCATATTTTCCCTCCTTAGGTAAAAAATAACACAGTTATTTTTTATGTTAAATGAATCTAAAAAACATCAATTTATTTTCTCTTTCCTAATAGTAAATCCTGTTGAAAAACTAGTTTTCTCTTTAACTCGAGGGAAAGTGTAAAAAAATCTTGAATAGCAAAAATTAGAGAATCAATTAGAGAGGACCGGAAAGAAAAAAATAAATAAAGTATAGAATTTTTTTAACTAAATCTCACTCTCTTTTTGTTTCAAATCTCCCCATAATTTCCCTATACAACTTTGGGGCTTGAGTTTGAATTTGTCGCTGCCATTTCCTTAAAACTTCTAATTCCTCTCTCCAATGTTCTTTTGAAAGCCTAAAAATTAAAAAGTCTAAAACGCCTTCTTGAGAAAGAGGCTTTTTTTCTTCTTCTGGTAAGGTTTCAAACCATTCTTTTTCATTAACAATTACAAAATCCTCCATTCTCTCTGTTTCCATTCCTTTTTTAAAAGCTTGAACTGCTGTTTCTGGATATCCAAATAATCTTCCCATTGTTACATAGTCTTGTTTTTCTTGTGCTTCTTTCAATTCATCAATTGCTTTTTTTTCTCTGGCCACTAAAAAATCAAGTTTTAGCCTTTCTACTCCAGTTGCCTCAACTTCTCTTCTTTCTTCAATCTCAAAATAAAGCCCGGTCTTTTTTAAACATTGTTCAATCTGATTCTTTTTCCTTATAAATTCCTCTCTTTCTCCAGGGCGTGCTTTATCGCTTTCATATAATATACCTAAACTAGAAACTGGTTTTTCGCCAATAAAAGCTAAAAATAGCTCCATCTTTTGGTCTGGAGGTAAAGGAATGTTTTCAATTTCTTCAATTATTTCTCTTTTTCCTTCTTTTTCTTCTAGCGGGGAGAAAAATTCAGGTTTTGGCATTTCAAATGGCATGATTTATTTTTTAAACATTTTTAACTATTCAGATTTTGTGTGGGCATTAAAAAATTTGAAAATAAAAGGCAGAAAAATCAAATAATTTCAATTAAATTCTGGTTTCGCTTTCTTCTTCTAATACTTGATATTCCTTGGAAAGTGAGGTAATTTTTTCTCGAAACTCTCTGAATCTTTCTTCTAACTGAGGAAAGGTTTTTAGATCTTTTTTGGCAAGAGCATCTGTTTGAGATTTCAAACAGGCTAAAAAGTACCTAAAACCATCTTCGTCTACTGGTGTAACTTTTTGGGGGTCAAAAACTTCAATCATCTGATCAATTTTTGAAGAAGGTAAAGCAAAAAGGAAAACTGGAACCTGTTGCAATCTCCCCTTTTTTATTTCTCCTCTTTCAACCCTCACTCCATATTTTATTCTTGCTCCCCCATCCAAATTTTTAGCCAGAATTTCCTGAATTTTGCGTTCATATCGCCTTCCAGAAATTTCGCTTAGGGTATCAATTCCAGCCACTATATTTCCGGTTTTAACATCCAAAATTAAGTGATCAACCCCTCCAAAAACATCGTCATAGTTAGAACTGCGAACAGCTACCATTTCTTCTTTTTCGAGCATTTTATTAATAAAAAGAATAAAAAATTCTTCAAACTTTTCTCCTATTTTCCTTATTCCAAACTTTTGTTGTGCTAATTCTTTTTCTTCCCATTCTTTTTGTCTCTGAACAATTTTTTGAACATCCCTTTCAATTTCATCTTTTGAATAAATATCAGTAAATGCCGTTTCTTGAATTCTCGCTTTTTCGTCTACGGGTAATCCAAGATTTTGTAAAACCTCTGCTCTTTCTTTCAAATAATCTTCCAAGCTTTCTACAGGGTTTTTTCTTTTCTCGAAAAATTGTATTGGAATTTTTTCAAAATACATATTTAATCTACTTTCACTTTGAAATTTTGACCAAGGTGTTTCTTAATTGCTTTTTCAAAAATTTAAAATTTATTTTCATTTTAATACATTTTGGAAAGCCTTTGATAAATTTCGTTTTCTATTGAATTTCTGTCTTTTCCATATTTTGCTCTAGAAAATTCTTTAATCAAACTAGCTACTTTTTCATTTCCTTTTGTTGGCGGGAAAGTAACAATATTAAATGGCCTTGCAGGCTGTCCAGAAATTAAAAGCTTTAGTGCGCCATTGTAATTGTCAAAATTTACCAAATCGTTTTCATCAAAAACCGGAGCGTAGTGAGAAATTAAATATTTTGCATCATCTGGTCCAACTCTGAAAGCTAAAATTGAACCTACATTTCCAAAAACCGCTTTTTTGGTTTCTTCATCTAATTGACCAATAAATTGATGAGCTAAAATCAAATTCAACCTATATTTTCTTGCTTCAGCTAAAGCAGAGGCAATGGTTTTTGTTGTAACACTATGGAACTCATCTATATACAAATAAAAATCTCTTCTTTTTTCTTCTGGAGTATCGGATCGGGAAAAAGCAGAAATTAAAATTTTCCCAACAATAATCATTCCCAACAAATAACTATTAATTTCGCCCAATCTTCCTTTTGAAAGATTAACAATCAAAATTTTCCCCTGATCCATTATATCTCTAAAATTAAAAGCTGAAATTTGTTGACCAATAATAGGTCTTACTAAATCATTGGCAATAAAAATATTCATTTTACTTGTAATATAAGGAACCATATTTGCTAGAGCTGCTTCTCCTCCAGCTTTTTCTGCTTCTAATTCCCAAAAATTTTTAACCACAATATTTTTGCATTTTGAAAGTTTATATTTCCTAAAACTTTTGTCAGCCAAAACTCTCGGTACCTCAATCAAAGTGCTTCCAGATTCTGGATCTTCCATTACTAACAAAAGTGCATTTCTCATATATTGTTCAAAAATCGGACCTCCAAAACCTAAAGCTTTTAAATTATAAAGTTTTTCAAAAATTTCCAACATCTCATTGACCACAAAAGTTTTCCCTTCTGGAAACCTCAAATCATACTCTAACATGTTCAAACCTATGGGTCTTTCCGCGTCTGAGGGATTAAAATAAATCACATCTTCAATTCGAGAGGTAGGCACTAAAGTTAAAATTCTTTCTGCTAAATCTCCATGAGGATCAATTAATGCCACTCCCTCTCCAGCTTCCATATCTTGTCTAATCATTTCTCCCAATAGGGCTGACTTTCCAGTCCCTGTTTGACCAATAATGTAAAAATGTCGTCTTCTATCTTCTCTTGCAATTCTTACAATTCTTTCTTCTTCTCGAAAAACGCTTTTTCCAATTATTACTCCTTCTTTTGGCAAGTCAATAGGGGGTGGTGCTTGTCTTGCTTTTTGCAACTTAATATATGGAGTGGCTAAAAGAGGGTGGGGGAAGTGAAAAATAGTTGCTAATTCTTCACTAGAAAGAAGAATTGTTTGAGAAGGATCAAAAATTCTAAAAGAAAAATAATAAAAAAGTTTTTGCAATTTTTTACCTGAAAGTCTTTTGAATTTTAATTGATTTAGGGTTGGGACATTAAATTGCTCAAAAGAAGCTTCAAGTTGGGTTAAAATTTCTTCTGCTCTTTCTTTGGTTTTGGCAGAAGCTAAAATTCTTAAATTGACATCAAAAAGAGGTTGTGAAGCTTTTTTACTAATTGCAGAAATAAATTCTTGTTGAGCTGGGGTTAGTTGGAATTCTTTTTGAGGAGCTTTTTCCTTTTTTGTTGAAAAAATAAAAGAAGAGGCTACTTCTCCAAATTCTTGCCAGAATCCTTTTTGAGGTGCTAATTTTAAAATATCTTCTGGTTTTGTTTTGGCGCTTAACACAAATTTGCTTAAATTAACCTTGCTTTTTCTAACAATAATTTGAATTGCTGCACCCTCTCCTTCTTTAGCCAATTTTGTAAAAACAGAAGTAATCTCTGAAAGGGGGTCTATTCCAAAATCCTTTATTGATTTTAGAGGAAAGAAGTACTTTTTAGCCAAAATAGCATAAGATCCAACCGAAAAGCCTAGGGGATTAAAAATATTATAATCTTGAACTTTTTGAACTCGAGCCTCTGGCCAAAAACCTACAATTTGCTTTTCTACTAGTTCAACAATTGAGCGAGGACAAGCCACATAAAAATAAATTTCTTCGCCTATTCTATGAACTGCAATCTCAAAAACTAAAAATGGATTACCAAAAAAAATTTTAAAAAACCAATTTCTCTCTTTAATTGCTCCTAGAGAAGAAAAAAAATGTTCTGCTGTTTTTAAATAATTTTCAAGAGAAATTTCTTTTGTTGATTTTTGGGGAAGGGAAACTAAAAGAAGGGTGAAATTCATTGAACGAAAAAGCAATTCTTTTTCCTTTCTTCTTGCAAAAATTATCAAAAGAGAAAAAAAGATAAAAATTAAGGGTAGAGCAACTATTAATATGAAACTCATAATGGTTTTATAATTTTTTCTTTAATCAGTCTCTCGTAAAACTGATCAATTAAGGTATCGTGAAACTCATCTAAAATTGCTGGATTTTGAAGTTGTCGAGCTATTGAAAGTGCTTCTCTTAGGCCTTTTTCAAAAACAAGAGAAATTAAAGCTCCAACTTGCTGGGAGGGTGGGAATTTTGAAATTTCTTTAACCTCATCGCGAGTAGTAGTTGGAGAAGCAAAAGGAGGGGTTTTTTGAAGTTCTTCTAAATACCTCCTTATTTCTTCCTTTATAATTTTCTCCCTGCTTTCTGGTTTTACTTCCAAAACTTTACTTTCTATTTCCTGAATTCTTTCTCTTAATTTTTCAATTTCTGAAAATTCAATTTTTAAAGTTTCCTCTTTTTTTTCTGAAGAAAAGTTGTTTTTCATCATCTTAAATTATAGAAAAATTCTTCTTTCTTGCAAAGAAACAAAAAAATGTTTAAAATTTATTTATATGCCAAAAACAAAATCTGCAAAAAAAGCTCTAAGACAAAATAAAAAAAGAAGGCAAAGAAATCTGGTTTATAAAGAAAAAATTAAAAAACTCGTTAAAGAGGTTAGAATCCTTTGCGCTAATAAAAAAGTGGAAGAAGCAAAAAAGATTTTGCCTCAGGTTTATAAATTGATAGATAAAGCAGCTAAAGTTGGTGTAATAAAGAAAAACACTGCAGCAAGAAAAAAATCTAAAATTGCAAAATTAATTTTTCAAATTTCAGCTACTAGGAGTTCTAATCCTGTTTGAGGTTCCAATTGACCAGTTTTTATCCCAAGATCGATTTTGAGTAATTTTTGGTAAATTTTTTTTAATTTTTGGGTATCGAACTTTTGAGCTTGAATCCAAATTTTTTTTCTTAAAAAAGGAGAAATATTTAACTCCTTAAAAGCTAAAAACCAGGAATTTCCTTTATCAACTAAATCTTTAACCGAAAGAAGAAGACGAAAATGAGCAATTAATGCTCCTAACAAATAAAGAGGATGATTGCCTTTTTTTAAATGAAGATTAATAAGGTTTAAAGCTAAATCTTTCTTTTTTTCAATTAAAGCATCAATTGTTTTAAAAATTTGAATTTCTATATTAGGCTCAACTAGCGCTTCAACATCTTTTATTTCGATTTTACCTTCTTTTTTAAAATTCACTAATTTCTTAATTTCTTGAGCTAACCTCCAAGTATCATCTCCAACAAATTCCAAAAGCCTTTTTAAAGCTTTTGGTTCAATATCCAGATTATATTTTAAAACCTCTTTTCTTGCCCAATTTTTTATTTTTTCTCCTTCTAGTTTCTGAAATTCTTGCCACTTGGAATTTTTAATAAGAAAAGAAAATAAAGGATCTTTTTTTTCAATTTCGCCTTCTTGACAAATTAAAATTAAATTTTTCGAGCTGAGGATTTTTTCTTTTTCCTTTAAAAATTTTTCTTTAAACTCTTTGTTAAAAAAGATGTTTTTTAAAATAATTAACTTTTTCTTTTTAAAGAGTGAAGGGGAATTTAAAAAATCTTTAAATTTTTGAAAATCCAAATTCTCTGCTTCGAAAATAATTAAATCTGCCTTGTTTTTGTGAAGGTTTTGATAGTGTTCAAGGATTTCCTTAAATTTAGAATAAAGCCTGAAACTATCTGACCCAAAAAGAAAAATGATCATTAAAGCTAATTCTCCTTTAAGTTTTATTTGAGAATATTTTTAATTTTCTCAATGATTTCTCCAGGGGTAAAATGAGCTTTTACCAAAAAATCAATTGCTCCCAATTTCAAACCTTTTTCTATTTCTTCTTTTTGCCCCAAATTGGACAAAATAATCACAGGAATTGAAGAAACTGTTGGATCTTCTTTAATTCTGCTTAAAACCTCAAAGCCATCAATTCCAGGCAAAATTAAATCTAACAAAACTAAATCTGGTTTTTCTTCTCTTATCTTTTTTTCTCCCTCCTCCCCATCAACTGCCTCCACTATTGTATACCCTTCTTTCTGTAACTTCATACTAATTAATTCTCTTAAAAATTTGTCATCTTCAATGATTAAAATTTTTTTTGCCATATTTTTATTCTCCTATTTGTTTTTTTACCTTTTCAATAACGGTATTTGGATCAAACTCGGTTTTTATTAGCCAATCTTTTGCCCCCAATTTTTTTGCTCTATCTAATTCTACAGGCTGTCCTGAATTAGAAATAACAATTAC
>CAZGXQ010000017.1:0-5066 GCA_964530195.1 uncultured Candidatus Saccharibacteria bacterium | reverse complement strand
TAAAATGTAGACCTACAATAGATGATAGAGATCGAAAACCAAAAAAAGAAGAAATTAAAGCTTGTTTACCTTGGTTGAAAAAGCAAATTGAAATTATTGATCCTAAATATTTTATTTTACTTGGTGAAGTTGCTTTTTCAGTGTTTTTTACAAGAGAGAAATTAGGTGACTTTAGAGGAAAATTGATTGAAAAAGATGGAAAATTCTATTTTCCAACCTATCATCCTGCAGCAGGTTTGAGATTTCAAAAAATTAGAGAAGTTTTGGAAAATGATTTTCAAAAATTGAGTTCTTTGATGTTGAAAAAAGATTAGGTTTTTGATAAAACAATAAAATAGTTTTAAAAATATGGCAAAAGAAACTCCAAAAAGAAGGCAATTTCAAATAAGGAGAAAACAAAAAAGGAGAGAAAAGATCAAAAAGTTAAAACAAAAATACTTGAAAGCTAAAACAAAAGAGGAAAAAGAAAAGATAATAGAAAAAATTTTAAAAATTGCACCCCACTATCCAATTGAAGAAATTTTAAAACTAAATGAGAAAAAAACACTTTAAAAGTGCAGAATCTGTTTGTCCTGGTCATCCTGATAAATTAGCAGATCAGATCGCTGACGCAATTTTAGATGAAATAATTAAAGAAGATAAATATGCTAGAGTTGCTTGTGAAGTCTTTGTTTCCAAAGGGTATGTAGTGGTGGGGGGAGAAATTACAACTAAAGCCAGAATAGATATTAATAATATAGTAAGACAAACAATTTTAGAAATTGGCTATGATAAACCAGAATATGGTTTTGATGGTCATACAGTTGGAGTTTTAAATACAATTTCTGAGCAATCTCCAGATATTGCAAGAGGCGTGAGAAAGACTGCGACAAAAAAACAAGGAGCTGGAGATCAAGGCTCTTGTATAGGATATGCTACAAACGAAACTCCAGAATTTATGCCTTTACAAACTTCTTTAGCTCACAAATTAGCAATAAGATTGAAAGAAGTGAGGGAGAAAAAAATTTTGCCCTACTTGAGACCAGATGGAAAAACTCAAATTACTTTAGAATACGAGGGGGAAAAAGTAAAAAGAGCAGATAGCATTGTTATTGCCGCTCAGCACGATCCCAACATTTCAATAGGAAAAATTCGAAAAGAAATTATTAAAGAAGTGATAATTCCAGTTTGTAAAAATTTAATAGACAAAAAAACTAAATTTTATATTAACAATACCGGAAGATTTGTAATTGGAGGACCGGTTTCAGATACTGGTTTGAGCGGGAGAAAGTTGGTTATTGATAGTTATGGAGTAGGAATTCCAGTTGGAGGAGGTTCTTTTTCTGGAAAAGATCCAACAAAAGTTGATAGATCCGGAGCTTATATGGCACGTTATATTGCAAAAAATATAGTGGCTGCAGGATTAGCAGAAAAGTGTTTGGTTAGGATTTCTTATGTTATTGGAGGAACAAAACCTACAGAATTTGATATTGATACCTTTGGAACTGCAAAGGTTCCAGAAGAGAAAATTTTAAAAGTCATTCCAAAAATTTTTGAATTAAGCCCAGGTGGAATAATAAATCAACTAAATCTTTTGAGACCAATTTATAAAAAAACTGCTTGTTTTGGTCATTTTGGAAGAAAAGAGCCAGAGTTTACTTGGGAAAAAACAGATAAAGTTAAAACTCTTTTCAATTTGTTAAAGAGTTAAAATTTTTCTATTGTTTAAAAACAAAAAAGAGGGGCAAATTACCCCTCTTTCTTTTTAGGACTCATCTTGGCTGCCTCTGTTGTTTTAGTTTCTTTCCTAGCTTGCTTTTTTAGTTCTAATTTGAGAAGCGGTGAAAGACCCAAAAGAGCAGCAAAGAATGGCACGATCCAATTTAGAGGAAAGTAAGGCTGAGAAAAGATAATCAGGAAAAATAAAAATCCACCCACAATTAAAAACGTAGTTAAGCCCAACGAAAATTGTGTCAAAATCTTCGAATTTAGAGGAAAGTTTTCGGTCAACCTAAAAGCCTCAATATTGGCTCGATTAAAAATCAATAGCCCAAAACCAACTATCACTCCAACAGTTACTTCACCTACGACCACTCTCCAATCCATTTTTCACCTCCTTAAAAATTATACAATATTTTCTAAAAAACGCAAACGGTCAAACCTTCTTAATCATATAACTTTCATTTAGTCTATAATTTAATCTTCTAAAATAATCTCTCGTCCCCACACCAGCAATTACTGCTATTTTTTTTAATTTGAATTCTTCCTTTACAATTTTCTCTGCCTCTTTTATCAATTTTTTTCCAAGGCCTCGATGTTGAGGAGCAAGTTTTTTCTTTCCAATTGGAACCAATTCTCCCAAAGTTTTAATTTCTCTAATGATTGCCGAATTTTCTAAAATGGGAAGAAAATGTTTTTTTCCAGAAAAAATTTGAGAAGGAACTCTTAATCTTAAAAAACTAAATAACTTTGAGCGATCTTTATTTTCAAAACTCAAGAATATTTCTTTTCCTTCTGAAGCTTCATAATCTTGGCGAAATAAATAAATTTTTTCTTTTGGATTATAATTTTCCCTTACTTCTCTACACCTAATACATTGACATTTTAATCCTCTTTTTCGTATTATTTCTTGGATTTTTTGCCGTAAATTTGAAATTTTACAACCTGCTACAATTTTTCTTTCTGGGATATCTCTCATTATTCTTGTTATCCTCACCCATCTTGGCAATTTTGTTTTGATTTTAATTAAAAGTTCAATTAATTCTTCATCAGAATAAGGCTTGTACTTTCCTTTTTTCCAAATTTGATATAATTTTGATCCCTTTACTACTACTGTAGGATAAATTTTTATCCAATCTGGTTTAAATTTTTCATCATTAAATATAATTTCAAACATTCTTTGATCTTTTTCTAAGTCAGAACCTGGTAAATTTGGCATCAAATGATACAAAATTTTAAACCCTGCATCTTTTAGAATTTTTGTTGCTTTAGCAATTTTTTCTGAGTTAAATCCACATTTATTTTTTTCTAAAACTTCATCAAAGATATTTTGTACCCCCATTTCTACCATTGTTACCCCCAATTCTCTTGAAATTTTTACTTCATTTTCTGAAATAAAATCTGGTCTTGTTTCAATTGAAATTCCAACGATTTTATTTTTTGCCTTTTCATTTTTTCTTTGCTCTTTTAAGAGTTCTTTTTTGAGCTCAAAAAGGCTTTTTTTAATTTTTCTTTCTTGTTTTTGACTTCCATTATTTGCAGCTAAAAAGCATTCTTTTAAAAACCAATAGCGATAATTTATTGGATAAACACTCCAAGTACCCCCAATTATTCTCAGTTCAATTTTCTCTGTGGAATGCCCCATTTCTTGTAAAGTTTTTACTCTTGATTTCACTTGTAAAAAGGGATCAAAATTTAAAGCTCTTGCTCTATCTGCCGCAGGTTCTCCAGAAAGATAGCTTTTGGGAAAATCTTTTTCAATGGGACAAAAAATACATTTTCCAGGACAAAAATAAGGTTTTGTTAAAACCGAAATATTTACAATCCCAGAAAGAGACCTTATTGGTCTTTTTTTCAAAATTTCCTCAATTTCTTTTGATTTTTTCAACCTTCCAGAACTTATGAGTTTTTGATAAGCTTTAAGTAGTTCAGGATTTGAAAAAAGAGGAATTTTAAATTTTTTAGCAAATTCTTTTTTCAAAATTTCAATTGTTTTTTGGCTTTTTGCCCCTTTTTTCAATAATTCTTTTAAAAATTTTTCAATAATTTTTTCACGAGTTAATTTCATGGAAGACTCTTTTGCAAAATTTTTATTTCAAAAGGTTCAAAAAGATTATAATTTAATCGGAGAAAGATTTTCAAGAGCAAGAGAAGAACCCTGGAAAGAGGCTGAGTTTTTAGTCAAAGATTATGTAAAGGAAAAGGAAAAGATTTTAGATTTTGGTTGTGGAAGGGGACAATGGTATGAATTTTTCAAAGAAAAAAAAGCGCAATATTTTGGAGTTGATTTTTCAGAGAAATTAATTGAAATTGCAAAATCAAAGTACCTAGGGGTTAATTTTCAGACAATTGATGGAATTAATTTGCCATTTGAGAATGAATTTTTTGACAAAGTGTATGCAATCGCAGTTTTTCATCATTTACCATCTGAAAAAATTAGAATTTCTGTCTTAAAAGAGATAAAAAGGGTTTTGAAAAAAGGAGGAATTTTGATTTTAACAGTTTGGAACTTAAGAAAAAAATGGAAAATAAAAAAGCTCATTTTGAAATTTTCCATTTTAAAAATTTTAGGAAAAACAAAACTTGATTTTGGAGATATTTTGATGGATTGGATGGGGGCTAAAGATTTTTATTTTCATTGTTTTTCTAAAGATGAATTGAAAAAGTTGTGTTTTAAAGTTTCCTTTAATATTATAAAAATAGGGGAGTTCTTTATAAAAGGAAACTCTAATATTTATTTGGTTGCCCAAAAATAAACCTGTCCCTATAGTTCAATTGGAAAGAACAGGAGCCTCCGGAGCTCCAGATGCAGGTTCAAATCCTGCTAGGGACATTAAAAAATCTTGACTTTTACTCAATAATTAGGTGATAATTTATTGTGGAGGGGGAGCGAGATTATTCTCGCTGGGCAGCAATTCTTGCTGTTGGAGGTCGAGGGATATCCCCCAAGCGGGCCCAACTTGGGTTTAAACTAAGACCAAAAACAGCAGGAGTTGTGATCCCCCTCCTTTTTATTTAAAATAAAGATGATGAAGAAAGAAAAATATGAAATTGTAGTTTCTGGAGCAGCGGTTTTAAAACCTTGTTGTGAAAACATAATTGAAATTGCAAAAGAATTAGGTAGAGCGATTGCAAAAAAAGGGTGTAATCTTGTGACCGGGGCTACTACAGGAGTTCCTTATTATGTTGCTTTAGGGTGTAAGGAGGTAGGGGGATTTGTAATTGGATTTTCACCTGCTTCTTCAGAAAGAGAGCATTTGAGAGTTTATAAACTTCCTATAGATGTTTTTGATGTAATAGTTTATACAGGTTCAGATTATGTTGGAAGAAATGTGATTATGACAAAATCTGCAGATGGAGTAATTATA
>CAZGXQ010000016.1:0-25562 GCA_964530195.1 uncultured Candidatus Saccharibacteria bacterium | reverse complement strand
TGGAGGGGTGTCCCGAATCTGGCAAGGGAGTGGCTTGCTAAGCCATTGGCTGTGTAAAAAGCAGCCGTGTGGGTTCAAATCCCACCCCCTCCGCTTTAAATTTTATCTTCGCCAGGATTTGCCCTAGCTATTACAATCCCAATAACCTCTTTTGCTCCATTTTCTTTTAAGATTTTTGCTACTTCTTCCATTGTAGCTCCTGTAGTATAAACATCGTCAACTAAAATGATTTTTTTGTGTTTAATTAACTCGGGTTTTTTTAAAGAAAAAGCTCCTTTGAGATTTTCTTTTCTTTCTTTTTCTGTCAAATTCACCTGGCTTTCTGTTTCTTTTATTTTTTCTATTACATTATTTAAAATTCCAATTTTGAAAAATGAAGCTAATTCTTTCGCTAACTCTTCAGCTTGATTGAAACCTCTCCATTTTAATCTTTTTTTGCTTTGGGGAATTGGTAAAATTGAAAAATCTTGAAAAAATTCTGGGGGTTTTTCAATTAACTGAAGGTGAGCTATAATAAGAGAAGAAAGGGGTTGACTCAATTCTTTTATAAAAGGTGGATATTTAAAATTTTGAATTAGTTTTTTTAAAATCGGATTTTGATAAGGTAAAGGAAAATAAAGATCGTCAAGATATTTGGTGTTGTAGGGAGTGTGAAGAGAAGACACTTCCAAAATTCCAAAACAATCAGAGCAAAGATAGGTTCCTTCTTTTTGACAAGAAATACAAATTTTAGGAAAAAGGAGGTCTAACAAAAATTTTTTACTTTCATTTAACATTTTGGTAACATAAAATTAAAAGATGCCTTTTAAAATCTTACCAAAAAATTGCTTAGGAATTGATATTGGAACCTCGGGCATAAAAGGAGTAGAATTATCAAGTTTTGGAGCAAAAATAACTCTTTCAAATTATTTTATTGTGCCTACTTTTCTTTCACATCAAAAAGAAATTGAAGAAACTAAAAAAAGTATAATTTTTTTACCAAGTGAGGATTTAGCTGAAGTGATCAAGAGCGGAATTCAAACTGCAAAAATCAAAGCAAAAAATTGTGTCTTTTCACTGCCTGATTTTTTAACTTTTTTTACGATTCTTAATCTTCCTCCAATGAGTAAAGAAGAAATAGGACCTGCAGTAAAAATTGAAGCCAGAAAGTATATTCCAGTTCCAATAAAAGAGGTTACCCTTGATTGGCAAATAGTAGAAAGTACTTCTTTTGAAAAGGGCTGGACAATTTTGCTGGTTGCAATTCCTAATGAACTAATTTATAAATATCAAAAAATTGCCCTTTTGAGTAATTTAAAGATTTTAGGCTTGGAAGCAGAAGTTTTTTCTTTAATAAGGAGTTTAATCAAAAATAAAAATGAATTCAAAACTGTTGCTATTTTAGATATTGGGGTAAAAAGTACTACTTGCACTATTGTCGAAAGAGGAATTTTAAGGGCATACCACAGCTTAAATGTCTCTACTTTTTCTTTAAGCGAAAAAATATCTCAAGAGTTGGAAATTGATTTGCCTTTGGCAGAAAAAATAAAAAAAGTTTGGGGATGCTCTTTTGAAAATATGCCTTTGGAAGCTAAAGAAAAGGAAATCTATCAATCCATTTTTTATACCGCTCTAAGCCCACTTTTAAGGGAAGTGGATCAAATTTTAAGAAATTTTTATTTGAAAGAGGGGAAAGAAATTGATAAAATCATATTAACTGGAGGGAGCGGAAAAATTCCTGGATTGTTGCAATTTTTAGAAAAACATTTTAAAAAGAATGTAGAATTGGGAAATCCTTTTTCAAGAATTAATTTTCCGCTTCAGCTAGAAGGAGTTTTAAAAAAGGTTGGACCAGAATTATCAGTAGCCACTGGGGCAGCTCTTAGAGGATTAATTTAAATAACATGCCAATTATCCCATCTAGCCAAAGAGAGCCCACTTTTCTTTTGTATGTATCAGTCTTACTTTTAATTTTTAGTATTTTGGCATATTTTGTTCTTTTTGGTTTAGAAAAGAGAGCTGAGGCTACAATAGGAAAGGTAAAAGAAAAATTAGAAGAAAAAACTCCAGAAGAAATAAAAGAAGGTGAAAAATGGGTTCGGGAATGGGAAAGAAAAATTAAAGATTATACCTTATTGCTTCAAAATCATAAATTTACATCAGGGTTTTTTCCTTTTTTTGAAAATAAAATCTTGCCTCAAGTTTTTGTTAAAAGTTTTAACTTAGATTTAGAAAATCTAAAAGTAGAAATTAGTGGAGAGACAGATGGGTTTGATATTTTAGGACAACAAATAATGGTCTTGGAAAAAGAGAAAGAAAAAATTTCAAATTTGGAACTCAGCGAAATTGGATTTACAAAAGAAGGAAAAGTAGAATTTAAATTAAAATTTAATTTTAATAAAGAAATAATAATTCCAAAATTAAATGAGAGCCTATAATTTATTTGCTATATTCTTTATTTTGACTTCCTTTTTAATTCTTAACTTTTTAGTGTTGCCCCAATATCAAAATTGGCAATCTGTTTCTAGTAGAGTTGGGGAACTTGAAAAAAATATTCAAACTCAAAAAGAATATTTTCAGCAAATTCAAGAAATTGCTGAAGATCTAAAAAGAAATTCTTCAAATTTGAAAAAAATAGAAATGGGATTACCCCAAAATCCTTCTTTGCCTCAACTTTTCCATTTTATCAGAAAGGTTAATTCTGAAATGGGACTTTCTTTTCAAAAAATCGGAAAAATAGAAACTAGAGAGAATCCTCAAACTAAAATAAAGGAAACTTTAATAGACATAGTTGTGGTGGGAGATTATTCAGCTTTCAAAAATTTTCTTTCAAAAATCGAAAATTCTGCAAGATTGATTGAGGTAGAAAAAATTTCGTTTTCTTTTTCCCAAAAGGAAGAAATAAAGAAAGAAGAAGAGAAAAAAAGAGAAAAAGAAAAAACTGAAAAAGAAAGTCCTGTTTTTAATTTTGATTTAAGAATAAAGGTCCATCATTATTAATAATTTATGGCCGAAATTTCTTTTGAAAATTTAAAAGAAGAATTGGGATTGATTTTAGCGATCTTAATTGTAGGGGGAATTTTATATTTTGTTGGTCAAAATTTGATAGCTAAAATCCCGAAAGAGGAGGAAATTTTAATACCGCCAATGCCAAAAATAGAAATTGACAAAGAGATCTTCAAGAATAAGCTTTTCATTAATTTAGATCCAATCGATGAGTTTACTTTTCCAACCGAAATTGGAAGGGAAAACCCCTTTGTTCCTTACTAAAATATGGACCTAATAGAAAAATTAGTTGAAACTGGAATTTTCAAAAAAGATAAAATTTTAGAATTACTAGCTGAAGCAAAAAATTTAAACAAAAAGCTCGAAGAAGTAATCCTGGAAAAAAATCTCCTTTCCGAAGAAAAGCTTTTTGAATTAAAAGCTCAGGTTCAAAATTTACCTTTAATAAAAAAAATAGAAAAAGAAATTCCTTTGGATATTTTAAAAATTATTCCAGAAGAAACTGCAAAATACTATAAAATAGTCCCTCTCTCAAAAGAAAATAAAACTTTAAACATTGGAATGGTCTATCCGGAAGATTTAAAAGCTCAAGAAGCAATCAATTTTCTTTCTCGAGTTCAAAATTTTAATTTTAAAATCTTCCTTATTACTCCTTCTTTATTTAAGAACATTATCCAGCTTTATCGAGCTCCTGCAAAAGAAGTAGAAAATGTTTTAGAAGAGCTAGAAACTGTTTTAAAAAGCGAAAAAATTTCTCTGGTTTCAGAGGAAGCTTTAAAAGAGGAGGCTCCAATATCTAAAATGGTAGCTGTTTTTTTGAAATATGGAATTGATGGGGAGGCATCAGATATTCACATTGAGCCCTTAAAAGATAAAGTAAGGGTCAGATATAGGAGAATGGGCGTTCTATATAATACCTTCTTTTTACCAATAAAATTTTTACCGGCAATTGTTGCTAGGGTAAAAATTTTGTCAAATTTAAGAATTGATGAAACAAGAATACCTCAAGACGGCAGATTTTCAATAAAATACGAGGATAGAACCATTGACTTTAGGGTTTCGACTCTCCCTACTTCTCTTGGTGAAAAAGTAGCAATTAGAATCTTAGATCCAAGAACCGGACTTAAAAAATTTGAAGAATTAGGATTAAGTGGAAGAAATTTTGAGGTTTTAAAAAAAGGCATTGAAAAACCATATGGAATGATCTTAGCTACAGGACCTACAGGTTGCGGAAAAACAACTACTCTTTATGCAATTTTGCAAATTTTAAACAGAGAGGGGGTAAACATTGTAACCTTAGAAGATCCTGTTGAATATTTAATAGAAGGAATCAATCAATCTCAAATTAAACCAGAAATTGGGTATACTTTTGCTGAAGGATTAAGACATGTGTTAAGACAAGATCCTGATATCATTTTGGTGGGAGAAATCAGAGATAAAGAAACCGCATCTTTGGCAGTTCATGCTGCTTTGACTGGGCATTTGGTTTTATCTACTTTACACACAAACGACGCTTTTGGAGCAATTCCAAGATTAATTGATTTGGGAATTCAACCTTTTTTGATTTCAGCAACTTTAAGAATTGCTCTCTCTCAAAGATTAGTAAGAAAGCTTTGTGAAAAATGCAAAAAGAAAGTCAGGGCAAAGAGAGAAATAAAAGAATTGCTTTCAAAAGAGTTAGAGGGAATTGAGGGAATTGAAGAAAAACTAAAAGAGCCTCTTTATCTCTTTGAGTCTCAGGGATGCCCAGAATGCGCTAAAGAGGGGTTTTCAGGAAGAATTGGAATTTTTGAAGTTTTAGAAATTACTCCTGAGATAGAATCTGTAATTTTGAAAGAACCTAGTGAAACAAAAATTCGAGAGGAAGCAAAAAAACAAAAAATACTTACTATGCGGCAAGATGGATTTTTGAAAGTTTTAGAAGGAATTACAACGGTCGAAGAAGTATTAAGAGAAACTGGCTAAAATGAACAAAAAAATTTTGTTAGTCGAAGACGATCCATTTTTAATAGATATTTACACCACTAGATTAAAAGAAGAAGGCTATTTAGTTGAGATTTCAACTTCAGGAAATGAATGTTTAAAGAAACTCAGTAAAGAAAATTTTGATCTTTTAATTTTAGACCTTATCTTGCCAGATATTAATGGAATGGAAATTTTAAAAAAAGTAAAAGAAAGTTTTCCAAACCTTAAAATTATAATTCTCTCTAATATTGGGGAGAAAAAAGAGGTAGAGGAAGGATTAAAACTTGGGGCTAATAAATATTTAATTAAAGCTCACCACACGCCTTCTGATATAATAAAAGAAATAAAAAATTTGCTAAAATAAAGATATGAAAGAAAATTATTTTTTGAAACTCAAACAATTGCTTGAAATTACAATTGAAAAAGAAGCTTCAGATTTACATTTGACGGCTGGATATCCTCCAACTTTAAGAATTTCTGGTTCTCTTTATCCATTAAAATATCATTTGCTTTCTCCTGAGGATTCAAAAAATTTAGCCTTTTGTTTAATGAATGAAGAGCAAAGGAAGAGATTTTTAGAGGAAAAAGAAATAGATTTTTCTTATAATTTTGAAAATAAAGCTCGATTTAGAGTAAATGTTTTCTTTCAAAGAGGATGCGTTTCTGCAGCTTTGAGATTAATTCCAACAAAGATCAAAACAATCGAAGAACTTAATCTTCCTCCAATTCTCCATCTTTTTGCTAAAGCTCCGCAGGGATTTGTCTTAATTTGTGGTCCCTCTTCACATGGAAAATCGACAACTTTGGCTGCATTAATTGATGAAATAAACCATACCCGAAGAGATCATATTATTACTATTGAAGACCCGATTGAATATGTGTTCGAACCTGATAAATCAATGATTGAACAAAGGGAGGTCCATCAAGATACTACTTCTTTTCTTAAAGCTCTTCGTTCTGCTCTTCGTCAAGATCCAGATGTAATTATGATTGGAGAAATGAGAGACCCTGAAACCATAGCTACAGCCATTACTGCTGCTGAAACTGGGCATTTGGTCTTTGCAACCTTGCACACAAACTCAGCTGCCCAAACAATCCACAGAATTGTTGACTCTTTTCCTCCAGGACAGCAAAATCAAATTAGAGCCCAATTGGCAGGATCTCTTTTGGGAATTGTTTCTCAAAGATTGGTCCCAAGAATAAAAGGAGGGTTAATTCCAGCTTGCGAAGTGATGTTTATGACTCCAGCAATTGCGAATTTAATTAGAGAAAATAAAATCCATGAAATTCCGATGATAATTGAAACCTCTCTTGAATCAGGAATGATTTCTTTAAACAGATCTTTAGCTGATTTAGTAAAAAGGAAAGAAATACTTTTGGAAACTGCTTTAAACTATTCCTTAAATCCTGGAGAATTAAAATTTCTTTTAAGAGATTAACATGAGATTTACTTACCAAGCAAGAACAAAAACAGGAGAAATTAAAACTGGAGAAATTGAAGCTTTTTCAAGAGAAGCTGCAATTGAAATTTTACAAAGAAGCGGTCTTTTCCCTACTCGCGTTGAAGAATTAAAAAAACCATTTTACAAAAGAGGGTTTTTGTTATTTGGAAAAATTTCTTTAATAGATTTAGCAACTGCTTTCAGGGGGTTGGCTGCTCTTTTGCGTTCTGGAGTACCAATTTTGGATGCTTTAAACTCTGTAGCAAAAGAAACTTCAAATGAAAATTTAAAAGATGTTTTCTTTGCTCTTGCTACTGAGGTTGAGTCAGGAAATACCCTCTCTACTGCTATGTCCCATCACCCTCAGGTTTTTTCGAAAGCCTATACTGCTATGGTAAAAACTGGAGAAATTGCAGGAGAACTTCCTCAAGTAATTCAGAGAATTGCTGAAAATATGGAAAGCAATTATCAATTTACTCAACGAGTAAGGGGTGCAATGTTTTATCCTGCAATGATACTTACTTTAGCTTTAATTGTTTTCTTTTTAATGCTCTTTTGGCTTATTCCAAGAATAGCTCAATTTTCAATGCAAATGGAAGCACAATTACCATCAATTGTCATTTTTCTTTTAGAATTTAAAGAATTTTTAAAGAAATGGTGGTGGTTGATACTTGTTTTGTTTGGTTCAATTTTGTTTGTATTTTTTTCCTATTTTAAAACATCGGAGGGAAAGGAAACTCTTGATCGTTTTTTGCTAAAACTTCCAATTTTTGGTCAACTTATAAAAATGATGTATTTGAGTAGAATTAGCCAAAATCTCAATGTTTTATTAGCAAGTGGAGTACCTATTGCTCAGGCTTTGGAAATTACAGAAGAAATTACTGGAAATACCGTCTATCAGAGCATTTTAGCTTTAGCAAAAGATGCAATTAGGGCTGGGGAGCCCCTTTCCAGTTTTTTTAAAGATTATCCTGAAATTTTCCCTCCATTTTTCTCTCAAATGATAACAATTGGGGAAAAAACAGGAACTTTAAATAAATCACTTTTAACTATTTCAGATTTTTATGCAAAGGAAGCAGAGAGGATAATTGGAAACATTACTACTTTTTTAACTCCAATTTTAATTATCTTTGCAGCTGCAATCGTGGGTTTACTTTTGCTTTCTGTCTTGACTACTATCTATCAAACTATTACTATTATTAGTTAAAGCTGTGTCAGGTGTAGAAAAAGAAAAACTTACAGCTTATTTTGGGCTCGTAGCTCAGGGGTAGAGCGCTTCTCTTACACAGAAGAGGTCGCTGGTTCAAGTCCAGCCGAGCCCAAATGAAATTTTTCATAAAAATAAGATATGAATTTAAGCTCAAATCGTGCTATTCTCATAAGTTTTTACTCTTGAGTTTGAAATAAAAAATTGATACTCTATTAAGATTGGGAAGGGTGTCCCGAATTGGTAAGGGGCCGACCTCGAAAGTCGGTGGGGTTTTGCCCCTTGTGGGTTCAAGTCCCACCCCTTCCGTCAAAATTTTAAAATGAAAAAAGAAAGACCACCAATTGTAGTAATTTTAGGGCATATTGATAGTGGAAAAACAAGTCTTTTAAATGCAATTTTAGGATTGGAATTTACCCAAGAAAAGCCAGGTGGAATAATTACTCAGGAGGTTAAAGCTATTCAGGTTGAGAGAGAGGGGAAAAAAATTACTTTCATTGACACTCCGGGTCACGAAGCTTTTTCGAAAATGAGATCTCAAGGAGCAATGGTGGCTGATATTGGAATATTAGTAGTAGATGGAGTGGAAGGAGTAAAACAACAAACAAAAGAGGCCATTTTTGAATTAAAAAACGCAAAGATCCCTTTTATTGTTGCGATTAATAAAATTGATAAGCTTGAGGCTAATTCTGAAAAAGTAAAAAGAGAATTAAAAGCTGAAGGGATTTTGGTTGAAGAGTTTGGTGGAGAAATACCAGTAGTTGAAACTTCAGCAAAAACAAGAGAAGGAATTGAAGATCTTTTAGATTTGATTTGTCTTTTGACAGAGATTGAAAAAATAAAAGCTGAATTTGAAAAACCGGGCGAAGGAGTAGTGATTGAATCTTTTTTGGATCCAAAAAGAGGAGCTATAGCTAATGTAATTTTGCGCGAAGGAAAAATAAAAAAAGGAGATTTTGTTGCAACTCAAAGTGCTTTTGGAAAAGTTAAAAAAATGGAAAACTACAAAGGAGAAGAAATAGAAGAAGCTAGGGCTGGAGATCCGATAATTTTGCTCGGATTTGAAAAAATCCCAAATGTGGGAGAAAAATTAAAAGTTTTCCAAAACAAAGAAGAAGCTCAAAAGTTTATAATTTCTGAAAAGGAAAAAAGAGAAAGATTAGAAAAAATTGAAAGGGAGGGTAAATTTATCAATTTGATTTTAAAAGCTGACTCCTTGGGTTCTTTAGAAGCTATGAAGGAAATTTTAAAAAATTTTTCTCAAAAAGAAATCTTTCTTAAAGTTATAGAAGCTAGCATCGGAGAAATAACAGATAGCGATGTGGAATTGGCTAGCGTAGGAAATGCTTTTATTTTTGGATTTAAAACTAAAATAAAAAAGGAAATAAAAGAGTTAGCTCAAAGAAAAAAAGTGAAAATATTTACTTTCAATGTTATTTATGATTTTGCTGAAGAGCTCAAAAAAATAATAGAAAGAGTCTTAAAACCGAAAGAAGAAGAGGTAGAAATAGGAAAGGTAAAAGTGTTAGTAGAATTTTGGAGCGAAAAAAATCGACAAATTGTAGGAGGAAGAATAATTGAGGGAAAGGTTGAAAGGGAATCAAGAATTGAAATTCAAAGAGGAGAAGAAATTGTTGGAAGGGGGAAATTAATCAATTTACAAAAAAATAGAAAAGACATTGAGATCGGAAAAAAGGGAGAGGAAGTGGGAATATTATATGAAGGGGAGGAAAAAATTGAAAAAGGCGACATACTGATTTTTTACAAAAAACTCCAAACTTAATGAAGAAAAGATTAGAAAAAATAAATAGTTTAATAAAAGAAGAGCTTTCAAAAATTATTCAAAAAATGGTAGAGTTTCCAAAGGATACCTTAGTAACTTTGACTCGAGTTGTAACAACAGAGGATTTAAAAGAGTGTAAAGTTTTTTTTAGTTGCTATCCCGAAAAGAATTTTAATAGGGTTTTAAAAATTCTAGAAAGTGAAATCTATTTTATTCAGAAACTTTTAAATCAAAGATTGATTATTAAAAAAGTGCCGAAAATAAAATTTGTAAAGGAACAAAAAACAATCGAAGCTGCAAGAATTGATGAAATTTTAGAAAAATTGAAAAAAGAAAAAAAATAGAGTAAAATTTTATTTGGTCGCGTAGCCAAGAAGAAAGGCAAGGGACTGCAAATCCCTTATACGTGGGTGCAAATCCCACCGCGACCTCGCCCGGGTGGCGGAATTAGAAGACGCAAAGGACTTAAAATCCTTTGGGGAATTTTTCCCCGTGAGGGTGCAAGTCCCTCCCCGGGCACTATTCTAAAATCTCAACATAAGTTATTTTTGCTCCAAAATTTTTAGCTTCAGAATAAGAAGGAAACCAAATGTCAAAATAATACCAGTCTTTTTGGGGATTCATTCTATCTTCTACTACGAAAATTTTGTCTCCAAAAATCTCTGGAAACTTCACTTTTGTTCCAAAGGGATAAAAATTATTAGCTACAATCCCATCTCTTACTAAAGTTCCTGAGGCAGTAATGTGGGGAGTATCATCTGTTTCAAAATAAGTTGAGGAATAACCTGTTACTACACCTATTATTCTTTTTGATTTCTCCACCTTTGGAACTTCTAAGCTAGAAATTCCATATAAACTATTGTTTTGGAAAAAAATAAAATCAGAAAAATGGGATGGGGTTACTAAAAATAATCTTAAATCTGCCTCAACCTTTCCTGAGTTTTTTTCAAAAAATGGATAAAAACTCAAAATAAAAAGAGGAATAAAAGAAATCCTGAGTATTTTTTTCCAACAAATTTTAATTTTTTTCTTCATAAAAAGTTGAGCGGGATACCAGAATCGAACTGGCGCCTCCACCTTGGCAAGGTGGCGTACTACCACTATACTAATCCCGCTTTTTGTGCCGGAGCCCAGAGTCGAACTGGGACCAGATGTTTTTCAGACATCTGTGCAGACCGCTACACCACTCCGGCTTGGACCTAATGGGAATTGAACCCATATCTCCGCCATGCCATAGCGGCGTTCTGCCGTTGAACTATAGGCCCATACCCCCTCTTTGCCCCTACCAGGATTCGAACCTGGATCAATGGCTTAGGACGCCACTGCTTTATCCTTTAAGCTATAGGGGCTTTAATTATTTTAGCATTTTTTCTTGTTGTTGAAAAGGGGAGTTTATGTTAAAATTATAAAAATGCCAAAAAAATCGCCAATAGTTGAAATAGCAAAGAAAGTTTGCCCAGCAGTAATTACTATTGTTATTTCAAAAGACCTTCCAAAAGTAGAAGGGTTTTATTTTTTCCCTTTTGGCGGTCAAGAATTTATTTTCCCAAAAATAAAAAAGGAAAGGGAAAAAACAAAAATTGGAGGAGGATCGGGTTTTATTGTTTCTCCTGATGGATACATTATAACTTGCAACCATGTGGTAGCAGATACTGAAGCAGATTATACAGTAATTTTAGATCCAGAGCATAAATTTCAAGCTAAAGTCTTAGCAAGAGATCCTTTGGTTGATATTGCAATTTTAAAAATTGAAGGAAAAGATCTCCCTTTTTTGGAAATGGGAGATTCAGACAAAATTGAATTGGGGGAAACCGTAATTGCAATTGGAAATCCTCTGGGCGAATTTGAAGACACTATTTCAGCTGGAATAGTTTCTGGACTTTCAAGAAAAATTACTGCCTTTGGAGGGATGCCTTTTAAAGCTTCAACATTGAGGGGTTTAATTCAAACAGATGCAGCTATTAATCCTGGAAATTCAGGAGGTCCTTTAGTAAATATGGAAGCTAAAGCAATTGGAGTAAACACTGCAATGGTAATGGGGGCAGAAAATATTGGATTTGCAATTCCTATTAATTATGCCAAAGCTATTTTGAAAGAAGTAAAAAAATATGGAAAATTAAAAAGACCATTTTTGGGAGTAAGGTATGTGATTTTAACTCCAGAAATTTCAACCTTTCACAAACTACCAGTAGATTATGGAGCATTAATTGTCAGAGAAACTTTTGGAGAACCCGCAATAATTAAAGATTCTCCTGCTGAAAAAGCCGGACTTAAAGAATATGATATCATTTTAGAAATAAATGGAGAAAAAATTACTGAGGAAAATCCTTTGGCAGACATTCTCTCAAAGTGTCAATATAATGAAGAAATTACGCTTAAAGTTTTGAGAGAGGGGAAGGTAATTGAACTCAAAGCTAAATTAAGAGAGAGAGAATAGGGTGGCCGACGCGACTCGAACGCGCAACCACCTGGGCCACAGCCAGGTGCTCTGCCAATTGAGCTACGGCCACCGTGTGTCCCCACCAGGAGTCGAACCTGGATCGCCTGCTTAGAAGGCAGGAGCTCTATCCATTGAGCTATGGGGACAAATTTTCAAAAATAATTTTAGCTAAAAAATTCAAAAAAATCAATCCTCTTTAAAAAAATCTTGAAAAATTTCTTCGTGCGCTTTTTCAAATTTTAATTCTCTTTCTTCCCAAGCTTTTAAGACCTGATTGTAAATTTTTCGTTCTAATCTTAAGGGTTCTTTTCCAATACTTATTTTAGCCCTTTGAACAAAAAAGAAATATTTTAAAAATAAAATTCCTCCCAAAATCATTCCGATCAAAAAAAGAAAAAAGAAGGTAAAAATAGCTTTTTGGGCACAAAGCTCAATTATTCTTGATATTTTTTTAATGTCAAATTTTTCAAAAAATTTAATTTTCATTTTGTATAAGCTCTAAAAACAATACCCAAGTTTAAAAAAGGACCTTGAAGGGTTTCATTCTTTAATTCTTCTTTCGTTAATTTACCCAAATTCAAACTTAACACTTGAATCAAGTAGGGTCCAAATTCTAATTTTCTCAAAAAGCAAACAGCCCCCTTAAAACTAGAAACCCCAGTCATTTGAAACTCAAGATAAGAAAAATGAGGGGTTGGGGCTTTGGTGGAGGGGAGTGGAGATATTTTTTCGATTACGACTTCGCAATCTTGAGAAACTTTTTCTAAAAAATTAATAAAATCAATCGGTGCCTCTTTGTTGAAGAAAATTTTTTCTATTCTTTCTAGATCTTGGGCAATTTCTTTTTCTGCTAATTTTAAATTTTGAATATTCTCTAGTCTAACTTCTTTTTCTGCTAAATTTTGTTTTAAGCTTAAAAGGCTTTGGGACTGTTTTTTTATTTCTCTTAAAAGGTAAAAGGTAAAAAAAAGCAAAAGGAAAATAGTAAAGAGGAAAAATAAAAGCAAAAAATAAATTTTTGATTTTGTCTTCATTTTTTTATTGTAAATGTTGTAGTAAAGTAAATATTTTCTCTTTTTGTCCAGGTTTCAATAGGAAAAACAATGTTTGAAAAATCTTTTTCTCTTTCAAGATTGTCTTTAAGAGAGAGTAAAAGTTCGCGAGTTGGCGAAAAACCAGATAGAGTAACATCTAGTTGTTTTTCCTTTTTTTCTTTGAGGGAAATATTAAAATTTGTAAGATAGATGCCCTCTGGAATTTTTTGAAAAACTTTATTTAAGAGTTCGGAGAAAATTATTTGATTTTGATAGAAGGAATAAATTTGAGAAAGCGAAAGATTAAAATTTTCTATCTTCTCTTCTAGAACTCTATTTAACGATACTTCTTTTTCTTTTTGGTTCAAAAAAAGCTCATTAATTTTTATTTCGCTTTCAATAAAAACTTTTACTAAAAGAAAAATTAAAACAAGGGAAACAAAAAAACAAATTGCCAAAATTTGCCAAATCGAAAGTAAAACAAGTTTTCGTAAGGTTGAAATTTCTATTTTTTGTTCTTTTGGCAATAAATTAATCATAAACTTACCACCTTTTGGACCAATCCTAAGACAACCGTATATTCTAGTGAATTAAAATTTTTGAGTTTTGTTGAGGGTTCTTTTGTGATATTTATCCATGGATTTCCTAATTCCACAGGTAATTTTAATTCTAAAGACAAAAAATCGCTCAATCCTTTTAAATTTGCTCCACCCCCACAAAGTATAATCTTTGATACTTTCCTTTCAATGGAAGAATTATGATAAATAGGATGGGTTTCCCAATAGTAAAGATATTTTTTAACTTGTTGGATAAAGTCTACTAAAGCTGGAATCAAAGCTTCAAAAATTTTTCCTCTTTCGTGAATGAGTATAGTTTCATGGTTTCTAATTTCCATTTTAATTTTTTCCTCAAGCCCGTAGTTAACCTTTAACTTTTCAGCTTCTTCAAGAGAAATATTTAAGTTTTTACTAATTACTTCTGTAAGAGTGTGAGCTGAGAGGGGGGAAGTGAAAGAACACTTTGGTATTTTGCCAGAAGAAATTATAAAGGTTGATTTTGTCGCACCAAAATCAATTAAGAGAACTGGGCTTTCCTCTTTTTCCTTCTTAATTAAAGCTCTTGTGATTGCAAAAGCTTCTGATTCAAAAGCTAAAGGAAAAAGACCTGCAAGTTTTAAGGTAGTTAAATAAGAATTCGCTATTTTTTTTGGACAAGCTACCAAAAGAACGTTTAATTTTTGAGAATCTTCATAAACAGGACCTACTATTTGAAAATCTAAAATAATTTCTTCTAACGGAAGGGGGATATAGTTTTCGGCTTCAAAGACAATTGCTGATTTTAATTCTTCTTCGCTTAATTTTGGCATTTGAATCATTTCTAAGAAAATCTTATTTTCTGGAAGAGAGGTCACAACGTATTTTGTTTTTATTTTTCCTTTTTTTATCGCTTCTTTGATTAAACTTGCTAATCTTTCTTCGTCTTTTATCTCGCCTTCTTGAACTATTCCAGAAGGAATTTTTATTTTAGAAAAATTAATTGCTTTTAAAGCATTTCTTCTCTTTCTCAAAAATAGGGTCTTTATTGAAAAGTCCGAAATTTCTAAACCAAAAAATTCTGGATTTAAACTTAGGACTTGAAACATATTTTATTCAATAATTACTCTTAATACCTCTTCAATTGAAGTTATCCCTTGAGCTGCTTTTACAAATCCATCTTCAACCATTGTCCTCATTCCTTCTTTTTGAGCTGCAATCTGAATTTCATCTGATGTAGCTTCTTTTACAATTAGCTCCTTTATTTTAGGAGTTACTGGCAAAACTTCAAAAATACCAATTCTTCCTTTGTATCCATCAGGACATTCCTTTTGAGGTACGGGTCTAAAAAATGGAACCTTTGTTAAAGACTGGTTGGGTTTTGCTAATTTTTCTTCAACTAAAATTTCCAAAATTCTGTCTGGATTGCAATATTTTGCAATATTATCCAATTGGGCTGGGGTCAAAAAATATTTCTCCTTTTCTCCATAAAGCTTTCTTACTAATCTTTGAGCAATTATCAAATTTAAAGTAGAAGAAATTAAAAAGGGTTCCACCTTCATATCAATAAGCCTAGGAATGGCTCCGGCTGCAGAATTGGTATGTAAAGTGGATAAAACTAAGTGTCCTGTTAGTGCAGCATTAATAGCTAAAGAAGCTGTTTCTGTGTCTCTAATTTCCCCGACCATAATAATATCTGGATCTTGCCTTAATAAAGCTCTTAGACCTGAGGCAAAGGTTAAGCCAACCTTAGGATTAACTTGTGTTTGATTAACTCTTGGAATTCTATACTCTATGGGATCTTCAATTGTAGAAATATTCACTGCTTCTGTATTTAAAATTGAAATCATTGAATATAAAGTTGTAGTTTTCCCAGAACCTGTAGGTCCTGTGACTAAAATCATTCCTGTTGGTCTTTTTAAATTGATTTCAACATCCTTTAATGCTTTTCCCCTCAATCCTAATTCCTCTAAAGTAAAAGCCTTAGCACTTTCTGGTAAAAGCCTCATTACTACTTTTTCTCCATCATAAACCGGTAAAACAGAAACTCTAATTGCGTATTTATATTCATCGGTTTCAACCTTGAATCTCCCATCCTGAGGTATTCTATGTTCGTCCAATTTCAAATTTGCCAGAATTTTAATTCTAGCAACAATTCCAGGTGCGGTAGTTTTTGGTAAGGTCATTGCATCTCTCAAAATTCCATCAATCCGATATCTCACCAAAACTTCTTTTTCCATTGGTTCAATATGAATATCTGAAGCTCTTTCTAAAATAGCATGTTTTATCAAAACATCCACAATTCGAATTATAGGCAACTCTTTTGCTATTTTTTCTAACTCAGTTTTTTCTTTAAAAACCTCCTCTTCTTCAATTGTTTTAATTCCTTCAGCTTCCTTTTTAATAAGCTCGCCAAATTCCGCACTTAGAGTTTTTTGATATTGTCTTAAAAGATTTTTGATTGATTCTAGAGTAGTTAATCTTGGTAAAATTTTTAAGTCTGTGGTTTTTTTAAGAAATTCCAATATTTTTAAGTCCTCAGGATCAAGCATTGCTACTTCTAAATCTTTTCCTCTTTTTCTAAAAGCAACTATATTGTGGGTTTTGGCTATCGGTTCTGGAATTATTTTTAAAACCTCTGGATCAACTATTTCTTTTTCTAAATTAACGAAAGGAATACCTAAAATATAAGCTTTAAGCTTTATTAATTGATCTTGAGTAACAATTCCTTCTGAAATTAAAATTTCATCTATACTTTTTTTGCTCTCTTTTGCTTTCCTTTGACACTCTTCAAACTTTTCTTCAGTAATCAATTTTGCATCGATTAAAAAAGCTTTTAATTGTTGTGGCTCAATAATCATTTTTTATTTTAAAGCTTTTTCGATTTTTTCTACTACTTCTTCTAAAGTGTATTCAGCTTTTACTAAATAACTTTTTGCGCCTAATGCAATAACTTTTTCTACATCGCCAATTCCTTCTAAATTTGTTAAAACAATTACTGGAATTTCTTTGGTTTTTAAATCCTTTTTTAGTTCTTCTAATACCTCAAAACCTGACATTTTAGGTAAAATTAAATCTAACAATATCAAATCAGGGTTTTCTTTTTTTGCTAAATTCAACCCTGTTTCTCCATCCAAAGCTGAAATTACTTGATAGCCCTTTTCGCTTAATAACCCTCCTAAACTTTCCTGTAAAGCCATTTCATCTTCAATGATTAAAATTTTTTTCATTTTTTTGTTGGTATTAAAAACCAAAATCTCGACCCTTTATTTTCTATTGATTCAAACCCAATTTTACCCCCTAAATTTTCAATTATTTTTTTTGTAATGAAGAGCGAAAGTCCAGTACCTGGTATTTGAAACTTTGCTATGTTTTCAGATCGAAAAAACTTTTGAAAAATGTATTTTTGGTCTTCTTTTGGAATACCCACTCCAGTATCTTTTATTTCAAAGTAGATATTTTTACCCTTTTTTTCAAGTTCAATTTCAATTTTCCCACTTTCTTTATTGTAGCAAATTGCATTGTCTAAAAGACTTTCCAAAACTATTTTTAAATAAAAGGGATTAGCAAAAATTTTGGGTAGATCTTTTTGAATTTTAAGTTCGAGATTGAGTTTTAGTTTTTCGATTTTATCTTTAGCTTTTTGAATTATTTCGTTAAGAATTTCTTCTATAGAAATTTCTTCTTTTGATTGAAAAAAAGTAGGATCTTCTAAACGAGAAACAATTAAAAGCTTTGAAATTAAATCTTCCATTCTTTTTGAGTTTTCTTTTAAAAATCGAAGTTGTTCAATTTGTTCTTTTTCGATTTTATTTGGGTTTTTGGTAAGAAAAAAATCAATCGTCCAATTAAGATTTGTTAAAGGAGTGCGAAGAGAGTGTGAAACAATTTCAATAAATTCTGATTTCAATCTCGAAACAGAAAGCAAATTTTCAAAAGAATTAACTATCGAAAAGGCTAAAATAAATAAAACAATAGTAAGAAAGCAAATTAAAAGAGTTAAAGTGGCCAAATCTTGAATGTATTTTGCTCCGATAAGATAGGTAAAAATAATTGAAAAAATAATCACCAACCCAAGAATTAAAAAAAGAAATTGAGGACATTGCCAAAGAGGAATTTTATATTTTTTACATTCTGAAAAAATTTTAAAACTAATCATACTTTAATATTACCATAAGAATTGACAAAGATCCAACAAAAAGCTATAAAAATAGATAGAACGGGGGCTGGTGTAATTGGTAACATAGGCGCTTTGGGAGCGTCTGATTCGCGGTTCAAGTCCGCGGCCCCCGACGCGGGTGTCGTATAATGGCTATTACACAGCCCTTCCAAGGCTGGTATGGGGGTTCGATTCCCCTCACCCGCTCAAACACCCTCACTCCTGCGGTTCCGCTTCCTGGCGCTCTCGCGCCAGCGCTCGCCCATTGCAGAAATTCTGCATGAGCTCGCTTCGCTCCGCCCTCCATAGGGGGAACTTTTAGTTCCCCTCTGGCGTTTTGCCATCACGTGAACGTGATCGGCTTCACTGTCACCCCTCTTCCTTTATAAAGCAAACTTGATTTTTTCTCATTCCCTCACCTGCTCAACACCCTCACCCCTAGAGTTCGCCTCTCCAGCGCTAGCGCGCTGGCGCCCTTTTTGGCTTCGGCGAACTCTCTCCATAGGGGAGACACCAAATGGTTTCTTTCCCCAATAGCGCTCATTTCACTTGCTGTCGCCCCTCTTCTAATTAAAACGTTCGGTCTAAAGAAGGTAGGGTCGAACTAGCAAAGGCAAGCATTAGCAGAAACCAACATTTTTAAAGATTCCTTTAATTAAAAAAAGCGGCTCCGATAGGAAATTTGAGCCGCAATTTCAAAGATTTCCTGAAAAACAAACAATTAGAAAACAATCTATCTTGCGTACTCTATCACTCTCATTTCCCGAATAAGAGTAACTTTTATTTCTCCCGGATATTCTAATTCTTCTTGGATTCTATTGGCAATTTCTTTTGCCAATTTTTTTGCTTTAAAATCATCTACTTCTTCTGGTTTAACAAAAACCCTGATTTCCCTACCTGCCTCAATTGCATAAGCTTTTTCTACTCCCGGAAAAGAAGTGGCTATTTTTTCTAATTCAGTCAATCTTTTCAGGTAAGTTTCTAGATTTTCTTTTCTTGCTCCTGGTCTAGCTCCTGAAATTTGATCTGCCACTTGAACTAAAACTGCTTCTATACTTTCTGGTGGATAGTTTCCGTGATGAGACTTCATTGCTGAAATTACTTCAGGTTCTATATTAAATTTCTCTAAAATTTTTATTCCAATATCCAAATGAGAGCCTTCAATTTCTTGATCTACTGCTTTTCCAATATCGTGTAAAAGCCCAGCTTTTTTGCAAACCTCAACATTAGCTCCCAACTCCGCTGCTAAAGCTCCCGCCAAATGGGCTACTTCAATTGAATGGAGTAATACATTTTGACCATAAGAAGTTCTAAACTTTAATCTTCCCAAAAGCTGAATTAATTTTGGATCCAAGTTCACTAATCCTAATTCAAGAGCGGCTGCTTCTCCGGCTTCTTTTATTTTTTCTTGAATTTCTTTTTTCGCTTCCTCAACCTTTTCTTCTATTTTAGCTGGCTGAATTCTTCCGTCTTGAATTAGTTTTTCTAAGGCAATTTTGGCAATTTGTCTTCTGATGGGATCGAACCCTGAAATTATGACTGTATCTGGAGTTTCATCAATCAATATTTCTACTCCTGTTAATTTTTCAAGAGTTCTAATGTTTCTACCTTCTTTTCCGATAATTTTCCCCTTTACTTCTTCGCTGGGAAGAGAAATTAAAGTAGTAGTTAATTCTTGGGTTTGGGGAAGAGCAAATTTTTGAATTGCTAAAGCTAAAATTTCTTTAGCTTTTCTTTCTAGCTTTTCTTTTCCCTCATTTTCTAACTTCCTTATTCTTTCTAAAATCTCTTTTTGAAACTCTTCTTCGACCCTTGCAAAAAGTTCTTCTTTTGCTTTTTCTTTTGTCATTCCAGAAATCTTTTCTAATTCTGTTGTAAGTTGGGATTTTAAGGTTTCTAGCTCTTCTTTTACTTTCTTTAATTTCTCTACCTTTTCTTGAAAGATTTTCTTTTCTTTCTCAAATTCAGCAACTCTTTGTGAGAGAACGTTTTCTTTTTTAATTAAAATATTTTCTAACTTTAAAAGTTCTGCTTTCTTTTTTTCTTCTTCTGACTTTGTTTTTTCAATTAAAAGAGAGGCTCTTTTTTGAGCTTCATCTAAAATCTTTGATGCTTCTTCTTTAGCTTTTTGAAGTCTTGTCTCAACTGCTTTGAGATCTTTTTTTGCTAAAGAGATTCTTACAAAGTAGCCAACAACTGCGCCCAGAAGGAATGAAAAAATTATCAAAATTAAAATACCAAATTCTGCCATAATTTATTTGAGAGTAAATATTAAATTTATTCTTTAGTTTGAATGACTTCATCAATGAGACCATATTCTTTTGCTTCTTGGGCTGTAAGATAAAAATCTCTATCTGTATCTTTTTCAATTTTCTCTAATGGTTGTCCTGTATGTTTTGCTAAAATTCTATTAACCTTATCTTTTAATTTCAAAATCTGCTTTGCAGCAATTTCAACTTCTACTGCCTCTCCAGAAACTCCACTTACTGCCACTTGATGAAGCAAAATTTCTGAATTTGGTAAAGCATACCTTTTGCCTTTTGCTCCTGCTGCCAGTAAAACTGCGGCCCCAGAAGCTGCCAAACCCACGCAAACAGTTGAAACAGGACACTTTACATATTGCATTGTATCATAGATAGCAAGAGCTGCAGTTAAAATTCCTCCTGGCGAATTAATATAAAGCTGAATGTCTTTTTCTGGATCCTTTGAGGCCAAATATAAAAGCTGAGCAATTATCGAATTGGCTACAGCATCTACAATTGGACCCCCCAAAAACACAATCCTTTCTTTTAAAAGCCTAGAGTAAATATCATAAGCTCTCTCTCCATATTGAGTTTTTTCAATGACTGTAGGGACTAAATTCATATTTTTATTTTGGCAAATTATTAAAAAAAGTCAAGTTATTCTTCTTCTGCAGGTTTGACGTCAATTTTCCAACAAGTAAGCTTTGCAGCTAGTCTTACATTTTGTCCATCTTTTCCTATTGCCAAAGAAAGCTGATCTTTTGGTACAGTTACTAAAGCCTTATTTTTTGGCAAAATTTCAACCTCAAGAACTTTTGCAGGAGAAAGAGCATTTGCAATGAATTTTTTTGGATCCTCAGAATATTCAATAATATCAATTTTTTCTCCTCCCAATTCATTAATTACCATTTGAACCCTGGTGCCTTTAAAGCCTACCATTGCTCCAATTGGATCTAAACCTTTAACCGTAGCTGAAACTGCAATTTTTGTTCTTAAACCAGGTTCTCTTGCGATTGAATGAATTTTCACTTGGCCTGAAGCAATTTCTGGAACTTCTTGCTCGAAAAGCTTAGAAACTAATTTTGGATGCGCTCTTGAAAGAATAACTGTTGGACCTTTGGATGTTTGTTCAACTTTTAAAACATAGACTTTTAACCTTTGACCTGGTCTGTAAAACTCTCCGGTTACTTGTTCTTCCTTTGGCAAAATTCCTATTGTTTTCCCAATGTTTAAAAAGACATTTTTCCCTTCAATTCTTTGAACAATCCCTGAAATGACTTGTCCTTCTTTTGATTTGTATTCGCTATAAATTGTTTCTTTCTCTACTTCTTTAATTCTTTGCAAAATCACTTGACGGGCAGTTTGGGCTGCAATTCTTCCATAATCTTTTCTAACCTCCAAAGGTATAATTAATTCTTCTCCTACTTTTATATTGGGATTAATTTTTTTAGCTTCTTCCAAAAGGATATGTTTTTCTGGATTAAATCGAATTTTCTCTTTTGTTTCTTCTTTTTCCTCTTTATCAAAATAAACCATGTCTTTATCCACAACCTGCTTTACTTGCCAAAAGGAAACTTCTCCTTTTTTTAAATCAATTTTTGCCCTAATTACTTGACCCTTTCTCCCATAATCTTTCTTGTAGGCAGCAGCTATTGCATATTCTAAACTTTCCAAAACTTTCTCTTTTGGAATTCCTCTTTCTTCGGCAATTAATGAAAGTATTGGCTCTAGAGATTTTAGTTCCATAGTTTTTAAAGAGGAATGTTACCGTGTTTTCTTGGAATTTTTGGTTCTCTTTTTGTTAAAATTGCATTTAATTGTTTAATCAAAACGGACCTTGTATCTTTAGGATGCAAAATTATATCCACTTGACCCAATTTTGCTGCCTCAAATACACTTAGTTTTTCTTTTAATTCTTTAATTTTTTCCTTTTCAAACTTCTCTTTGTCCTTTTCTTTCTCAATTTCCTTTTTGTAGATAATTTTAACTGCCTGTTCTGGCCCCATAACTCCAATTTGAGCTCCTGGCCAAGCCAAAACAATATCCTGACCCAATTTTTTTGAGGCTAAGGCAATATATGCACCCCCAAATGCCTTTCGTAAAATCAAAGAAATCTTTGGAACTGAGGCTTCAGCGTAAGCATATAAAACTTTAGCCCCATGCCTAATAATTCCTCCCCATTCTTGTTCTTTTCCTGGAAGATATCCTGGAGTATCAACTAAGGTAATAATTGGGATGTTGAAAGCGTCACAAAACCTCACAAATCGAGAAATTTTATCTGAAGAATTAATATCTAAAGTTCCTGCTAAAATCTTTGGTTGATTAGCTACAATCCCTACAACATTTCCATCTAACCTTGCAAATCCAACTATTGAATTTTGAGCAAATCCCGCCTGAACTTCAAAAAAACTTCCCCGATCAAAAATTTCTTCAATCACCTCCCTCATATCATAGCTCTTTTCTGGTTCTGGCGGAACTATTTCCAAAAGTCTATAATTTTCTTCTTTCTCTAACAATTCACTCAAAATTCCTTTCTTCACTGGAGGATCTTCAAGATTGTTTTGAGGCAAATAAGAAAGGAGTTTTTTGACCCCAAAAAAACATTCTTCTTCTGTATTGAAAACAAAATGTGCACAACCTGATTTTTGAGAGTGAACATCTGGTCCTCCCAATTCTTCAAATGAGATTTCTTCACCGGTAACTTTTTTTATTACTTCAGGTCCTGTAATAAACATAAAAGAAATTTTGTTAACCATGAAAATAAAATCTGAAAGTCCTGGAGCATAGCAAGCGCCCCCTGCTGAGGGTCCTACCATAACCGAAATCTGAGGAATGATCCCTGATGAAAGTACCTGTTCTCTAAAAATTTTTCCATACCCATCTAAGGCTAAAACCCCTTCTTGAATTCTTGCCCCTCCTGAATCATAAATTCCAATAATTGGGCATCCTGTTTTTCTTGCCATTTCATATACTTTTAAAATTTTTTCACCGTGCATTTCTCCTAAGGTTCCTCCAAGTTTTGAAAAATCCTGAGAAAAAGCAAAAATTTGCCTTCCTTGAATTTTTCCAAAACCACAAATTACTCCATCTCCTGGAAATCTTTTTTCTTCACCCAAATCTTTGCATCTACTTTCAACAAAAGGATCTAACTCTACAAAAGTTCCTGGATCAAATAACAAATTTATTCTCTCTCTGGCAGTAAGTTTTCCTTTTTGATGTTGCTTTTCGATTAATTCTTTATTTTCCAATTCTCCAATTTTTTTATTTAGTTTTTCGATTTCTTCTTTCATATGTTTATTTCATTTTTTCAATTTGCCCCTTAATTTCAAAAAGGAGTGCTTTTAAAAGCTCGAAGTTTTTTACTTTTCTTTTAGTTTCTATTTTAATTGAAGTAGCAATATTTTGCAAATTTTCTGGGAATTTGTCAATATTTGTGTTAATTCCTATTCCTGCTATCGAAAACAAAACCTTTTTTCCAATTACATTTTCAATTAAAATTCCAGCTACTTTTTTTTGATTTAAATAGATATCGTTAGGAAGTTTAATAAATGGCTCCAAATTTAATTTTTCTTTTATCACTTTTGCTACAGAATAAGCGATTAAAATTGTTAAAAAATTTAGATCTTCAATTTCTAATTTTGGCAAAACAACTGTAAAATAAAGCCCTCCTTTTGGAGAAAACCAAAATCTTTTTTCTTTGCCATAACCTGAAGTTTGTTCTTTGGCCAAAATTACTGTCCAGGGAGGGGGTTTTATTTTTTTTGCAATTTCATTAGTAGAAGTAACTTTATTGTATCTTTTAATAATCATTCTAACAAAACCAATTTATCATCTTTTTTTACTACATCACCTTTTTTTACATAAATTTTTTTCACCATTCCTTTCCATTCAGAAACAATCTCATTCTCCATTTTCATTGCTGAAAGGGCTAAAATCCTTTGTCCTTTTTCTATAATTTCTCCTTCTTTAATAAAAACTTCTGAAACTGTCCCAGAAATCGGGGCTAAAATTTCTTTTTTTGAAAAATCTCTCTTTTCAAGAAAAAAACCTTTGCTTTGAACTTTCTCTTTTTCAAATAAAAACTCTTTATCTCCGATTTTTATTTTTACCCCCCTTTCTTCCTCTTTGATCTCTACTTCATATTCTTTTCCCCTAAATTGGATTTTAAAGCGCATGCTATTCAAATAATTTTAGTCTTTCTATTAATTTCCAGTTTGAAGTTGATTTCTGTTCAATAATTTCTTTTGGTTTTAGTGCTTGGTATATTTTGTAAATTATTTCAGCAAGCTCTTTTTCATCAATTTCTTCTCTTTTTTCAATCAGAGGTTGGCAAATGCTTGGCAATTTTATTTTTTCTAAAATTTTGCTCTTTTCTATGAAATCTGTTGTGAAGTTCCCTTCTAAGAAATCTTTCTCTTCCAAAAGAATTTTAAAAAATGGAATGTTGGTGTTGACTCCCAAAATTACAATCTCGTCTAAAGCTTTTTTCAATCTTGAAAGAGCTTCTTTTCTATTTTTCCCAAAACTAATCAATTTTGCCAACAGCGGATCAAAATAGGGGAAAATTTCTTGTCCATCGTGCAAAAATGTATGAACAAAAATACCTTCTCCAGAAGGGGCTTGGTATTTTTCAACTTTTCCGGGACAGGGTTGAAAGTTTCTTAATGGATCTTCAGCATTTATTCTCAATTCAATCGCCCATCCATCAAAATAAACATCGTCTTGGGAAAGTGGAAGTTTTTCGTCTTGAGTAATTCTAATTTGTTGTTCTACTAAATCGATTCCTGAAATAAGTTCTGTGACTGGATGTTCAACTTGAATTCTGGGATTGACTTCTAAAAAATAAAAATTTTTATTTTTATCTAAAAGAAACTCAACTGTACCAACTGTCTTATATTTTAATTCCTTAGCCAAAGTCAAGGCTGAATTTCCCATTTTTTCTCTCAATTTTTCATCTAAGGCTAGAGAGGGGGCTTCTTCAACAAGTTTTTGAAATCTTCTCTGAATAGTACATTCTCTTTCTCCCAAATGAATAAATTTTTCTCCGTCTCCAATTATTTGAAATTCAATGTGTTTTACCTCTGGCAAGTATTTTTCAAGAAAAAACTCAGTATCTGCGAAAGCTAAAGAAGTTTGTTTTTTTACCCCTAAAGCTAAATTAAAAATTTCTCCGATTGTAATTTCTCCATTAATTGCTCTAATTCCAATTCCTCCTCCTCCTCTTCTTGCTTTCAAAACAAATGGGGGAGAAATTTTAAAAATCCATTTTTTTAAATCTTTCAGAGAATTAATTGGCTCTTCGCTCATTGGTAAGGTTGGAATTTTTAATTTTCGAGCTAATTTTTTAGCTTCAATTTTGTCTTCAAGTTTTTTTAACACAGAGTAATGAGGACCAATAAATTTTATCTTTTGCTTTTCACAAAGCTTTGCAAAGAGCCAATTTTCTGCCAAAAATCCATAACCAGGATGAATGGCATCAACTTTTGCTTTTTTTGCAATTTCCAAAATTCTTTTGATGTCTAAATATCCTTGAGCACCTGGTCTTTCTAGATAATAAAATTCATCAGCAATTGATGTTTCAATAAAGTTTGATTCTTGTCCTTTTTCTGGACACAAAGCCACTGTTTTAATTCCCATTTCTTTACAAGTCCTAATAATTCTTAAGGCAATTTCTCCTCTATTTGCAATTAAAATTTTTTTTATTTCTCTCATTGAAGTTGATTAAAAAGTTTTAAGATTTCTTCTCTTAAAATTTTAGTAATTTTTTCACA
>CAZGXQ010000015.1:0-6196 GCA_964530195.1 uncultured Candidatus Saccharibacteria bacterium | reverse complement strand
ATTAATTTTCCAGGAACAAAAATAACCTTTTTTATTTCTTTTCCTTCAATCCATTTTTTAATCTTTTCTGATTTTAAAGCTAATTCTTTAGCCTCTTTTTCTGAAATTGAAGCTTCAACTTCAATTTTGTCTCTAACTTTTCCATTAACTTGAATAATTAGAGTTATTAAATCTTCTTTTGTTAGTTTTTCATCCCATCTTGGCCACTTTTCTTTAAAAATTGAGTTTTTGTGGCCAAGTTTTTGCCAAAGCTCTTCACAAATGTGAGGTGCCATTGGAGCTAAAAGTTTGACTAAATTTTCGAAAAACTTTTTGTCAATTTGTTTTTCTTTTTCTATTTCATTAACCAAAATCATCAAAGAAGAAATTGCGGTGTTGAACCTAAAATTCTCAATATCTTCTGTCACTTTTTTAATTGTTTTGTGCAAAAGTTTTAAACTTTGACTTTCAGTTTTGGCTTTTGATTTTTGAGCTTTGAGTTTTTCTTGAAGTTTCCATACTTTCTGTAAAAACCTGTAGCAGCCCACCACCCCTTTGTCTTGCCATTCTGTCGCTTGATCTGCAGGTCCCATAAAAAGCTCATAAAGTCGCATAGTGTCTGCTCCATATTTTTCAAAAATATATTCTGGAGAAACAACATTTCCTTTTGACTTTGACATTTTTGCTCCTTTGTAATAAATCGTTCCTTGATTAAAAAGTTTCAAAAATGGCTCATCAAAATTTATATAACCTAAGTCATATAAAACTTTAGTTAAAAATCTTGCATACAAAAGATGCATTACAGCGTGTTCTGCTCCACCAATGTATAAATCAACTGGAAGCCACTTTTCAATCTTTTTTCTTGAAGCAAATTCTTTTTCGTTTTTTGGATCTGTGTATCTGAAATAGTACCAAGAAGAGCAAACAAAGGTGTCCATTGTATCTGTTTCTCTCTCTGCAATTCCTTTGCATTTTGGACATTTTGTTTTAACAAAGTTTTTTACTTTAGCCAAAGGCGATTTCCCTTCTCCAGTTGGAAGGAAATCTTTAATTTTTGGTAAAATCACTGGCAAATCTTTTTCTGGAACTGGAACTTGCCCACATTTTGAACAATAAACTATTGGAATTGGAGCTCCCCAATATCTTTGCCTTGAAATACACCAATCTCTTAACTTATAATAAACAGCTTTTTTACCCAAATTTCTTTTTTCCAAATACTTTGTGATTTCTTCTCTTGCCCTCTGAGAATCCAAGCCAGAAAAAGGTCCAGAATTAATCAAAATTCCATCTTCTTCAAAAGCCCTTTCTGGAAAAGAAGATTTTCCTGTTTTTGGCCTTATTACTTCTAAAATTTCCAAATTTTGCTTTTTTGCAAAAATAAAATCTCTTTGATCGTGAGCTGGAACTCCCATCACTGCCCCGGTTGCATAGTCAATCAAAATATAATCTCCAACAAAAACTGGAATTTTTTTTCCATTAATTGGATTTTCAACCAAAATTCCTTCAAGTTTTACTCCAGTTTTTTCTTTATCCTCTGCCAATCTTTCAATTTCTGTTTTCTTTTTCGCTTCTTTTATGTATTTTTCAACTGATTTGAAGTTTAAAATTTGAGATTTGAGATTTTCAATTATGGGATGTTCTGGAGCCAAAACCAAATAAGTACAACCAAAAATGGTGTCTGCTCTTGTTGTAAAAACTTCAATTTGCAAATTGAAATTTAAAATTTGAAATTTAATCACTGTCCCTTCTGATTTTCCAATCCAATTTCTTTGCATTACCTTTATATTTTCTGGCCAATCAATTTTATCTAAATCTTTTAGTAGCCTTTCTGCATAATCTGTGATTTTAAAAAACCATTGTTCAAGCTCTCTTTTTTCTACTTCACTTGAACATCTTTCGCATTTTCCTTCAATTACTTGCTCTCTTGCTAAAACCGTTTTGCAACAAGAACAAAAATTAACCGGAGCTAATTTTTTATAAGCCAAATTTGCTTGAAATAGTTTCAAAAAAACCCACTGAGTAAATTTATAATAATCTGGCTTTGAGGTATTGATCTCTCTTTGCCAATCATAACCAAGACCAGACCTAATTAATTGACGCTTAATATTTTTTATTGCTCTTTGAGTTGTAATTTGAGGGTGAATTCCGGTTTTAATGGCATAGTTTTCAGCTGGTAAACCAAAAGCATCCCAGCCCATTGGATGCAAAACATTATAACCTTCCATCATTTTCTTTTTGGCAATTACATCAGAAATTGTATAACCTCTTAAATGTCCAACATGAAGTCCAGCAGCTGAAGGATAAGGAAACATGTCCAAAATATAAAGCTTTGGTTTTTTTGAAATATCCTTTGCTTCAAAAATTTTATTCTCTAGCCAAAATTTCTGCCATCTTTTTTCAATTTTTTGATGATTATAATTTTTCATATCTTCAATTTTAACCAAAACGTTATTGATTTTCAATAAAAAAACAAACACTGTCTGAGCGAAAATAACCAAAGATCTTTTTAAAAAACGCTCTCGTGACGAGCTATTTGATGCCAAAAATGGTTAAGAAATTTTAAATTTTGAGTTTGGAAACTTCTTTTTCAAAAAATTTTTGGATTTGGGCTTTAGTTGGCTTTTCTTTGAGATATTCAATTTCTATATCCTCAATATCCTCTAAATAAATCAACTGTTCTAAAAATAAACGCGTATTAAATTCATTTTTGAATTTTTTTTGCGCAAGATTGATTATTCTTTCAAGAGTAGTATGCTTTTCTTTCAAAATAAAATAAAGGTCGACATAATCTTTTAAGGTAGCTTGATGCCCAATAGTGTAAGCTTTAGTGGCAGCTATTTCAGGTATAGATAGCATTTTTACTCCTTGATGTTTAACTAATTTTAAAATTATTGGAAAGGGATATTTAAGAAAAGTGAGATGAACTTCGTTTAAAGTAACAGTTAATTGCTCAGGATTATTGACTTCAACTTTCACTTTATATTCTTTAAAAAGTCTTTTAATTTTTGAAAGTAAACATTTTGGAATGTCTTTTGGAGAAAAAAAATCAAAATCAACTGAGATTCGGTGCCCGATCTGAAAAGCCAAAGCTGTGCCCCCAGCTAAATAATATTCTTTGAAATTCTTTAATTTTTCAAAGATTTTTTTCTGCTCGGATTTTATCACTTCGAGTCGCATATTTTAGCTTTTTAATCTTTAATAAAAGAGAGATTAATTTCAAAGCTCTCGGTCTAAACTCACTAGCTGGCGTTTCTTCAATAATCTTTTTTACATTTTCTCTACCATAATTTTTGATAATCCATTGCCAATGTTCCCATCTCCCATAGTTAATCGTGTGAAGGATGATGGTTTTTTTATGTTTTTCCGGATCAATTGAAGAAAATTTATAAGGCCAAAATAGAGACTTAAAAATTGAAGGAAGTTTCTTTAGCATACAAGATTAATATTATTCGAAAACCTGAGTTTTTTCAAGAAACAACAGGCTTTTAAAATACCTTTTTTGAAATTGAAAATTCTCTTAAAAAATCAAGAAAGGGGGCTTTTGCCCCCTTAATATACTGGAGTTAACAAAAAAGAGTACTTTTGGTTTTCTCCACGAACGATTTCAAAGTAAAGCTCCCTTAAACTTTTTGTGATTTTTCCGATTTTCCCATCGCCAATTTTTCTTTGATCAACTTCGACAACAGCAGAAATATTACAAGCTGTACCTGTCACAAAAATTTCATCTGCCACATAAAGTTCGGTCCTATCAATATTTCTTTCTTGAACTTCAATCAAAAGCTCATTTTGCAACAAAGAAATAACAATTTCCCTTGTGATTCCTTCTAGAATATTACTTGTGACTGGAGGAGTAACAACAACTCCGTCTCTGATAATAAAAATATTTGCAGCAGAAGCTTCGGCTACATGACCATCTTCATTCAAAACAATTGCTTCATCAAATCCAGCCAACAAAGCTTCACTCTTTGCTAGAGCAGAATTAACATATGCTCCGCAACACTTTGCCCTAGCAGGTATTGCATTGTCTGAAATCCTTCGCCACGAAGAAACTATCGCTTTTACTTGCTCTTCGTCTCTATAATAACTCCCAAAAGGAACAGCAAAAATTGTTAATCCATAATCTAACTCGACTAATTTTACTCCGATTTTTTCTGAACTTATATAAGCTAAAGGACGAATATAAACATCTTGCCTGTACTGATTAGTTTGCAAAAGTTTCAAAACTATCTCAGTTAATTCTTCAATAGAATAAGGAAGAGAAATATGTAAAATTTTGCAAGAATTTTTAAACCTTGAAAGATGTTCTTTTAGAGCTAAAACAAAAAGTTGTTCTTTTTTATCGTTCCAAAAAGCTCTTATTCCTTCAAAAACACCTGTTCCATAATTAAAAGCATGGGTTTTCACAGAAATTTTTGCCTCCTCCTCAGAAACAAATTCTCCATTAAAAAAAATTACTCCTGGCATTCTTTCACCTCCTTTTTTTAAGGTACTATTTAACTATACAATAAAATCTCAGAAAAATCAAAAGGCCTCCAAAATGGAGGCCAGATTTTTTTACTCTGTGCAAGAGAGATGGTTAATAATTGATAAAAGATCAAAAGTTAATATTACAACTTGAGCTTCAGTAAGATTCTGGGTAATTACTCCGCAATGAACGGCCACTTGATCGTCTCTTTTTATCGGGGAAAAGTGCCTAGGATACTCAATAATATCTCCCCTTAAATAAAAACGATTGTTTTGTCTTCCAATCAAAATCGTGCTCACTTTAGCCTTTTCTTCGAAAACTTCTAAAACTCTTCCTGGCCTCACAAAACAAGTATTAAGAAGATCTTCAGAAAAAAGAGGTTGTAACAAAATAAAAACAAGGTGATTGTGAACGGGCCTTACCCAAGAAGGCAAATTTTCAATTACTTTTTCTGGCAAACCTAGTTTTTCCAAGATTTTTCTTGCTATTTCGTGAGAAAGACAAGGGGTCCCAAGGAAATATGCTTCAATAACATCTGAAGAAAAGGGGCTCTGTTTGAGTTCCTCGCCGATAATGGAAAGAGCTGTATAAAGTGTGGGCGTTTTTTGGGTGATTTCTATTATGAGAGCTTTTGGAGTAGGTTTTCCTTCTAAAAATGTTTCAAGAAACTTTTTCCCTTTTTTGATGTCGGGACATCCCACCAAATATCTCGCTAATAACTCAAGACTCATTTCCACCTCCTTTTAGAATAAAAATATTATCTTCAAAAATTTAAAAAAAGTCAACTTTGAATTCCTTCGCCTTATTCAAAATAGTTTTCTCGTTCTCTATTATTCCATCTCTCATTAAAATTTTTCCATTGCAAATTACATCAGAAACACAATCTGGATTTGCTGAAAAAACCAAGTTTGAAATTAAATTTTCTTTTGGAAAAAGTGAAATTTTATTCAAATCAATCAAAATTAAATCTGCTAATTTTCCAACTTTAATTTCTCCAGAATCAATTTTTAAGGCTTTTGCTCCATTTTTTGTTGCAAGTCCTATCACCTCTCTTGCTGGCAAAATTTGGGGATCCATGTTAGATATTTTTTGTAATAAAGAAGCGATTTTCATTTCAAAAAAGAAATTTAGAGAGTTATTTGAAGCGGGTCCATCTGTGCCCAAACATACATTAATTCCTTTTTCTTTTACTTTTTTGTAAGGAAAAATTCCAGATGCTAATTTCATGTTTGAAGTCGGATTATAAATTAAAGAGCATTTCCTTTTTGCCAAAATTTCAATTTCTTTTTCAGATAACCATATTGAGTGTGCGAAAACGCAATTTTCACCCAAAAACCCAATTTTTTCTAAATACTCAACCGGTCCCATTTTATGCTTTTTTTTGCATTCTTTAACCTCTCTCTCTGTCTCTGATAAATGCATATGAATTAAAAGCTTCTCTTTTTTTGCAAAATTTTTTGCCCAGATTAAATTTTCTTTTGAAACTGTATAAATTGCATGAGGGGCAATACTTAATTTAATTGTGGGACAATTTTTTAAAAGACTTTTTAGTTTTGTGTAAATTTTTTCAATCGTTTTTTTGTCGCACCCTTTTGTTGAAAAATCAACCAAAACCAAACCCAAAATTGCCCTCTGCCCCATTTCTTTTGTTGCCTCAATTTGTGCTTTTGGATAAAAATACATTTCATTGAAAGTGGTAATTCCTGATTTTATCATTTCCAAACAAGCTAATTTTGTTCCCCAATAAACATC
>CAZGXQ010000014.1:0-5142 GCA_964530195.1 uncultured Candidatus Saccharibacteria bacterium | reverse complement strand
GCGCTGCCGATCTAAGGACTCTCTGGGCTTGAAAATTTGGCAGGAATTCCAGGAACCTTGGGGGGCGCAATTTGGGGAAATGCTGGAGCTTTTGGAAGAGAAATTAAAGATTTAGTTGAAGAGGTTAAAATTTTAAAAATTGAAAATTGCAAATTGCAAATTGCAAAATTAAAGAATAAAGATTGTAAATTTGGATACAGAGATAGCATTTTTAAAAGAAAAGGGAGTTGGATAATTTTGGAAACTGTCCTGAAACTAAAAGAGGAAAATAAAAAAGAAATTGAAGAAAAAATTAGGGAGGTTTTAAAGTTAAGAAAAGAGAAACAACCTCTTGAATTTCCTTGTGCAGGCTCTATTTTCAAAAATGTACCGATAGAAAAGGTTCCCAAAAAAATTCAAGAGAAATTCAAAGAAAAAATAAAAAACGGATTTTTGCCAGCTGGTGCTTTAATTGAGGCTGCAAATTTAAAAGGTTATCAAATTGGGGGTGCAAAAATTTCAGAAAAACATGCAAACTTTATTGTAAATTTGGGAAAAGCAAAAGCAAGCGATGTTTTAAAATTAATAGAACTAACCAAGAAAAAAGTAAGAAAAAAGTTCAAAATCCAACTAAAAGAAGAAATTGTCAAGGTCCAAAACCCGACATTAGTCCCTTTATTTAAGGAAGGGTAGAATTTTTTGATGCAAAAATTTGTTGGTAAATAAAAGATCTTGCATTTTTAATTTCCATTTTTTGCCAAAAAAATCGGTTACTTTTCCTCCTGCTTCTTTTACAATTAAAATTCCAGCTGCAACATCCCAAATTTCAATTTGAGTTGTGAAAAAAGCATCTACCCTACCTGCAGCCACCCAACAACTTTCAATTCCAGCAGAGCCAATTTTCCTTATATCTTTTACTTTTGGAAAAATTTTACTCAAAATTTTTGCTACTCTTTCTCTATTCTTCTCCCCTCCTTCACAATAAACTATATAAGATTCCCTTAGATTCTTCACTTTTGAAACAAAAATCCTTTTCCCATTCAAAAAAGCGCCCTTTCTTTTTTTCGCAAAATAAAACTCATTTAAAGCTGGAGCAAAAACTGCTGCCAAAATTGGGATTTTATTTTTAAAGTAAGCAATGGAAATTGAAAAAAGAGGATTTTGATTGGCAAAGTTTGAAGAACCATCCAAAGAATCAACAATCCATAAATTTTCTCTGCTTTTACTTAAAAATCCGCTTTCTTCAGTCAAGATTGAGTCATTAGGAAAAAATTTTTCAATCTCTTTAATAATGAGCTGATCCAAAATTTTGTCGTACTTTGTAACAACTTCTTTACTTTGCCCTCTCAAAAATATCAAAGATTTATCTTTTTTGAAAAAACTCAAAGCTTTCTTTCCAGCTGAAATTACTACCTTTTTAATAAACTCTTCCCTATTCATTTTACTTAAACTTCTATTTTCTCTTTTATGAAATGTTCATACCACTCAGAATATTCCTCTGGACTAGCAAAATGAAATTCAAACGGCGAGGAAAATCCCAATTTTTTCTTAATTTCTAAATTTGCTTTGATCTTTTCTTCTGATCCTTTAAACTTTGGCGAGACAATTAAAATATCAATATCTCTTGGAATTTCATCTTTTCTCAAAATTGAACCAAAAACAAAAACTCTCACTTCACCAAAAAGTTCTTTTGCAACTTTTTTGATTTTTCTTGTCCAGAAAAGATAATTTTTAAAATATTTCTTCTCTCTTTTTGCTTTTTCTACTAAAATATCAGTGAGCGTTATTTTTGGCATATTTTCCTTAAAAATTTAATCAGGCTTTGGGCAAAGTTTTTCATTTCTTTTACTTGATTTTCTGTGAATTCTACAGGTAAATAACGAGCAGTAATGTAAGCTTGGTTTAAAGCAGAAATTACAATGGCATTTTCTTTTCTAAATTTTTCGATTTCTTTTTTGTTTTGAGAATACGCTTTTTCTAATTCTTCTAAAAGTTTGTCTAAATCGTGAATTTTCGGAAAATCTTTCAACTTTCTAAAAATGTAATATTTCAAATAAAGTTGGCAAGCTTGTTCTAAATAAAAAGCAGCGGAGTTCCATCTTTTCTCCGAGATCGCAAAATTGGCATCTCTTAAAAAACCTTCTGCCCTTTCTTTTAAAAAATCTGTTTTCATACATTCATTTTAGCAAATTTTCCTAAAAATTATCAAAAATCCAGTGTGAGCTACCATTCTATCTTTTGGTCTTAAAGCAATTTTTCTTTTTTGCCATTCTCTTTGCAATGTTTCAAAAATTCCCTCTAAAATAAAATCTTTTGAAAACTCTTTTTCCACCTTGTCTGTTAATTCAAAAACTTGAAGAACAGTTGGCAACCAACAAGCTAAAATTCCACCTTCTTTTAAAACTCCTTTTACTTTTTCTAAATAATTCCAAGGGTCTGGCAAATCCAAAATTACTCTGTCAAAATCTTTTTCTTCAATCTCTCTCAAATTTTGTTTTTTCAAAGTTAAATTTTTAATTTCTTCTATCTTTTTTTGATAAAACTCTTCAATGTTTTTCTTTGCGTTTTCTATCATATCTTCCCTTTCATCAATTGAAATCACTTTTCCTTTTTCCCCAACTGCTCTAATCAAATACAAAGTCAAAGCCCCAGAACCAGTTCCAGCTTCCAATACTTTCGCTCCTTCAAAAATATCTGCTAAAACTAAAATTTGACCTGCATCTTTTGGATAAATAATTTGAGAAATTCTTTTTAATTTTTTCAAAACAAAATCTTTCAAGGTTGGTTTTAAAATCAAAAGTTCTTCCCCTTTTGAAGAAACCACCCTCTCCCCTATTTTCTTTTTTAAAATCTCATTGTGTGAAATCTTTCCCTTGTGAAAAGAAAAAACTCCATCTTTTTTTAAAGATAAAATATACTTTTTGCCTTTTTTGTCTTCAAGCAAAATTAAATCTCCTTCCTTTAACATTCTATTAAGAAATAACTTTTTTTGCCCTTTTTAACTACAAAATATTTACCATAAAGTGCCTCTTCTTTTTCAATTTTGGCGTGAATGTCTGTTACCTTTTTGTCATTAATCAAAATTGCTCCAGAATTTATCAATCTTTTAGCTTCACTTTTTGAAGGAACAACCCTTCCCAAAACCAAAAGATCTAAAACAGAAATTTCTTTCTCAATTGAAATTTTTTCTGAGGGGACATTGAAAAAAGCCTCTTCTATTTCTTCTTTTTTTAATTTGCCAATTTCATCATAAAAAAGGGCATTTGAGATTTTCTCTACTCTTTCAAGTTCTTTTTTGCCGTGGACAAATTCTGTTAATAATTTCGCTAAAGTTTTTTGGGCTACTCTTTGTTCTGGCAACTTTTTGTGAGCTTTTTCTAATTCTACAATTTCTTCTTTTTTCAAGAATGTAAACCATTTTAAAAACTTAAGAGAACTTTCATCATCCAAATTAATAAGAAATTGATAAAACTGATAGGGACTCGTAAGCTTTGGATCCAAAAAAATTGCTCCAGATTCTGTCTTTCCCAATTTTTTCCCTCTTAATGTAAGAAGTGGTAAAGTTAAACCAAAAACCTCAACATTTAAAACTTTTTTTACCAAATCAATTCCAAGACAAATATTTCCCCACTGATCAGATCCCCCAATTTGAAGATCGCAATTTTTTCTCTTTTTAAGCTCTAAAAAGTCAATTGCTTGCAAAACCATATAAGAAAATTCGCAAAAAGAAATTCCTTCTTTTGAAATTCTATTTTTTACTGCTTCTTTACTTAACATTTGAGCTACCTGAATGTGTTTCCCATAATCTCTCAAAAAAGAAACCAAATTTAAATTAGAAAGCCACTCTCTATTTGATAAAATTTCAACCTCTTTTCCCAAAAATTTTTCCAATTGAGCTTTGATTTTTTCTGAAAATTCTTGGACTAAAAGAGGTTCCAAAAGGGGCCTTTCTTTAATTTTTCCGCTTGGGTCTCCAATTAAAGCTGTTATTTCTCCAATTAAAGCAATGGGTTTGTGAGAAAATTTTAAAAATCTAAGCATTGTCACTATCAAAAGAAGGTGGCCAAAGTGCAAAGAAGGAGCAGTGGGATCAAAACCAATATAAAAAGTCACTTTGTCTTCTTTAAGCTTTTTTTGTAATTCTTTTTCATTGCTTACTTGAAAAATAAGCTCTCTAAATTTTAGCTCTTCAAAAATATTTTCCATTATTTTACTTTATCAGATTCTTTTGACAAAATGAAATTTTGAATTTTTTCTTTTAACCTGCAAAAATTGCAAACTTTTGCCACTGTTAAATATCCACATTTTTGGCAGGGATTCAAATTTACTAGTTCTTCTTTTCCAAAAATCTTTTTTCTTTTCAAAAATCCTTTATAAAAATTCAAAACAGAAGATGGCATCTCATTTTCCAAATCTTCAATAATTTTTTTGAAAAAAACATAAGTTCCTCCCCTTAAGGGGCAAGGGTCTTTTTGATAGGGCAAATTTAAAATATCACAAAAAAGTTTTGTTTCTCTTTCAAAACAAAGAGTTAAAGGTTTTGCTTTTCTTTTTAATGATTCTTCCTCTTTCAAAACTGGGTATTGTCTTTTTATAAATCCTTCTTGCCAAAAAATTAAAGATTTCAAAAGAGAAGCTGCTTCATCATTTAGAGTGTGACCTGTAACAATTACATCAAAATCTTTTGCTTCTCTATTTAACAAATACCTTTTTATCATTCCACAAACTGCACAAATTTCCTTTTTTGAAATTTTAGCTGCAAGTTTTACATCAATTGCAATCTCATCTTTGAAGTTGAAGATTTTCAATGGTAAATTTTCTCTTTTTGCAAACTCCTCAACTGCTTTTTGTGATTTTTCTGAATAATCATTTTCTTTTATTTGAGAATTAATGTGAAATAAAGCAATATTGTAGCCTAAATCTTTCAAAACCCTAGCTAAAGCCATTGAATCTTTACCCCCAGAAATTGCCACTGCGATTTTATTTTTTGGAGAGAACATTTTAAACCTTTCTATCGTTTCTTTTACTCTCTTTCTAAAAAAATCCAAAAAACACTCAAAACAAATCTTCAAATTGTAGCTTTTCAAATGAACTCCTTCTTTTATTTTTTGACAAATTCTACACTTTAAAATTATCGGCGGTATTGACATGTTAAGAATTGTC
>CAZGXQ010000013.1:0-4626 GCA_964530195.1 uncultured Candidatus Saccharibacteria bacterium | reverse complement strand
ACTCCCCCACAAACAAAAATGTATTTTGGAGTTACCATTAGAATATTTTAGCATTTAAAACAAAAAGAAAAAGTGGAGCAATTTTTCTCTATTGAAAATGAAGGCCCCGTAGAGGGACTAATATCGGGTTTTAGACCTTTTGTTTTAGACCTTTTTAAGATGGGAAAAATTAGGTTAAAATTAATTAATATGGAAAAAGTAAAATTTTTCATTTTGGATGCAGATTATATTGTAGAAAAAGAGGAAACAAAAATTAGGCTCTGGGGCAAAGATGAGAAAGGAAAAAATGGAGTTTTGTTTTTCAAAGAGAATCCTTATTTTTTTGTTTTGCCAAAGGAAAGAGAAAGGGCAATTTCAGAGATTTTGGAAATTTTAAAACAAAAGAAAATAAAAGCTGAAAAAATTGTCAAAACAAGAAGAAAACTTTTTGGAAAAGAATCTGATTTTTTAAAAATTGTTTGTCAAAAGCCAGCTGACACTCAAAATATTAGAGAGGAAATTAAAGTTTTGGAAGAAAAAAGAAAAAAAGATGGCTCAATTATTGATGAGTTTGAATACTCAATTAATTTTTATCGAAAATTTTTAATTGACAAAAGAATTGATGGATGTTGCTGGGTTGAAGTTGAAGGCAAAGAAATTAGCACAAACTATAATGTAGATTTTGCGATAGATTGCACAAATCTCAAAACCTTAGATGATATTTCAATTCCAGATTTAAAAATTTTGGCTTTTGATATTGAAACGATTGAAAAAGGAGGCGAAAAAGAAATTATAATGGCTTCTTTTTTTGGAAAAAATTTTAAAAAAGTATTGACTTCTCAAAAAGCAAGTTATCCAGCATGGGTGGAGGTTTTAGAGAGCGAAAAGCAAATTTTAGAAAAAATTGTTGAGATTTTTCAAAAAGAAAATCCAGATATTGCTTTAACTTACTATGGAGACTCTTTCGATTTTCAGGTTTTAGATGAAAGATGTCAAAAAAACAAAGTAAAACTGATAATTTCAAGGGATAAAAAAGAAACAAAATTTGCAAAAAGAGCAAGAATTTCTGCTGCAAGAATGAATGGAATAGTTCATATTGACCTTTTTAATTTTATCCAAAATATCCTCTCCCCTAACCTCCAAACAGAAGTTTTAACTTTGGATGCGATAGCAACAGAGATTTTGGGAGACAAAAAAATTGAAATGGATTATCAAGAATTGCTTGAAAGTTGGAGAAAGAAAAAGAATTTGGAAAAATTGGCAGAATATTGCTTGAAAGATTCAGAATTGACTTTTAGGCTTGGCGAAATTTTACTCCCTCAAATTTTTGAAATTTCAAGAACTGTAGGGCAAATTTTGTTTGATGTTTCAAGGATGACTTATGGGCAACTGGTTGAGTGGTATTTGTCAAGAAAGGCAGGAGAAAAAGGAGAAATTATTCCAAATCAGCCAAAGTTTGAAGAAATTCAAGAAAGAAGAAAAAGAACGTATGTCGGTGGCTTTGTCAAAGAACCTCTCTTGGGAATTCACGAAAAAATCGCAGTTTTAGATTTTAGATCTCTTTATCCTTCTTTAATTGTTTCATTTAATATTTCCCCTGAAACCCTAAATTGCAATTGTTGCAAAGGAAATGGTTACAAAGTTCCAGAACTAAATTACTGGTTTTGCAAAAAGAAGGAAGGCTTTGTGCCTTCAGTTTTAAAAGAAATAATTCAAAAAAGGATAGAGCTTAAAAAGAAACTCAAAGAAATCTCAAAAGACTCTTTTGAAGGAAAAGTTTTAGATAACAGACAATATGCCTTAAAAATCATTGCCAATGCAACTTATGGATACTTTGGCTTTCCAGCTTCAAAATGGTACTCAAAAGAATGCGCAGAATCTTGCACTGCATTTGGGAGGCACTGGATAAAAGAAACGATAAAGGAAGCAGAAAAAGAAGGGTTTTTGGTAATTTATGCTGATACTGATTCTTTGTTTTTGAAAAAGACAGAAAATATTGAAAAAGAAGTAAATGAGTTTTTAAAAAAGATTAATCAAAAATTTCCTGGAATTTTAGAACTTGAACTTCAAGGATTTTATGAAAGAGGAATTTTCATTCCAAGAGGAACCTTTGGAACAGCAAAAAAAAGATATGCATTGGTTGACAAAGATGGAAATTTGTTAATTAGGGGTCTTGAAACTGTTAGGCGGGATTGGTGCAATTTGGCAAAAGAGGTTCAAAGAAAAGTTTTAGAGTTTGTTTTGAAAGAAAAAGATTTAGAGGGGGCAAAAAAATATGTAAAAGAAGTTATTAATAAATTAAGAAAAAAAGAAATTTCTTTAAAAGATTTGGTTATTTTCGAAGAATTAACAAAACCAATTGAAGAGTATAAATTGATTTCGCCCCATGTGATAGCAGCAAAAAAACTAAAAGAGAGAGGAATTGAAGTTGGTGAAGGTCAAGTAATAATGTTTGTCATTCAAGAAGGTCCTGGTTTAATTTCTCACAAAGCTGAACCTCTTGAATTTGCAAAATTAGAAAAAATTGACATTGAATATTACATTGGTCATCAAATTTTACCTTCCGCAATGAGAATTTTACAAGTTTTGGGAGTTTCAGAAGCTGAGCTTTTAAAATGAAAATTTATACTTTGGGAACTTCAAATAGATCAATTGAAAATTTTCTTGAAATTTTGAAATTTTATCAAATTTCCCAAGTTGTTGATGTTAGGCGTTTTCCAACTTCAAAATGGTTTTTGCACTTCAAAAAAGAAAATTTAGAGAGAATTTTAAAAGAAAACAAAATAAAATATTTTCACTTTGAAGCTCTTGGAGGTTTTAGAAATGGAGGCTATGAAAATTACACAAAAACTGAAGAGTTCAAAAAAGCACTAAAAGAATTAATTGAGCTTTCAAAAAAGGAAAATACCGCAATAATTTGTGCCGAAAAATTTCCTTGGAAATGCCACAGATTTTTCATTGCAAAAGCCCTAGAAAATGAAGGCTTCGAGGTTCTCCATATTTTAGAAAAAGAGAGAATTTGGAATCCCCAAAAAGAAAAGCGAGAGATAAAGCCTGCTTGCGAGAAAAAGTCTAAAACCCGACGTTAGACCGGATTTGGAATTCATTTATATGTGTCACTTTTTGATTACCTGTCAATCTTTTTTTTAGGTTCAATTACAACTTAAATTCTAACTCTTTAAAAAGAAAAAGGCTGAGGAAAGTCCCAGCCTTTTTATTGAGTCATTTTATTGAGTCAAATAAAGTTAGTTCTCCTCCCTCTCCTGGTTCCAGAACGAGCAAAATGGAGAAGTAAATGCATAGAGAAGAAAAAGGAAAATCCAGAGGGAGACGAATAAAGCCCACGGATTTACTATGTCCGCAAACTCCCGCATTATAAACCCTAGATACCTTACACACCACTTCATCTTTCACCTCCTTTCTAAAGAACTCCAAAAACTCTCCACGAGTTCTAAGGGTTTTTACCAATGTTCGTTACCTCCAGTACTTCTATAGCACCTTTTTGGGCTTCTGTCAACCCTTATTTGGGTTTACTTAATTTTATCGCATTTTACCGAAAATCAAAGAAATAGAAGAGGCCTAAGGACTTTAGGTTCAATTAAGATTAAATTCTAGCGGTTTAAAATATTTTTGTAATCTCGTCTCTTTTTGGATAAGAAAACTTCAAAATTTTATTTCCTCTTTTTATTTTCAAACCAAAGCTTTTTTCTTGAATTTCACCAATCACTGCGCATTCTATTTTTTCTTTGGTGAAAAGTTTAATTATTTCCAGTGCTTCTTTTTCGCTTGCAGTTAAGATAAAACTTCCAGAGCCAATAAGCTTTAGAGGATCTAAATTGAATTCTTGGCACAAAATTTTGCACTCTTTCAAAATTGGGATTTTATCTTCAAAAACAATCATTCCGCACTTTGAAGCAAAAGATAGTTCCCACAAAGTTCCCAAAATTCCGCCTTCTGTAATATCGTGCATTGCGTGAATATCAAATTTGCTTGCCAAAAGCGCCTCTTTAACGATTGAAATTCCAGGATCAAAAATCAAATTTTGAGCTCTTTTGATAAAGTTATCTTTATATCCTCTTTTTCTCAACTCTTTCTCTTTTTCTCTGGCAATAATTGCTGTTCCTTCAATGGCAACTGGCTTTACAAGTAAAATCAAATCCCCCACTCTTGCTTGGCTTGTTATGATTAATTTTTCTTTTTCCACTTCTCCAATCATTGTTCCAACAACAATCGGGTTTGAAATTCCAGGAGTAATTTCAGTGTGACCGCCAACAACTGAAACATCGAGTCCTTTGCAAGCTCTATCTATATCTTTGAAAATTTCTTCGACTAATTCAGAATCCGTTTTTCTTTCTGGCAACAAAATTGTAGCCAAAAACCATCTTGGTTTAGCTCCCCTGCAAGCAATATCATTTGCATTAATAATTGGCGCAAAATAACCAATTTTTTGGCTTGTATAAGTTATTGGATCAGTTTTGACCACCAGGTATCGGTCTGAAAAATCAATTATTGTTGCGTCTTCTCCAATTTTTGGTCCAACAATAACTCTTTTGTCCTTTTTGCCCTGACACTTTTTCAAAAGCCTTTTTAAAAGTGCTGGATTTAATTTTCCCGCTTGAAATTTTTCTTTCATTTTTCACCTCCTTA
>CAZGXQ010000012.1:0-5640 GCA_964530195.1 uncultured Candidatus Saccharibacteria bacterium | reverse complement strand
TCTCCTCGAAGTTGAGCTATCTCTTCACTTAATTTTGTGAATTTTTGATCTAAATATTCGATTAACTCACTGAAATCTTTATTCATCACTTTTATTATATTTTTATCAAAATATCATGTCAAATTTTGCTCCGCTTGATGTATAATTTTGTAACTTATTTGATTAATTTAAGATAACATGAAAACGAAAAGCACGAAGATTCAAAACATTAAATTCTCACCATCTAAGTAATTAGCGTGAAATAAAAAGCATGGTAATACATGAAACAAAAAAATTGCCCAGCGATGGGCGTTTTAGCAATCTCGGTAAATGTCTTTTCTATGCCCAACCTTCAGAATAATGATTCGATGATCTTCCAAATCACAGAGTATCCTATAATCCCCTATACGAAATCGATATTCTCCAAATCTACGATCTCTCAATTTCTCGGCAAATCTTAGAGGATTTTCTTGAAGTGAGTAAAATTTAAGTTTCTTTAAAATTCTTTTACGGATTTGAAGGGGAAGTTTTTCTAACTCCTTTGCTGCCTTCTTTTTAAATTCAAAAACAAACACAATTTAAATGCGATATTTTTTAAGAAGTTTTGCTAAAGATACAGTCTCTTTTTGCTTTCTTCTTTTTTCAATTTCCTTTGCCAATCTCTCGGAACGATACATTTCTAAATCTTCTAATGATTTTTCAATTTCTTTCCATTTTTTTAATGGAAGAATTACTATTCCCTCTTTTTCTCGAATAAAAGATCTTGGTAAGATAATGTTTTTTGAAATTTGATTGGCCATACAATTTATTTTAGCAAGTTAAAATTTAGTGTCAAACAAAATCGTGTGGTACATAGTTCATGGTTGCCCAGCGATGGGCCTTTTGCTTCGCTTAATGGAGGATGTCAGAATTTGTTTGATAAGTTCACTAAAACGTGATCTCGAGAATTGTTAACTCTTTAATATTTCGGCCATGTGTTATTTTACTCTCTCATCATTTTAAAAAAGTGATTTCAAACTCAAAGCAAACACCAATAAATTTCAGTTTTTCACAATTTCACAATTGTGAAATAGTGAAATTCTTGAATTTAAAATTACAACCGCGCACCCTCAAAAGCTTAATTGTTTAATCATTTGCACATTTGCGCAAATGTGCAAATATCAAAATTTATTTCTAAAATAAAAACTGTGCACCACACCTGGCTCATGGTTGCCCAGTGATGGACGAATTTAGCTTAGTTTCAATGAATCTTTTAATAATAGTTTTAGAGTTCTTTTCCCCTTAGTTATTTTGAAATATTTTTCTCTTCTTTAAGCATCTTTTTTGGAGAGAAAGTGTTCACAAAAAATCAGTTTAAAAGGTCTTCTTGGCGCTGTGGATTTAGAGTGGCCACGAAAATGGTCAGTGAGACATTGTTTGAGATTTGCAGTAAATCTAAAAAGAGTTGTCTTTTAAACTAATAAACAAAAATGTCATACACCAGAGCGAAGCAAACTCAGGTACATTGCTCCGCGGGCAGGATTCGAACCTGCAACCTCCTGGTTAACAGCCAGTCGCTCTACCGTTGAGCTACCGCGGAATGTTTTTAATATTATCTAATATCCTTTTAATTTTTTCAAGGCTTGATGCTGTCTGATTTTTTCTAAGGCTTTAGCTTCAATTTGCCTAATTCTTTCTCTTGTTACTCCACATTCTCTTCCTACTTCCTCTAAAGTATGAGTTACCCCATCTTCCAATCCAAATCTCATTGATAATATCTTTTGTTCTCTTGGGGTCAAATCTTTAAGAATTTCTTTTAATCTCTCTCTTAACAAATTTCTTGCTGCCTCTAAAGTTGGGGGTGGGCTTTTTTCATCAGCAATAAATTCAGCTAAGATTGAATCTTCTTCGTCTTCTCCAACAGGAGTTTGAAGAGAAACTGTTTCTTGAGAAATTTTTAATAAATTATAAACCTTATCTACCTCAAGCCCCATCTCAGCAGCAATTTCTTCTGGTAATGGCTCTCTTCCCAAATCTTGTAGCAATCTTCTCCTAACTTGAGTAAATTTTGAAAGGGTCTCTATCATATGTACTGGAATTCTAATAGTTCTTGCTTGATCAGCTAAAGCTCTTGAAATTGCTTGTCTTATCCACCAGGTGGCATAAGTTGAAAATTTATATCCTTTTCTCCAATCGAATTTTTCTACTGCTCTAAACAGCCCCAAATTTCCCTCTTGAATTAAATCCAAAAAACTCAAATTTGGAGATTTTCCAATATATTTTTTAGCAATTGACACAACCAACCTTAAATTTGCTTGAACTAACCGTTTTTTTGCTTCCTGGTCTCCTTTTTCTATTCTTTTTGCCAATTCTTTTTCTTCTTCTGCTGTTAATGGTGCGTATTGACCAATTTCTTTCAAATACATTTGAACCTCATCCAATTTTGCTTCTGGAATCTCTTCTTCTATTTCTTTTTCCAGATCCAAAAATTCAGTTTCTCCTTTAACCTCAATTCCTGCTCTCTCTAATTTTTCGTAAAGTTTTTCTAACCCTTTAATATCTTGTTCAACTTCAGGAAAAAAATATAAAATCTCAGAAATTGTTACAAAACCTCGCTCTCTTCCTTTAGCGATTAATTGTTCTACCTTTTCCTCTAAAAAAACTTTTTTGGGTCTTCCCCTTTTTAATTTTACTTTTTTCCTCTTTTTTACTTTTTTTTCTTTTTTCTTTTTTCTCATCATAAATTTATTTTTTCTTTAGTTTTGAAAGTTGTTTTGAAAGATTATTAAATTGTTGAGAAAGTTCTTTGAGTTTTTCAAAGTCTTTTTCTTTTTCAGCTTCTCTAATCTTTTGACCAATTTCTTCTAATCTACTTTTTATTTCAATACACTGAATTTCACTAATACAAAAATCAATTTCAGAATCTATGTTCTCTAAATCTATTTCTTCAATTTCTGCTTTAAGAGCTAAATAATTAAATTTTTCATTGGCCTCCGAGGAAAGATTTTTTAAAAAAGGAGTTTTTTCGTTTTTTAAATTCAGAATAATTTCCTTGATAGGTTGAGAAAAAAACTCTAAATTCTCATCTTCAATTTTATTTACTTTTTCTAAATTTTTCAAGAGTAAAACAATCAATCTTTCTTCTAAAAGCTCTTTACGACTTTTTGGAGGCAAAGAAATTGCTTCTCCTTCCTCCAAACCAATTTGTTCTTCTTCTATTTTTACTTTAGCTAACTCCTCTTCAACATAGCTTTCACTAACTTCAAGTCTTCTTGCCAATTCTCTGATCCAGAAAGCTTGTTCAATTTTGTTTTGAATTCTTTTAATTGGGGGAAGTAGCATCTTTGAAATTTCTCTTTTTCCTTCTGGAGTGTTTTTATCAAATGAAGAAAAGGCGCTTTGAAAATAAAAATCTAAAATTGAAATGCTCTTTTCAACCAAGTTTTTAAATTCTTCGGGATTTTTAGAAATTACATCCGCTGGATCTTGATCTTTTGGGAGAGGTAAAATTTTTAAATTAAATCCCTCAATCTGAGAAATGGCAATAGTTCTTTTTGTTGCTGAGTCTCCAGCAATGTCCATGTCAAAACCTAAAATCAAATTGTTTGAATATCGTTTAAGGATTCTTAGTTGATCTAAAGTTAAGTTTGTTCCAGAAACTGCTACTGTATTTGAAATGCCAATTTGATGAGCCAAAATCACATCAGTATAACCTTCAACCAAAATACAAAAATCTTTTTTTCTAATTTCAACCTTAGCTTTATCTAACCCATAAAGAACTTTACTTTTGTCATATAAAAGTGTGTTTGGAGTATTAATATACTTTGCTAAGCCTTCATCTTCTTTTTCAAAAATCCTTCCTCCAAATCCAATCACTTGAGAATTTAAATCAAAAACTGGAAAAATAATTCTTCCTCTAAATCTGTCATAATAATTTCCACTTTCGTTTTTAATTGCCAAACCCGCACTTTCGATTTCTTCATTTTTGTATCCTTTTTTAACCAAAAAGTCGCTCAATCCTCTCCATGCCTCTGGGGCCCATCCAATTCTCCATTTTTTTATTGACTCTTCTGAAATTCCCCTATTTTTAAGATATTCTACTACTTTTTTGCCTTTTGAGCTTTCCAATTGTTTTTCAAAAAATCTAGTTGCTAATTCACAAATTTCATACAATCTTTTCCTTTGAGTTTTCAATTTTTCGTATTCTGGAGATTTTGGTTTCAATTCAACTCCTGCTCTTTGAGCTAAAATTCTTAATGCGTCCCCAAATTCAACCCCTTCAATTTCCATTATGAATTTAAAAATATCTCCGCCTTTGCCGCAATTTGAAACTGCAAAAGGTCCTGCCAAATAGGAATGATCAACAGCTACAGTTAAATCGAAAGTGTCGCCTTGATAGTATCTTTTTTTGATTTCTTTAATTGGCAAAGCCCAATACAAGACCTTAGTTTTTGGATCTCGCCAGAAAAATGAAAAATGCAGGTTATAGTTTTCTTGCCAAATTATTGTATAAGAAGTTTTGTGGCAAACTCCCTTTTTATCAATTTTCTCTTTTTGAATAATAAAGTTTGGTTGTTTTTTCAATCTCAACAAAATATCTCTTAATTGCTCAGCTAATAAAAGAGAGGTTGTGGTAATTGCTTTATAATTTCTTTTACTTTTACACTTTGCAACTTTTCCTTGAGTACCATCACCCCTCCAAATGGCATCCAGAATTATCCTTTGTTTTTGGGGTGGTAAAAATTGAAATTCAAAAGGAATGTGTTTTTTGTCCGCACCTTTTCCGCAAAGATTCTCAAAAATGTTGGATAATTTTGAATTACAGGCTGAAATCTCAATTCCGGTTTTTTTACCTGTTTTTCTCTTGTGAATGCCTGCATTTATCCCAAAAATCTCTTTGATCAATTCTTTTATTTCCTTAGCAAACTCTATTTCATTTTCTCCTAAACTAAACCTAATGTAGGCTCTATGATTACTTCCTTCGGCTATATAGTAGCCAACTAATTTCAAAAATTTGTCATTAACTTTTATTTTTGTTGGAATCTCTTTAATCTCTGGCCCAAAATTACTCTCTTTCCTCGTGTAGTATTTTTCCAAATCGATGTAATCTAACTCTTCAATTTTTTCATTCACCGGATAAAGCAAAAGGTCATCTTTTGAAAGATGAGCAGCTGGCAATTTTTCAATTTTGTAATCCAAATAAAATCTTGGACAATATTTCTTTTTACAATTCCATTGACAAATTCTTGTTTTTCGAGATTTATAGGGGCAGTGCTTTATTTTTATTACAAAAACTTCGTGATCTGGAGTTAAAGAAACCGTTTCGCTCGATTTTCTAACTCTAATTTCTAAGATTTCGCCCTTAAATGGTCTCCACAAAGATCTTATCACTGGCATAAACCTTCCTCTATGAGTCTCAACTAAGTCTCCAACTTTCAAATCTTCAATTTTGTGATAGCCTTCTTTAGTCTTTATTGGAGTTCCTGGTAAAAAACATCCAAAACAGTGCCAAATTTGTCTTGCTGGGGAGACAAAAAATGATGGATTTTTTTCTGAATGGAAAGGACAAAGAGCTCTATAATTTGCTCCGCATTTTTTAAGCGACAAGTAAGAGGAAATTACCTCGACAATATCTAGTCGAGATTTTATTTCTTCTACCGGAGATCTCTCCATCAATTTATA
>CAZGXQ010000011.1:0-5981 GCA_964530195.1 uncultured Candidatus Saccharibacteria bacterium | reverse complement strand
AATGGCAGAATATTTTGTTTCTCCAGGATATACAAGTGAATATCAATATTTGTTTGTCGCAAAAGACCTTAAAAAAGGAAAACAATTGCTTGAAAAAGATGAAATTATTAAAAAAGTAAAAGCATTTTCTCTCAATGAAATTCTAAAAATGATAAAAAATAAAAAAATAATTGATGCAAAGACCATTTTAGCTGTAAATTTATACAAAAACCATGATTGATGTCCATTGCCATTTAGAACAAAAAGATTACGAAAAAGATAGGGATGAAGTAATTAAAAAGTGCAAAGAGGAATTGAAAGCTGTGATTACTTGTTGTTGTCATCCTGATGATTTTGATTTGACAATGAGTTTGGTTGAGAAATATAAAAATTTTATTTTTGCCACTGTTTCAATTCACCCGGAGTATATAAAAGAAATTAACGATGAGGTTGTGAAAAACTTTCTCAAAAAGATTGAAGAGAATAAAGAAAAAATTGTGGGAATTGGAGAAACTGGATTAGATTTCATCATTAAAGAGCCAGAATGGCAAGAAAAACAAAAAGAGCTTTTTTTGAAATTTATTTTGCTAGCTGAAGATTTAAAAAAACCACTAGTAATTCATGCAAGAAAAGCTTTTAAAGAAGCAATCGAAATTTTAGAAAAAAGCAAAGCAAAAAATGTTTTAATGCACTTTTTTACTCAAAGAAATCTTTTACCAAAAATAATAGAAAATGGCTGGTCAATTACAGTAAATACAACATTGCTTTCCTCAAAAGATATTAAAAAAATTGTCAGAGATTTAAAAATTGAAAAAATAATGACAGAAACAGATTCCCCGTGGCTTGGTCCTCAAGGCCAAAGAAATGATCCAACAAAAGTAAAATTAGTTATTGGAGAAATTGCAAAAATTAAAAAAATGAAAATTGAAGAGGTGGATAAAATTACTACTCAAAATGCGATTGATTTTTTCAAGCTTAAATTATGAAATCTGGATTTTTGCTAATTGATAAGCCAGAAGGAATGACTTCTCATGATGTTGTTGATTATTTAAGAAAAGTAACAAAAATTAGAAAAATTGGGCACGCTGGAACTTTAGATCCAATTGCTACTGGACTTTTAATTTTGGGTATTGGAAGGGAGGCAACAAAAAGATTGGGTGAATTTCAAAAATTAGATAAAGAATATATTGCTAAAATAAGACTTGGGGTAAAATCTGATACTTTTGACAAAGAAGGAAAAATCGAAGAAATCAAGGTTGAAAAAATTCCAAAAAGAGAAGAAATTGAAGAGGTTTTAAAAAGTTTTCTTGGTGAAATTTTACAAACCCCTCCGTCTTATTCTGCAAAAAAAATTAAAGGCAAAAAAGCTTATGAGCTTGCAAGGAAAGGAATAAAACTTGAGCTTTTGCCAGTCAAAGTTAAAATTTATCAAATTGAAATTTTAAATTATTCCTTTCCCTATCTTGAAATAAAAGTTTCTTGCTCAAGCGGAACTTACATTCGCTCTTTAGCAAACGATATTGGGGAAAAGTTAAAAGTTGGAGGGATTGTTGAGAAATTAAGAAGAACGAAAATCGGGAACTTTAAAGTAGAAAATGCCAAAAAATTATCTCAAATTAGCTCAGAAAATTGGCAAAATTTTTTATTTGAGGTAAAATAAAAACATGCATCCTTTAGCAAAATTAGCAAAATTAGCAATTGAGACATATTTAAAAGAAAGAGAGATTATTAAAGTGCCAAATGATTTTCCAGAAGAATTTTTAAATAAAAGAGCTGGAGTTTTTGTTACTTTAGAAAAAGATGGAAAATTAAGAGGATGTATTGGAACTTATTTGCCAACACGAATTAATGTTGCCGAAGAGACAATCAAAAACGCCATTGCTGCTGCAACTCAAGATTTTAGATTTGAACCAGTAAAATTAGAAGAATTAAACGAAATTTCTATTTCAGTTTCTGTTTTAAGTTTTCCAGAAGAAGTAAAAGATTTAAAAGAGTTAAATCCCAAAAAATTTGGGATTATTGTCAAAAATTTTCCTTTAGCCTTTCCAAATCAAGATTGGATTATAGATGGGATTTTAGATGAAGAAATTGTTCCAAAAACTGGAGTTTTGCTTCCAGACATTGAAGGAGTAGAGACTGTAGAACAACAAATCTCAATTGCCTGTCAAAAGGCAGGTATCGATCCTACAAAAGAAAAAATTTTTATTTACAAATTTACTGTAGAAAAGTACCAATAATTTAACCCTTAAAACTTACAACTAATAATGAAGATTGATTTGCATTGTCATAGTTATTATTCAAAAGATGGGGTTTCTTCGCCTGAAAAATTAATAAAAACTGCTAGCAATAAAAATTTAGATGGAATTGCTTTAACTGACCATGAAACCACAAAAGGCTGGGAGGAGGCAAAAAAAGCAGCGAAAAAGTATGGGGTTTTTTTAATTTTGGGACAAGAACAAAAAACTGAAAAAGGAGACATTTTGGGTATTTTTTTAAAAAAAGAAATTAAATCAAAAAAATTTTTAGAAGCAGTAAAAGAAATCAAAGCTCAAGAAGGACTGATCGTTTTGCCCCATCCCTTCCATCCAATTGAGGGTTTTAAAGATAATATCGAAAAATATTTAGATTTAATTGATGGAATTGAAGTTTTAAATGGCAGACTTCCTTTTTCTTTTTTTGATAAAAAAGCAAAAATCTTTGCCCAAAAACATAACTTAGCACAAGTTGGCGGAAGCGATGCTCATTTCCACAAAGGAGTGGGCTCTGTTTTTACTGTGGCTCAAGCAACAAGTTTAGAAGAATTTAAAAATGCAATTTTGAACAAAAAAACAGAGGCTTTTGGCAAAAAATCCTCATTTCTTTATTTAATTTTTCCAACCTTAGGTAAGTTGGGCTTGAAAATCAAATAACTTTTTAACTAAAATTTTCTTTTTTGACTCTTTAGGGCAAAAACTATTCTTTGAATTGCAGAAATGTTAGTTAAAATTGCAATCAAAATTAAAAAAAATGCCATCCATTGATAATTAAAAATTCCCAAAATTAAAGCCAAGATTAAAGAAATTAACCTTTCAGCGCGAGAAAAAATTCCACCTTTTAATTCTTCAATAACTAATTCTTTTTCTTTTGCTGCAGCTTTTGCATAAGTCGTCATTAAAGATCCAAGCAAAATCAAAAAAATCCAAGCAAAATGGGGAAAAAGAATTTTTGGTAGAGGTAAAAATAACATTCCAAAAAGCAAAAGAGCTTCAACATATCTATCACAAATTGTATCTAAATATGCGCCAAATTTAGTAGAAATTCCCCTGTATCTAGCTACTGCCCCATCAACAAAATCTAAAAAGGAGGCAACAAGGAAAAGAAAGAGTGCCAAAATTAGTTTTTGCTTTGTTAAACAATAAAAAGTTCCTATTCCAAAAGCAATTGAAGATAGCGTATACTGATTGGGACTAAAAAACAAAAAAGAAAAAATTCTCCCAATAAAGTTTTCTATTTTTTTGAATTTCTCTTTATATAAATCAAGCATATTTTATATTTTTGACTTTTAACAATTTTTAGCAACCTTTATTTTTTATCCACTCTTCTATTATTGCGGGCACTTTTTTTAAATCGCTAATTACTATGTTTGCCTCTTTTTTAAGTTCTTTATATCTTTTTGCTCCCTCTTTCGTTTTTAAATTGCGCTTTAAAACAAATCCTATTTTGAAATCAGCAGGTAATTTCATATCCTTTACAGAATCGCTAACTAAAACTAAAAAGGTGTTTTTAAACTTCTTCTTTATTTCTTTTATGTGATCAGCTTTGAGTCCTTGTTCTCTTCCCATTACTTTATTTATTCCCTTAATTTTTTCTTTTTTTATCCAGTAATAAACGATATTTTCATCTGTTCCAGAGGTAACAATTTGAAAAACTCCTAATTTAAACAATTGGTAAATTGCGTATTTAGCGTTGGGAATGCTTTTGAAATTTTTGTAAACTTCGTTTAATTTTCTTTTGTGGTATTCTCGTGCGCATAATTTTTTTGTTTCTTCATCTTTTTTTGGGAAAATAATTTTTAATTGAATATCAAATGGCAACCCTGTCGTTTTTAAATATTCTCTTCTAGCTTTCTCTTTTGATAAACCAAAATATTTACTTATGAGCTCTGAAGCTAATTTTGCATGAGAAGCCATAGTATCAACTAATGTTCCGTCAAAATCCCAACAAACAATCACTTCTTTTGATTTCCCCAAAAAATCAATCACTTCTTTTAGGTTTTTAAACACTTTATCAGCTTTACTAAAATCTTGTTTAAACGAGTACTCATTTGGAATTGCAAAACAAAAAAGGCCAGCGGATTTTGCAGATTCAACTCCAGATTGAGTGTCTTCAATTGCTAAACACTCATTAGGTTTTAAATTTATTTTTTTTGTGGCAAAAAGGTAAACATCAGGATAAGGTTTTCCTCTTTTTACTTCACTCTTTGAGGTAATTGCAGAAAAATAAGAAAAAATCCCTGCCTTTTTTAGTTTCAAAAGCACTTCTTCTTTAATACCAGTGCTTGCTACTGCTAATAATTTGTTTCTTTTTTTGAAAAAATTTAACGCCCTTTTAACATAGGGCATTGTCTTGACTTTTTGTTTTGTGAAAATTTTTAAAACAGTTTCGTTTCTTTTTTTAACTAACTCTCCTCTCTTTATTTTTAAACCATATTTCCGCTTTATTTGCTCTTCAATCACTTCTCCACTTTTTCCTTTATAATCTAACATCTCTCTTTGTGACAAAAAAATACCATAATTTTTTAACGCCTCTATCCATGCTTTGGACTGATAATATTCTGTGTCTACTAAAACTCCATCCAAATCAAAAATTACTCCCTTAATTTTGTTTATGGCCAGCATATTTTAGTTATAAAAAAGATTACATCTTTTGTAATAGTTCTTGGCAAAAATTTCTCATTTTTTCTAATTCTTCTTTTCCTTTCTCTGTAGTTTTAAAAGCTCTTTTTCCTTTATATTTTTCAGTTTGAATGTAACCTTGTCTTCTTAATCTATACAAAACGCTCTTTAGCAAAATATTTCCTGGCAAAAATCCAAATCTTTCAAAAATCAATTTTCTAGCATCTTCATCGCAAACTACTTCCTCTTTCCCTAAACTCAAAACATAAATCCACAAATTACCTTCTGTATTTAATTTTTTAAATCTTTCAAATGGAGTCATAATTTTTTATTTTTCTCTTTGACCTTTAATAAATTCCTCAACCATTTCTCTTGCTTTTTCATCGCTAAATTGTTGAGGAGGATGTTTCATTAAATAAGCGGAAGCGGAAATTAAAGGTCCTCCCACTCCCCTATCTAAAGCCAATTTTGCAAGCCTTATTGCATCAATGACGCATCCTGCAGAATTTGGAGAGTCCTCAACAGAGAGTCGAAGGTCTAATTCTACAGGCACATTTCCAAATTTTCTTCCTTCAATTCTAATGAAGCAAACTTTATTATCTTTTAACCATGGAATCCAATCTGAAGGTCCAATGTGCAAATTATCATAGCTTAACCTTTTTGCAAGTTGTGATTCGACAGCTTCAGTTTTTGAAATCTTTTTTGATTTTAACCTTTTTCTTTCAAGCATGTTGAGAAAATCAGTATTGCCCCCAAAATTCAATTGATAAGATCTGTCAATAATTACACCCCTTTGGGTAAAAAGGTAGCACAATGTCCTATGGACAATTGTTGCTCCAACTTGCGATTTAATATCATCTCCAATACAGGGTAAATTTTTCTTTTCAAATTTTTCAGCCCACTTTTTATCTGAAACTATAAAAACAGGCATGCAATTAATAAAAGCGCACCCTGCTTTCAAAGCACACTGCGCGTAATACTCTGTTGCTTTTTGAGAGCCAACTGGCAAATAATTGATTAAAATTTCAGCTCCTGATTTTTTCAATTCTTCAGCAACATTTACTGGTTTTTCTTTTGCTACAACAAAAGTTTTATCTTCTGGATACTCTTTCATGTGAGAGGCTATTC
>CAZGXQ010000010.1:0-6182 GCA_964530195.1 uncultured Candidatus Saccharibacteria bacterium | reverse complement strand
AGTGGCAAAAATAAAATTTTTATATTTCTCAACCAAACTCATTGTCAAATCAAAATCATCAGGATGGCAACAACAAGTAATCACAGCTTTCAATTCTTTTTTGCACTTTTCAATCACTTCATCTCTGTCTCTTTCATAATCTTTTTGTTCCAAATGACAATGGACATCAATCATATTAATTAAATTTCTCTAGTTTAAAATTCTTTTAATTATAGTGATATTTTCACATTTGCGCAAATGTGCAAATGTCGAATTTTTGTTGGTGAGTCTTTCTTTTAAAAGAAGTTAGTTTTAACAGAGAATCGGTTTTATCTGTAGATATCTTTTCGGTGACCTACCTCAATTAACTTTATAACTTCTGGTTCCAAAAATTAAAAAATCACTCGCCATTCGCGAGTAATTCTGAAAGAATAAAAACCAAAAAGCGGACCTGTTAAGGGTTTAGTATGTAAAAGGGGATGAAATGGATTCTTTTGAAGTAGTTCCAATTTTGTTGCTAATTTATTTTGAATTCTAAGAGGAAGTTTCTTGACCGATTTTGAAAAATATTCGCTATAGATTATTTGAACCATGTGGACTTACCCTTTCTTAATTTGTTCTAAAAAATCTTTCTTTCCTTTAAAAGTAAAAACTGCTTTTTTTCGAGCAGCTTTTAAAACCTTCCGAACAAATTCAGGTTTGTATTCACCTTCTTTATCCTTTCCTAACATTCCAATTAAAAAAGAACGAAGTGCCTTTACTTCTTCTACCAGATTAACAGATCTTTGGTTCGATTTTTCTAAAAATTTTGGGTTCATGTTTTTATTTTACCCTTGTTTTCTAGATGAATCAAGAATATTGCAAAAATTTTTGCATTTTTCAATCATTTCCGTTCTTCAATCAAAATTATCAGAATGAAAATAAGTAATTATCCCTTTAACTCTTCCTTGCACCTTTCAATTACTTCATCCCTATCTTTTTCGTAATCTTTTTGCTCTAAATGACAATGGACATCAATCACATTCTTAAAATTCAATTTTAAAAATCAAATCTTCTTTCTCGTTTCCTCCTGAATCTGTTAAATCTTCACCCACAGAATAAATAATTTTTTTCTCAGGCAAATATTTTATTGGTTTTCCATCAAAAGGATCTTTTGGAATTTGAGAGATATATGTTGGAAAAAGTTCATCTAAGGAGGTGGGTAATTTGTTATGTTCCATTTGATAAGCCCTCAGAGCTAAAAGTAGTTGAGTGGCGCTTACTGAGACATCTTCGGCGCATTTTATGTTCATGAAATTTATTATACCAAGATCGTGTAAGATTTTGCCTATTATATTTTCTGTAAATAACATCCTTATTTTGGGGTAATGAAGCGCTAAAGATTGGACTTCTCGCCCTGTTTCATAGCAATCTTTATTGACATTATTAATAAAATTCCGATATTTTTCAGCAAATATCTTTTGGGTTTGATTCGGTTTATAAAGATAATTTAATTCAGTTGCCTTCTTTATTTTTAAAATAGGCTCTTCTATTATTCCTACTTCTTCTAATTCTTTTTTGGAGCCTCGGCCGATAAAGGCCTCATCAATTATTTTTTTCTTGGTATTGGTGAAGAGGATATATTCCATTTTTATCACCTTAATTAATCCTTCTTCGTTTGCTTTAAACTCTTCAAGTTGGTTTATATAATTTTTTAATATTTCTGGAGATAAAGTGAGATGCGGCAGCATTAGTATTAGACCTTTTAAGCCTTCTTCTTTTATGGCTTTTCCTACGAGATAACTGATCAAAGGAGGTCTTGGGCTATTTTCTATTATTTGCCCCATTTTAATCATTTTGAAGATAAAATCTAAAGCTTCCTGTTCATTTCCATTTACCAACAGATAACGAGATTTAATCGAGTTTAGCCTTGCTATTTCTCTTAAGCGAGCAAGGTCGGGAAGAGATGTTGTAAAATCTACTTTTTTTGGATCTTCGAATCCTGGAAGTTGAAAATAGGGAAGGTTTATTGCTTCTTCCAAAAGTTGAAAAACTTCTTCGTTATTTGTGACTAATTCCTCAGCAAATGCGTCATCCCATTCTTTCCCTTCTGCCATTTTGATAAAGAGCTCTCTCTTTTCTAGTGGCAAATACATTTTTTTTCCGGCTTGCTCTAGAAGATAAAAAGCGTTTTCTTCTTTTGAAATTTCTATCTTTGAGAGCCAAAGATCGCTATCGTCAATGGGAGGAATGTCTCTACCCCAAAAGATATTGAGTAAATAAACACTAACCAGTAACCCCAGAATTAATGTCCCTAAAATTCCAGGGAGAGCATATATTATTTTTTTGCTTTTTGTTGGTTCTTTATATGGAATTTCAGCTTTAATTTCTTTGAGATCGCTATAAATTAAAAATCCATACACAAAAATAAATGGTAAAATGAAAAGCTGAAAAATATAATTTCCAATCTCGATCATTCGATTTGCTGTCTGTGGTTTTTCAACAGTAAAATAAGTTGAAAGAAAAGCTAATGGTAACCCTACGAGGATGAGGATTAAAAACAAGACTAAAAATCTAGCTAAAATTTTCCAGAAATTCCCTTTAATTAAATCCTTGCTTCTAAATAAAGCACTGAACCCTCTTTTTTCCTCAAAAACTAAGATAAAAATAGCTAATGAAAACCAAATAAAAAACAAAATTCCAGGAATTATAAAAATCAAAAACGCTCCAGCAATAATTACATTAAGCAAAAAGTAAATCCAGAGATAAGGGAAGAATATTTTGAGTCCTTTTTTGAAAGAATCCTTTGTGCCTGTATTTTCCTTGAGAGAGTAAAGTAAAGATGGAATAGCTAAGAGCCAAAGGAAAAAAGTAAAAAGAGAAGAAATTAATTCGATAATAGAAAACCAAAGAGAATATTTGATAGGAGTGTTGCTCAAAAAATACTTCAAAATCCAAAAGAAAAATGAAAATCCAATCGGTACTCCAACAATCCCCAATAGCGTTTTAATTTTCAAGCAATAAATCCTCCAGCTCTCTTTTAGAAGTTGTGGAATTGGCGTTAATTTCTTCGGAGAATCCTTTTTGAAAAGTTCGTGGATAAAGCAGTTTTGATTGTCCATATTTTTTTATTTTATGAAATAAAACTTAAGACTTCAAATTTTATGGTCTAATATCGGGTTTTGGACCTTTTTAATAAAAAATTAAGCTCTTCTTCGTCTCTTAATCTCTGGAATTTAAAAGATGTAGAGTCTGACCAGACTGGCTTCTTTTTTAATTCAAAATTAGAGCAAAATTTCAATAAATTCTTTTTATTAATTTTAACAAATTTTAATTCTTTAATTACTGGCTTTACACTTTTTAAGATCGGATTCGTTATATCCATTTTTTTTTTATTTCACTTCATCTAAAATAATTCTCTTTTTAAATCCGCCTCTTTCTTTTATTTTCTTCTTTCTCAATTTCTCCAATTCCTTTTTACTAATTTTTTTGAAATCGCAAATAGCATAAATTACTTCTAAAATATCTGCTAATTCTTCTTTCTTTGGATTTTTTAAAAATTCTTCAACCTCCTCTTTTAATTTTTCTTTTAAACCCTTCCAATATTCCTTTCTGTCAGCAACACGAATAATTGGCTTTTTACCCTTCTTCCTTAAAATTCCTGGAATTTTATCTCTGACTAATTTGTTGTATTTCATAATGCAATTTCAATTCCTACTGGACAATGATCTGAACCTTTTACTTCGGATAAAATAAAAGCATCCTTTAATTTTGGCAACAAAGGTTTTGAAACAAATATATAGTCTATTCTCCAACCCAAATTTCTCTCTCTTGCTCTAAATCCATAGGGCCACCAAGTAAAATGTCCGCCCTCTTTGCAAAATTCCCTAAAACTATCAAAAAAACCTAATTTTATTATCTTATCAATTTTTGCTCTTTCTTTAAGCGTGAACATTGTGTTATTTTCGTTTTCTTTGGGTCTGGCTAAATCAATTTCTTTGTGAGCTACATTTAGATCTCCAGCCAAAATTACATTCTCATTTTTAATTTTTTCTAAATACTTCAGAAATTTCTCAAAAACTTTCAATTTATAATCTAAGTTTTCCTTTTTTCTTCCTCCGTGAGGAGCGTAAAAGTTGATTAAGATAAATCGCGAATATTTTAATTCTAAAAACCTCCCTTCTTTCTCAAATCTTTCCATGCCAATTTTTGATTTTATTTCAATTGGCTTTTTTCTTGTCAACACAGCCACTCCCCACATTCCTTTCCTTTTTGAGCAATTGAAATAAAGAAAATATCCCTTTGGCTTTAACAAAACTGCCTTCAACGGATCTAATTGAGTTTTAATTTCCTGAAAACAAAAAATGTCAGGATTTAATTTGTTAATTAACCCAAACCCTCCTTTCTCATAAACTGATCTTAGTCCATTCACATTCCAAGAAATGATTTTCATGTATTTTGATAATTAATTTTCTTTACGACCTAACAACCTAACGTCGGGTTTTAGACCTTTTTATGTAACTTATGGCTAAAATTGTTTTGGCATCGATTATTTTTTTCTCTTTTATCATTTTTAGAATTTCATTGAGAGAAAATGCTTTTACTTTTTTAATAATTTCATCTTTTTCAAGCAATTGTTTTCCTTTTTTAAGATCTTTTGCGACAAACAAATATTGATACTCACTTGTATATCCTGGAGAAACAAAATATTCTGCTATTTTTTTCAATTTTTTAGCTTCAAACCCAGTTTCCTCTTTCAATTCCCGTTTCGCTCCAAGTTCAGGTTTTTCTCCTTTCTTTAGTTTTCCAGCTGGAATTTCCCAAAGTTCTTTTTTAGCTGGAAAACGATATTGTTTGACCAAAATAATTTTTCCACTTTCATCAACAGGCAAAACCCCCACTGTTTTTGGAAAATCAAGGATCACTGCTTTTACTTTCTTTTTTAAAATCTTTTTTTCAATTAGTTTTAGAGAGATTTCTTTATCTTGGTAGAGAATTTTACTTTTTTCTTTCATTTATTTTTCATTTTGGCATTTAATAATTTGATTTGGGGTAACAATATACTCAACCTTTGTATCAAATTCATCACGAGGAACACTTTTAACAATTTGCAATTCGTGAACAGTGGTTACTACTGGAATTTTGCCAAATTTTTCAAAAAGAGTTTTTATTTCTTTGTCACCATAACCCCCGCCTTTTCCTAAGCGCCACCCTTCTTTATCAACTCCTACACAACCTGTAACAATTAAATCTGGTTTTGGTGAATCCTCTATTGGTTTCCCGTATTTGAAAGCGCCAGCGATTGTTGAAGCTTCTTTTTCTTTTCCCTTGATTTTGTTGGGATCAATTATTAAATATCCTTTTTTTAATTTTGGAGTCGCCATTATTAAAATTTTTCCTTCTTTTAATGCCAATTCTCTAACTGGTCTTTGGGCAGCATCTGGATTTGAAAAAATAATTTTTGCCACTTTCCATTCTGGCAAAGTAGTTAATAATTTAGCAGCTTTTTCAGAGCCTTCAAAATTTGGGATTCGATCTTTAAGAGGTAGGGGAAACCTTGCCACTCTTTTTTCTTCCAACATTTTCCAAATTCTTTCTCTCAATTTTTGTTTTTTAGTTTTAATTTTCTTTTCTTGCATTTTTTAAAAAGCCCCTCTTTTACTTTATTTTTGATTTTAATTTCTGTCAAATTTAAGATAAAATGGAATTAAGGAGGTGAAAAAATGAAAGAAAAATTTCAAGCGGGAAAATTAAATCCAGCACTTTTAAAAAGGCTTTTGAAAAAGTGTCAGGGCAAAAAGGATAAAAGAGTTATTGTTGGACCAAAAATTGGAGAAGATGCAACGATAATTGATTTTTCTGACAAATACCTGGTAGTCAAAACAGACCCAATAACTTACACAAGCTCAAATATTGGTTATTTTGTGCCAATTATTAATGCAAACGATGTTGCTTGCAGGGGAGCTCGACCAAGATGGTTTTTGGCTACAATTTTGTTGCCAGAAAGAAAAACAGATTCTGAATTAGTCGAAAAAATTTTCAGAGATATAGATAGAGCTTGCAAAGAACTTGATGTTTCAGTTGTTGGCGGTCACACTGAAATTACTCCTGGAATTTCAAACCCGATTGTTGTTGGAACAATGATTGGAGAAGTGGAAAAAGAAAAATTAATCACAACAAGCCAGGCAAGAGTGGGGGATTTGATTTTACTTGTAAAGCCAGTT
>CAZGXQ010000009.1:0-26730 GCA_964530195.1 uncultured Candidatus Saccharibacteria bacterium | reverse complement strand
ATTTTAATCATCACAAAATCGAATTTAGTTTTGAGAGATATTCATCTTTTAAAAAAATTAAAGTGTGCAGTAACGATAACAATCACAACTTTTAAAAGAGAAATTTTAAAAAAACTAGAGCCTAAAGCTCCAGATTCAGAGGAAAGATTGAAAGCTTTAAAAATTCTATCAGAAAATAAAATTCCTACTGGGTTGAGATTAGATCCAATTTTTCCGTATTTGAACGATGATGAAATTGAAGAAATAGTAAAAAGAGCAAAAGAAGCTGGAGTTTTGCATATTGTTGCTTCAACTTTCAAGCCAAGGTTTGATAGTTGGAAAAGGTTTGAAATGGCTTTCCCAAAAGTTGCTAAAAAATTAAGTCCTCTTTATTTTGAAAAAGGCCAAAAAATAAAAAATTCTTTCTATTTACCAAAACAAATGAGAAGAGAATTGATGGAAAAAGTTTTTGAAATTTGCCAAAAATACCGGATTTCTTTTGCCACTTGTAGAGAAGGCTTTTTGGATTTGAAAACCTCAAAATCCTGCGATGGAAGCCATTTGATAACTTAGTTAAATTTTAGCCCAACCTTTATTTTGGGGTACTATCTCGTTCCAATGTTCTTAAGAACATTGGAATAACAGATAACATTTTTGAAACTTGTCAAGGTAGGAATTACAAAACAAGAGGCCAGAAACGCGAGAGCCATCAAAAAATTGATATTTGCACATTTGCGCAATTGATCAAATGTGAAAATATCGATTGATTTGAGGTCTAAGTTTAGAACTTTAATATTTTCACAATTTCACAATTTCGAAAAAGTGAAATTTTGAATTTCATTTTATCATCTCAGACCATTTTTTTGCTAATTCGTCTCTGCGAGGCTTGTAAACTACTTCGTAAAAGTATCTTTGGGAAAGTAAAACTCCTTTATCGTAGGATTTAACAATTTGAAGAGCCTCTTTCCAAGCTTCTTTAAATTTTCCTTGAAATCTTGATTCAATTTGTTTTTTAAATGCTTCTGGAGTTTGAAGTTCGTTTCCGATTGTAAACACTCTTTTTCCTTTAATTTTTACGCAATATGCCATTTCATCTCCAATTTTTTCAATCGTGAAACTCTTTTCAATTTTCTTTAATTCTTTTTCTGGAATTTTAAAAACTTCTCTTGGTAAAGAAATTTTGGGCGGCGCTTTTTTTAATACTTTGAACCCTTTTTTGGCTGCAGCATAAAAAATCGCTCTGTTTAATCCAAAACTTTTAGCTTCATTTAAAGAAAAACCTAAAGCATAAGCTCTTGCTGCTTGCAAAGTTGCCATTACTTGAAACCTCCCGATTATATTTGATTATATGATTATAAAACATTTAAGTTTAAGTTGAAACAAAAATTTGACCTTCTATTGACAATTTATTGAAAATATGTTTTTCTTTAGATAAGGAGGTGAAAATTGAAGTTCTTTAGAAGGCTCTTTTTAGAAGTTAAATTCTTCTTCGTTAGGTATCATCCCTGGACTGTTAAATATATAAAAACTATAAGAAAGATAGAAAAAATTCTTGAAATTCCAGAATGTGTTTTTGCCTATATTGTAGATATGGAAACTAATACTCCAGCTATATTGTTTAAGCCCGGAGGTAAAGACATACGGTATCTAATTCCATCCAAGATTCCACAAACCATTCCTTCTTCTTCAGCAATTCATGAAGTGCGACATAGACTTCAAAAAGAAAATGGGGTACGATTGATTACAGAAAAAGAGCTTCAGAATTTTCCCGATTTTTTAAAATTCATTGAGGAATTAAAATTTAGAGAGGACAAAGAAGAGATAGATGCAATAATATGTGAGAAAATCGGATTTTTATTATTGCGCACAAATGAAATAGAACAATTTAAAGAATTAATGCTTAATTCTATGCTTCCTGCTAAGCTTCCTGATAATGTAAAGATAGAAACCCAAATTACTGCCGAGGATCTCAAAATAATAGTTACAATCAAAAAACCGTTTCTAACTGAGAAAATAATCTCTACTATGAGGAGGACAGGTTAAATAACCTGTCCTTTTTTTTAAAACTTTATCTTCCTCCAATGATGGGTAGCAATTGGGGCTTGATATGAAATTTGGTATCTTGAGTTGAATTCTTTTAAAATTACTCCTTCATATCCCTCTTTTACTGATTTTTCCATTGCTTTTTTTAGATTCTTTAAGTGCTCAAACTTCAATGAATTTTTTTCTAAATTAGAGAATAGGTTTCATTAAAAAAGCTCGAGTTATTGATTTTAATTTTTTTAATTGATATTATCCTAAAAAATTTAGCAGCTTGAGTTAAGCTTTTGACACTGTAAATTTTAAAAGCTAAGATTAAATAAACTTGGACTTTTTTAGCTTTCAATCTTCGAGATTTAAAGGTCAATTAAAAAGCTAAAAAATTAAAATCAATGAGCCCAAAACAAACCATCGTTTTAATCACGGGAATTTTAGGAGGGTTATTTGGAATTCTTGCTAGTTTTTATTTAATGATACTACCAGTTGGGGTGGATGTACAAACAATAATACCTTCTCAAGGAATACCCCCATTTTTTTTATCAATTTTAGGAATCATAGGAGCGGGAATAGTTGTGGTAAATTCTAAAGCTTCTGGAACTTTAATGCTTATCCCTGCAATTTTTGGTTTATATGCCAGTTCTTATGAGGTTTTTCTTTCTAAAAAGTTGCTGCTCCTAGGCATTTTATGTGGGTTAGAAGGTGTTTTATTTTTGATTGGAGGAATATTAGCTTTATCAATTAAAAAAGCCGAGAAATAAAAAATAAATTTTTTCAAGAGTTTAGTAAAAAATTTATAAAGATTCGCGTTTTTTTAAGATAACTATCCCTTTATTTTTCTCCAATAATGAGTGGCGATTGGAGCTTGATATGAAATTTGGTATTTTGAGTTGAATTCTTTTAAAATTACTCCTTCATATCCCTCTTTTACTGACTCTTCCATTGCTTTTTTTAAATTCTTCAAAGGCTCAAATTCCAAAATGAAAAATGGTTCTTTGAATTTGATTTTTTCTAAAATCTTTTTCCTTTCTTTTAAAGTTTTTTCTCCGACAAATTTTCCATTAAAAAATATTACATCAAAAACAAAAATTAAAGGCTTTGCTTTCCCAGTTCTTTTCAAAATAGAAGGGATTCCTCTTCTTCCTTTTGTTGAATAAAGTTCACAATCTAAAAGTGTTCCTTCCGGGACTTCTTCTAAAAACTCATTCAAATAATTTAAATTTTCTGTCCAGTTTGGATTCTTTTCTAACCTTCTGCCCCAATACTCAATTTTTCCATTTTTTTGTTTTATAATCTGCAACCTCCAACCATCGATTTTTGGTTCAACAATCCATTCTCCTTTTAATTTTTCCCCAAAGTAGGGGATAGGTTGCATCAAAAATACTGGTTTGAGTTCCATTAAGTAAATTTTACAAAACAAAAATGATTAATGAAAACAAAATTAGCACTCTTGACAATTGATTGCTAATTTCTTATATTGTAAGTGATGATCCTAAAAGAAAGACAAAAAGATATTTTATTAAAAATAGTCCAAGATTATGTAAGCTTAGCTCAGCCAATTTCCTCAAAGTTTTTGAAAGAAAAACATAAATTACCCTTTTCACCAGCTACCATTAGGTCAGAAATGCAAAAACTAACTCAGGAAGGATTTCTTTTTCAACCTCATACTTCAGCAGGAAGAATTCCTACAGATAGAGGATATAGAGTTTTTGTAGACGAAGTGCTAAAAAAGGAACCAAAAGAAATTCAAGTCAAAAACTATTCTAAAGAAAAATTTAAAGATGAATTTTGCTTTCTTCGTTCGCTTCTTGCAGATCTTTCCAGACTTTCAAATGTTTTCGTTTCAGTTTATGTTGAAAAAAAGAAATGGTATGTTGAGGAAGGATGGAAAGAAATTTTGAAAGAACCTGAATTTCAAGAGAGAGATTTTCTTTTTCAATTTACACTTTTTGTTAAAAAAATTGAAAAGATAATTCAAAAATGGAAAATAAATTCTGAAATTAAAGTTTGGATTGGAAGAGAAATGCCATTCAGAGAAGGGAAAAAATTTAGCTTAATTTCGTGCAAGATATCTTTACCAGAATTGGGAGGAATGAGAGTTTCGTTTTCAGGACCCCAAAGAATGGATTATAATAAAAATATTGGTATTTTAAAGTCGTTGAAAAATCAATTAAATAATTTATGAATAAAGAAGAAAAAAGCGAGAAAGAAAAAAATGAAATCGAAGAGTTAAGGAAAAAGGTAGAAGAATTAGAAAAAAAGTTAAAAGAGTGCGAAACGCTAAAAAATGAGTATTTATCAGGGTGGCAGAGAGCAAGAGCAGATTTGATAAATTACAAGAAAGAGGAGTTAGAAAGAATTGGAGATTTTATAAAAAGAGCAAATGAAAATTTGATTTTTGAGTTTTTGCCAGTTTTGGATAATTTTGACAATGCTGAAAAAGCGATTTCTTTAGAAAAGAAAGAAACACCAGAAATTAAGGGTTTTTTGCAAATCAAAAAGCAAATTTTAGAGTTTTTTAAAAAATATGGAGTTGAAGAAATTAAGTCGGTTGGAGAGAAATTTGACCCTCTTTTTCACGAAGTTGTAGAAGAGGTGGACACTGACAAATTTGAAACTGGAATAATTGTTGAAGAAATTCAAAAAGGTTATAAAATAAATGGCAGGGTTTTGAGACCCGCTAAAGTAAAGGTCGCAAAATAAAATGAGTAAGTGGTTCGCTTAACCACTTATTCACTCAAATATTATGCCAATAATTCCTTGGAAACCTTTTTGGGAGTTAGAAAGATGGTTTGAAGAAGAATGGCCAGAATTAGAATGGCCAGAGTTTAGATTTCCAAGAATTAGAACTCCAAGAATGGATATTTATGAAGAAGGGAACAATATTGTAGCTGAAGTTGAAATTCCAGGAATTGATCCCAAAAATATTGAAGTAGAAGTTAAGGACAATATATTAAAAGTGGAAGCCAAAGAGGAAGAGAAGAAAGAAGTTAAAGAAAAGGGATATTTTAAAAAAGAAATTGGTAGAAAATATTTTAAGAGACAGGTGCTTTTACCAACAGACGTTCAAGGAGAAAAGGCTGAAGCAGAATATGCCGATGGAATCTTAAAAATTACAATTCCAAAGGCAGCTCTCAAAAAGGAAGAGAAAAAGAAAATTAAAATAAAGGTCAAGAAATAGTGATAAAAGAATCAATTTTCGAGAATTTAAATATATGGCAAAAGTTTTAGGTATTGATCTTGGAACATCAATCACAAAGATGGCAACTATTATAGCGGGTGAGCCAAAGTGCTTAGAATCAAGGGAAGGATCAATTTTGATTCCTTCTGTGGTTGCGTTATCAAAAACAGGCGAAAGATTGGTTGGAATTTTGGCAAAAAGACAAGCAATTACTAATCCCAAAAACACAATTTTTGCCGTGAAAAGATTTATTGGAAGGAGATATGATGATCCAGAAGTGCAAAAAGAATTGAGTAGATTGCCATATGAAACAAGAAGAAGACACGATGGGGGAGTTGAGATTAAGTTAGGGGAGAGGTGGTACACTCCAATTGAAATTTCAGCAATGATTTTGCAAAAAGTAAAATTGGATGCAGAAGAAAAATTGGGTGAGGAGGTGAAAAATGTGGTTATTACCTGTCCCGCAAACTTTGATGATTCACAAAGAAAAGCCACTCAAGCAGCGGGAGAGATTGCGGGATTTAGAGTTTTAAGGATTATAAATGAACCTACAGCAGCCGCTTTAGCTTATGGACTTGGAAAGAAAGAACCAAAAAAAGTTTTAGTTTATGATTTTGGTGGCGGAACTTTTGACGTTACCATTTTGAATGTTGCACCAGATACTGTAGAAGTTTTAGCGACCGGAGGAGAAGCGCATTTGGGAGGCGAAGATTTTGATCAAAGAATAATGAATTGGATTTTGGAAAAATTTAAAAAAGAAGAAGGTATTGATTTATCAAAAGACCCATTAGCTTTGCAAAGAATAAAAGACGCTGCTGAACAAGCAAAAATTGAATTATCTTCAACTATAGAGACAGAAATTAATTTGCCTTTTATTACTTCCACCCCAGATGGACCAAAGCATCTGCTTTATAGATTGAAAAGAGCTGAATTTGAAGAAATGACGAAAGACCTAGTTGAGAGATCAATTGAAAGAGTTGAGAAAACATTAGCAGAGGCAAAAATGAGTAAAAAAGATATTGATGAAATAATTTTAGTTGGAGGAACGACTTTAATTCCTCAAGTAAGAGAGGCAGTAAGAAATTATTTTGGAAAAGAACCAAATAAATCAATTAATCCAGAAGAAGTAGTTGCAATGGGAGCTGCAATTCAAGCTGAAATTTTGACTGCACAAGAAGAAAAAAGAGCACCAGAAGGGGAAATCAAATCAGTTTTATTACTTGATGTCTTGCCTTTATCGTTGGGAATTGAGACTTTAGGAGGGATTAACACTATAATGATTCCCAAAAATACTACTATTCCTACCTCAAAGACCCAAATTTTTACAACCGCTGCCGATAATCAGACCTCAGTTGAAATTCACGTGTTACAAGGAGAAAGACCGATGGCAGCTGATAACAGATCTTTGGGAAGGTTTATTTTAGATGGAATTCCACCTGCTCCAAGAGGAGTGCCCCAAATTGAAGTTACTTTCGATGTAGATGCAAATGGAATTTTGACAGTTACAGCAAAAGACAAGGCAACTGGGAAATCAAGATCAATAAGAATTGAGGGGTCAATTGGTTTATCAAAAGAAGAAATCGAAAGAATGAAAAAAGAAGCTGAAATGTATGCTGAAGAAGATAGAAGAAAAAGAGAGTTAGCAGAAATTAGAAACTCCGCCGATGCACTAATTTATACTAGCGAAAAAACACTTAGAGAAAATGCCGATAAAATTTCCCCAGAAACAAAAAAAGAAATAGAAGAGAAAATAGAAGAATTGAAAAAAGTAAAAGAAAGTGATAACATAGAAAATATTAAAGAGAAAATTCAACAACTATCACAAGCACTTCAAAAAATCGGAATGGAAATGTATCGAGGAAAATCTGAAGGTCAAGAAACTACAAAATAAAGCATGAAAGCATGAAAGATTATTATAAAATTTTAGGTGTTCCTCCAGACGCCTCTGATGAAGAAATCAGAAGGGCTTATTATAGGTTGGCACACAAATATCATCCTGATAAGGGAGGAGATCCTGAAAAATTTAAAGAAATAAATGAAGCTTATCGCATTCTGTCAGATAAAGAGAAAAGAAAACAATACGATCAATATGGAAGAGTATTTGAAGAAGCACCTTATGGAGAGGCTCCTGGTTTCGATTTTGGATGGTTTTGGGGGAGACCCGATATAGAATTTGGGTTTGACTTTGAAGATTTAGAAGAAATGATTGAAGATGTATTTGGATTTGGGTTTGGAATACCAAAAAGAAAAAGAGACTTAAAAAGAGGAAGCGATATAGAAATCGCTTTGGAAATTCCTCTCGAAGATACCTTAAAAGGAAAAGAAGAGAAAATTGTTCTTTACAAATATATTACTTGTACAAGATGCGGAGGTAGTGGCGCCGAACCTAACACAAGAATAAAAGAGTGCTTTACTTGTCGGGGTACAGGACAGGTTCAGCAAATCAAGAGAAGCATTTTCGGAACATTTACTCGTACTACAGTTTGTCCTCAATGCCAAGGAGAAGGTTATGTTCCAGAAAAGCCTTGTAATGTGTGTCACGGAGAGGGAAGAATAAGAGGGGAAGAAGAGATTAAAATTAATATTCCAGCTGGCGTAGATACAAATCAGATTATAAAAATAGAAGGAAAGGGAGATGCAGGAAAGCGAGGGGGGAAAGCTGGGGATTTATATATTAAAATCTTTGTCAAAAAGCATCCAATTTTTGAAAGAAGAGGCGACGATTTATATATTGAGGTTCCGATTAATTTTTCTCAGGCAGCTTTAGGAGATGAAATTGAGGTTCTAACTTTGGAAGGTGGAACGATATTACTAAAAATTCCTCCAGGAACTGAATCAGGAAAAATTTTCAAAATTCCTGGAAAAGGAATTCCTCATTTTAGAGGTACGGGAAGAGGGAATTTATATGTCAAGGTAATAATTAAAACGCCAAAGAAATTAACCAAAAAACAAAGAGAACTTTTAGAGAAACTGAAAGAAGAGGGATTATAAAAGGAAAGAGCGATAGCAAATCACTTACGCTCTGCGTAATAGCGAGCAACAATCGAGTTTAAAGATTGCAAATTGAAGATTGTAAATGCAAATTTAGGAAGAGGGGTGACAGCGAGCCAATTACGTTTTGCGTAATGGCCCAGCGCCATGGAGGAGCGCTTCCCTCCCCGAAACCTTTGGTGTTTCCCCTATAGGGAACGAGCCGAAGCCCGTAAGGGCGCCGGCGCGATAGCGCTGGGGAGGCGAGCGACAATGCCCCCGTAGCTCAGGTGGTAGAGCAGCTCCCTTTTAAGGAGAAGGTCAGGGGTTCGAATCCTCTCGGGGGCACATTTCAGCAAAAATTAATGATTTATTACCCGCCGAACCACAAAGCAGCGAAGCGTCAAAATTGACTTTCTTTAAAATCTACCTAGAAAAAGAGTAGAGAATTTGCCACTAAAGAAAAACTTGAAATTGTAGCCTCGCTTTGCGAGGCAAAAACTGCCAAGGAACTGGAAAAATATCAGCTTGCCCACTTAATCTCTTGCATCATCTCTTTCATCATAGTAATATGGAGTTGGAATTAGGAAGCTTGGTCGGCTTCCTAAATAATTCTTAAATTTTTTAATCTTTAAGAAATAAAATTATGCCAGAAATATTTGAAAAATGCTCGTTAGTTGAAAAAAGTAAAAAACGTGGTCCATTATTAACAATTTGGTTGATTTTAATGTTAATTGCCAATGCAGCAACTGCCTTAATTTATCTATTATTAGGAAACTCTGCCACAATTGTTGCACTTTCGAATACACCTTCTTGGATGTTTGAATACTCGGATTAGCCAACGTTGTATTTACAGTATTTTTATTTATGTGGAAAAATGGGTTTTTTTTGCTTTCTGCAGAAGTGCTGGTGTTGCTTTTATATTGAACCTAATAATTGGCCTAGGAATGATTGCTATTTTTGGGTTAGTCGGACCAGTAATTCTTTATTTAATACTTCGTTCCGGGTGGGAGCTACTTGAATAATTTCTCTTATCCATCATCATTTACATAAAATTTATGCCAGAAGAAAAGAATACTAAATTCTGTTCACACTGTGGAGCAATGAAGAGAACAAAAAAACCTGAAATTATTGTTATTTTGAGAAAAATTAAAGGTCGAAGATAATCAGGTGATAAACATAAATCATGAATTGGAAATACATTTTAATTGCTATTATTCTAGTCACCATACTAGGCGGAGGAATTTTTATTTATCGATATCAGCAAGTATCAAAAGAAGAAACTGAACCGCCAGAAGTAGAACTTCCAGAAAAAATGCCACCAGAAAGTCCGAAGGAAACACCGTCAGAAACTCCTGAAGAAAGCGAGCCGCAAATACTTTCTGCTGAATTTATCCCGCCTCTCTTTTCCTATGAAGGATATCCTACAGCATATAAAAAAGGAACAAAAGTGAAAATAAAAGGCAAAAATTTGGGCGATTTTTTCTGTCTTGCCCATTCGCCAGGGCCAGGAATAGAAGCAATGTGCAGGCCTGGCAAAAAATTTCCAATTAAAGTAGAAGAAGACTTTGATATAATAGAATTTACTTTAGAAGAAGTAGTTATTAATAATGAAATAGGACTTCTATGTCACAGGTTAAGTGATTTTCACGAGATTCATCTTTTCGACCAAGCAGGAGAATTAATAAAGAAACTTTATTGCGAGGCCGTTGAAAGAGCTAAACAGGAATGAGTCGAAGAGTTTTAGTGAAATAATTTTGGAATAATTTGCCGCCAAAGAAAAACTTGAAATTGTCAAAAATGTAACAAGCCACTTAAATTTTCGTGGCCCGAAATTGCACTTAAACAAAAAAATGTTATAACAATAAAAGGTCGATTTTTAAACCTTAGGCCATAAACAACAAATAAACACATGAATAAAAAAGGAGTCGCAAATATAATTTTTGTGATAATTATTGTTATTCTTGTTGGAATAGTTGGATATCTTGTTTTTATGCGAAACTTAAAAGCCCCATTCGGAACTCCAACGCCTACACCACCACCTATAACTCCAACACCTACACTAACAACCGAACTTAATGAGCCTGTAAGTATACAGATATTTATCTACGAAAAAAGCTTCGATTTAGAGAATAGAACTTTTGAAGGAAAAATTTGGTCAGAGGAGAAACACATAAAAATACTAACTACTGATTCTACGAAATTCTATAGAATGGCATCCGGACCGACAGGTGAGCACAAAGAGTATTTTACTTTTTCTGAGTTTTACTCTTTGATTAAAGACTGGGAGGGTCCACCTTGGCCATTTACTGTAAAGGGTGTTCTTAAAAAGGAAAATGTCATCCAAGCTGACGAGGTATTTATGATTGCTCAATAAAGATTAAAGCTTGTTAAAATTTTAAAATAAATTGCTGCCAAAGAAAAACTTGAAATTATCAATAAGGAAGCAAAAACCTCCTGGTGGGAAACTATAAAATGAGAGAGTGTGTTTTCACTGCCTTATGCAGTGAAATTCGTTAGAATTATTTCTGATATATCGCATAATTTTTCTACATAAATGGCCAAATTTTTTCTTGAAACTTTTGGCTGCAAATTTAATCAGGCAGAAGCGGAATTAATAAAGAAAATTTTGGGAGAAAATAAATTTAAAGAGGCCTCAGAAAAAGAGGCTGATTTTGCTGTTTTGGTGACTTGCGGAGTGGTGAAGAAAACAGAAAGAAAAATAATAAAGAGAGCGATTGAGTTAAAGAAAGAAGGTAAAAAAATAATTTTTGCTGGATGCTTACCCTTAATTTCAAAAGAAATTTGCGAAAAAGCAGCTGATGGATTAATAGGACCTACTAATATTTTAGATTTGCCAAGGGTTGTAAAAAAAGTATTGAAAGGAGAAAAAGCAAAATTTTTAAAACAAGAACAAATTGATAAGGCAAAACTGAAGTGTTTTGTCGTTCCCAAAAATACTTCTGTAGCAATTGTTCCAATTTCAGAAGGTTGTCTTTCTTTTTGTTCTTATTGTGCAACAAGATTAGCCAAGGGAAGATTAAGAAGTTTTGATCAAAAAGAAATTTTAGAAAATATCAAAATAGCTCTTCAATCTGGCGCAAAGGAAATTCAATTGACCTCTCAGGATTTAGCAATTTATGGCTTAGACAAAGGGAAATTTTTGCTTCCTCAGCTCTTAAAAGAAATTTTAAAAATTGATGGAGATTTTAGAGTAAGACTGGGAATGGCAAACCCAGGATTTGCCAAAAGAATTTTCAAAGAGATTTTGGAGATATTAAAGAATGAGAAATTTTATAAATTTTTGCACTTACCTTTGGAATCAGGCTCGGATAAGGTTTTAAAGTCAATGAATAGAAATTATAAGGTAGAAGAATTTTTGCAAATGGTTAGTGATTTTAAAAGAAAGTTTAAATATTCACTTTTGGCAACAGATATTATTGTTGGTTTTTCGACAGAAACAGAAAAAGATTTTAAAAAAACCGTATCTGTTATTAAAAAAATAAAACCTGAAATTTTGCACATCTTTAGATATTCAAAAAGAGAAGGAACTGTTGCTGCAAAATTAAAAGATTTGCCAGACAGGATTAAAAAAGAAAGATCAAGGATTTTAACAAAAATTTGGCAAAAAATCGCAAAAGAAAAAGCAAAAAAATATTTAGGAAAAAATTTTGAAGCTTTAATTACTGAAAAAAGGGAAAATACCTTTTTGGCAAGATTACCTTCTTACAAAGCAGTAATTTTGAAAGAAGGTATTTTGGGAGAATTTGTTAAAGTCAAAATTATTGGCGCAAAACCAAATTACCTTCTCGGAAAAATAATTTAATCTCACTTTAGCTGATTTTCACTAAGCGGAAACTCGGCAGAAATTAAATTGTTCACTAAAGCTAGTTTTTCAGTTTTTCACAATTTCACAATTTCACAATTGTGAAAAAGTGAAATTCTTGATTTGAATTTTGGGAGAATATAAAATGGAGTAAAGGTTTAAAAGGTCAAAAATTAAATTTGAAATTATGGACTATCTTCTTCAGGTTTTCAAGGGATTGGCAAATGAGAAAAGATTAAAAATTTTAGAAACTTTAATGGAAAATAAAGAACTCTCCCTTGAGGAGATAGCTGGAAAACTTAAAATTCCCTATGCAACTTGTTGTCGGCATTTAAAATTGTTAGAGAGGGTTTATTTAGTAAACAGCAAAACTAAAAAAGGTGAAGTTTTTTACTCTCTTAATCTTCCAAAAGATCATCCTTATAATAAATTAATTTTCCAGTTAATTGAAACTAGAAAATCGAGAAGAGCCAAAGAGTAACTTTAAGTTTTTCACAATTTCACAATTGTGAAAAAGTGAAATTCTTGAAAATAAGTGAAAAGATTTCTTTTAGTTAAGGTTTCTTAAATTTTTTTAGTCTTTGGTTTGAAAATGAAAGAAAGGATAATTTTACACATTGATATGGATTATTTTTTTGCACAGATTGAAGAGAGAGAAAACCCTCAGTTTAAAGGGAAACCCATTGTTGTTGGTGCAGACCCAAAAAGTGGAAAGGGAAGGGGAGTAGTATCTACGGCAAATTATGAAGCAAGAAAATATGGAATTAAATCTGGAATGCCAATCTCAAAAGCCTGGCAACTTTGTCCCAATGCAATTTTTTTGCCAGTAAATATTGAATTTTATGAAAAAGTTTCAGAGGAAATAATGGAAATTGTAAAAAAATATTCACCAATTTATGAAATTGTTTCTTTGGATGAGGCATATTTGGACATTAGCTTTTGTAAAAGTTGGAAAGAAGCTGAAAATCTTGGAAAAAGATTAAAGAGAGAAATTTTTGAGAAAGAAAAGCTAACTTGCACTGTTGGAATTGGACCAAACAAAACGATTGCGAAACTAGCGACAGAAAAGGCAAAGCCAAATGGGTTGAAAGTTATAAGACCAAAAGAGGTTGAGAAATTTTTGGATTCTTTAGATGTTGATGATTTACCAGGAATTGGTCCAAAGACAGCAGAGAAATTAAGAAAAATTGGAATTAATAAAATCTTTGAGCTAAAAAAGCTTTCAAAAGAAAAATTAAAAGAGATGTTTGGAAAAGTAGGAGAGAAAATTTGGCAAAAAGCAAGAGGAATTGATGAGGAAGAGGTAAGCTCAGAGGAAGTTATAAAATCAATTGGAAGACAAATTACTTTTGAAAGAGATACAAGAGACGCAAAATTAATTTTTGAAACATTTGATCAATTGATAAAAGAAGTTTATCAGGAGTTAATTGAGAATAATTTCACTTTCAAGACCATCACAGTAATTTGTCGCTACAAAGGCTTTGAAACTTATACTAAATCAAAAACCTTAAAAGAATCAACTCGTAATTTTAAGATTTTTGAAAGTGAAGCAAAGAAATTACTTTTAAAACTTTTGATAGAAAATAAAAATTTAGTAAGATTAATAGGAGTGAGAGTTTGGGGTTTAAGTTAATTTACTTTGTTTGCTATAATAAAAAAATGTCTTGGAAAAAGGCAATAATTTTTGTTTTTTTATTCTTATTTTGTATAAATTTAAGTTTTTATAGTGGAGTTTTTTGGGGGAAGCGCCAATGTAAAATTTGTCCACCAGAGAAAATTGATTTTTCTCTTTTTTGGGAAGCTTATGAAAAGTTAAAAGAAAATTTTGTAGAAAAAGAAAAAATAGAAGATCAAAAAATAATTGAGGGAGCAATTTCTGGAATGGTAAAATCTTTAAGAGATCCTTATACTGTATTTTTAAACAAAGAACAAACAAAGAGATTTGTTGAAGATACAAAAGGAAGTTTTGAAGGAATTGGAGCTGAAATTGGAATCAAAAAAGGACAATTACAAATTGTTGCACCTTTGGAAGGAACTCCTGCCCAAAAAGCAGGATTGAGAGCTGGAGATAAAATACTAAAAATTGATGGGAAATCAACAATAGATATGACTCTTGAAGAGGCTGTAAGTTTAATTAGAGGACCAAAAGGAACAAAAGTAATTTTGACCATCTATCGTGATGAATGGGAAGAGCCACGAGATATTGAAATTGAAAGAGATAAAATTACAATTCCTTCTATTAAGTTGGAATTTAAAGAAATTAATGGACAAAAAATTGCTTATTTAAAAATTTATCAATTTACCGAAATTGCGCGTTCTGAATTTGAAAAAGCAGCCAATAAAATTTTGTCTGAAAAAATAAGAAAAATAGTTTTAGATTTAAGAGATAATCCGGGTGGGTATTTAGATGTGGCAGAGGATGTTGCAGGCTGGTTTATCAAAAAAGGAACCCCCATTTTAATTGAAGATTTTGGGAACAACAAACAAAAAATTCACTATTCAAGAGGAAATGGTGCATTTTCTTTATATTCTGTAGTTGTTTTAATTAACGAAGGAACCGCTTCTGGGGCTGAGATCTTGGCAGGCGCTTTAAGAGACAATCAAAACGCCATTTTAATTGGAGAAAAAACTTTTGGTAAGGGATCTGTGCAAACTTTAGAAAAATTGAGCAACGATTCATCATTAAAAATTACTATTGCAAAATGGTTAACTCCAAAGGGAGAAATGATAAACGAAAGGGGATTGGAACCTGATATTAGAATAAAAATGACTGAAGAAGATCATAAAGAAGGAAGGGATCCACAATTGGAAAAAGCCCTTGAAATTTTAAAAAATCTTTGAAATAATAGTTTTTAGAAACATGAAAGTAATTTTATTAAAAAATGTTGAAAATTTAGGGAAAAAATACGAAGTGAAAGAAGTAGCAGATGGTTATGCTAAAAATTTTTTGTTTCCGAGAAAATTAGCAAAACCTGCTACAGAAAAAAATTTAAAGTGGTTAGAGCTTAAAAAACAAATTGAAGAAAAAAAGGCAGAGGAAGAACTTAAAAAGGTCCAAGAAATTGCTTCTTTGGTTGATGGTCAAGAATTGATTTTTCCAGTAAAAGTAGGGGAAAAGGGACAGTTATTCGAATCAATTACAGCTCAAAAGATAGCAGAAAAATTAAATCAAAAATTGGAAAATAAGTTAAAAGAATTTGGAGTTCAAATTAAAAAAACTCAAATTGAATTACCAAGTCCTATTAAAGAAATTGGGGATTTTGTGGTAAAGGTTAAATTCGAACATAATTTGGAAGCTGAAATTAAAGTAATTGTTTCTGAAGAAAACTCTTTATAATTGGTTTAAAAAAAATTTCAAAGAGATTGTCTTTGTCTCTATAATAATTTTAATTTCTTTGTTTTCATTTGCTTTGGGTTTTATTTGTGCAAAATTTCAATCAAAAACACCAATTCAAATTGAAGATTCTAATTTGAATTATGAAAGTAGGAATTATTGGAGCTGGAATTTGTGGTCTCTATTTGGGTTGGAAACTTTCTGAAAAAAGACATCAAGTAACAATTTTTGAAAAAAGAGAAGGAATTGGGAAAGAAACTTGTTCTGGTCTTTTTTCAGAAAGAATCTTTGAATTCATTCCTCAAAGCAAAGAATTAATTCAAAATGAAATAGAATATTGCTTAATTCATTTTCCAAAAAAAACAATAATTTTGCACTTTTTAAAAAAATTTTTTGTAATTGATCACGCGAAATTAGATAATCTTGTTGGAAATTTAGCATCAAATTCCGGAGCAAAAATCATTTTAAATTCAAAAATAAACTCAATTCCAGAAAATTTTGAAAAAATTATTGCCTGCGAAGGGGCAAATTCAAAAATTAGAAATATTTTAGGATTAAAAAAACCAAATTTTTATCTTGGAATCCAAGGATTTTTGAAAAAAAGAGACTACTCAAATGTTGTTGAAACCTGGGCTACAGAAAATGGATTTTTATGGAAAATTCCAAGGGGAGAAGAGGTAGAATATGGAATTTTAGAAAAACCAAATTTGGCAAAGAAAATTTTTGAAGATTTTTTAACAAAGAAAAAAATAAAGATAGAAAATCAAAGATCAGCTCTAATTGCTCAAGGATTTTTAGTTCCAAAAAATGAAAATATTACTCTTTGCGGAGAAGCTGCAGGACTAACAAAACCTTGGAGTGGGGGAGGGGTAATTTGGGGATTGGTCGCTGCAAATTTTTTATTAGAAACTTTTCCTGATTTTAAAAAATATCACAAAAAAGTTTCAATGTTTTTCAAAAAAGAAATAGCAATTTCTAAGTTTTTAAAAAAAATTGTTTATTTTTTGGGATTTTCAGTTCCTTACTTTTTGCCAAAAAAAGTAAAGATTGATGGCGATTTTTTCTTTCAAAAGAAATTAAATTTTTAGCCTTCTACCACTGTGAAATTTTCTATGAACTTCTCTTAATCTTTTGCTTGTAACATGAGTATAAATTTGAGTAGCCAAAGGAGTTTTATGACCTAAAAATTCTTGAATTGTCCTTAAATCAACTCCTTTTTCAACTAAATCTGTGGCAAAAGTGTGACGGAGAACATGAGGAGTAGTAGAAAGGGGCAATCCAGCTTTAATAACATATTTTTTAATTTGTTTTTGAATTGCTCTTTGTGAAAGTCTCTTTAAAACTTTTTCGCCTCTATAACTTACAAATAAGGCCTCTTCTTTATCTTTTCTAGTTTCTAAATATTTTCTTAACCAAAATATAGCTCTTTCTGACAAATATACTGGTCTTACATTGCCTCCTTTTCCAACAATAGAAATTTCCAAATCCCTTGTGTGCTTTTTAATTTGAATTTGGTCTCTATTTAAAGAAACTAATTCTGAAATTCTCATTCCAGTAGAAAACAAAACCTCCAAAATTGCTCTGTCTCTTAATCCCTGGGGTGTGGAAATATCTGGTGCATTAAATAACTTTTCTAATTCTTCTAATGTTAAAAATCTAATTTGTCTTTCTTTTTGAGCTTTTGGCAATTTAACCTTATCAGGAGGCAAAGAAGGAATATTTTTTTCACTAAAAAACTTTAATAAAGATCTTAAGGCAATAAGGTAATAGTTTTGAGTTGACTTTTTTAAAGCTTCTCCTTTTTTAGTAAAACATTGTCTCGCCAAATATATTCTGTAATTTGAAATGTGTTCTAGGGTTAATTGTGGGGGAGTAAGATTTTCAAGATTTTGTATTTTTAACCATTTAAAAAATTTTTGGATAAACCTTGCATAATTTTCTTGAGTTTTGTCACCCAATCCCTTTTCAATTTCTAGCCAATCTAAAAAGTCATTGTAATATTCTTTAATTGGTTTTATTTCAATTGTTTCGATTTTGTTCATTATTTGTTCGCTTAAGTTAAATTATGCGAACTAATATCATAATATCTGATTGAAAAGATAATGTCAAGAAAAACAAAAGAAGGCTTTTTTTACGAATTGGACCTATTTTAATAGCTTTAGGAGGTCTTTTTTGATTTCTTCTTTTTCTTTTTTCAACTCCTTTCTAATATTGTTTGGTATTTTTTCTATCACCCACTCTTTCGCTTTCTCAAAATACGGAGAAATTTTTTCTTTAACTTTTAAAAAATACTCGTTATTTGACAAAAATTCAAAAGGTAAAACCAAGCCCACAATTACTAAAATCCCAATTAATAACTTTATTTTCCAACTCATTTTGATAATTCTTTCGCCTCTTTAATCCTTTTTAATGTTTTTTCTTTACCCAAAATTTCTGCTATTTCAAATGGCCCAGCAGATGCTTCTTTCCCCGTTAAGGCAACTCTTAATGGCCAAAGTAAATATCCCCTATCTCTCCCTTTTTTTATTTCTTCTGCAAACTTTTCACTTTCAGCTACAAGGATACTTAACAAATTATCCTTTGTCCATTCATTCTCATCTAATTTAGACAATATCTTTTCAGATGTGTCAAGAGACAAACTTAATTCTTCATCGCTCATTCCCTTCCATCTTAATAATTCTTTTGGGTATTCTAGCTTTTCTTTAAAGAAAAAATCAACTAATTGTGGAATTTCTGACAGTTTCTTTAATCTTTCTTGATATAAACTGACAATTTTTTGAATTTTTTCCAATGATATTTTCTCTTTTGTTTCAACAATGATATAATTTTGAACTATTTCTCCTCCAACCACAATAGAAGGTAAACCTGGAACCGATTCTTTTTCAAAAAGAGGTTGAATAAATCCCGCTTCAACTAAATATGGAAGACAAAGCTCGGTAAGTTTTTCAATTGATTTTTGCCGGATATAAAAGCCATTTAAAAAGTCAAGTTTCTTAATATTGAAAACAGCACCACTTTTTTGAATTCTTTCAATGGAGAATTCTTTTATTAAAGCTGGAAGTGAAAAAAACTCTCTTTCGCTTTTGGGGCTCCACCCCAAAAAAGCTATAAAATTAATAATTGCTTCTGGTAGATATCCCAATTTTCTATATTCGCTAATTGAAACTGCCCCATGCCTTTTTGAAAGTTTTGATCTATCTGGACCTAAGATCAAAGGTAAATGAGCATATTGAGGACGAGGAAATCCTAAAGCCTCTTGTAAAAGAATTTGCTTTGGGGTATTAGAAATATGATCCTCCCCCCTAATTACATGAGTAATTTTCATTTCAAAATCATCTACAACGCAAGCAAAATTATAAAGTGGTTCTGTGAAATTTTTTGCAATTACAAAGTCTCCTATTAAAGATGCATCAATTTCAATTTTCCCCCTGACTAAATCCTCAAAAACAACTTTTTTCGGTTCAACCTTAAATCTGATTACCCACTTTTTTCCTTTTTCAATGTTTTCTTTTATCTCCTCTTCGCTTAATTGACGACATTTTCCATTGTAGCGAGGCGGAAGACCTATTGAAAGTTGATATTGACGTTGAGCTTCTAGCTCTTCTTCAGAACAAAAACAAAAGTAAGCTTTCTTTTCCTCCAAGAGTTTTTGGAGGTATTTTTTATAAATTTCTCCCCTTTGAGATTGTCGATAAGGACCGAAATTTCCTCCAATGTCTGGACCTTCGTCCCATTGAATTCCTAACCAAGTTAAAGATTCTAAAATATCTTTTTCAAATTCTGGTTTAGATCTTTCTTTATCTGTGTCCTCTATTCTTAAAACAAAACTTCCCTGATATTTTCTTGCAAAAAGAAAATTGAAGAGAGCTGTTCTTGCTCCTCCAATATGTAAGTACCCGGTAGTAGCTGGTGCAAATCTTACCCTTATTTCACCGGGTTTTATAAATTGAAAATCTTCCTTCATTAATTTTTATCTTAATTCAATTTACTATAAAGTCAAACGAAATTATTTTGCACCAAAAAATTCACGGAGATATTCAGCGATTATTTTTGCAGCTCTTGGTTTTGCGAATTCTTTGGCCGAATTTTTCATTTTCTCTAATTTTTTTGGATCTTCAAAGAAATATTTTAACCTTTCTACAAAAAAGTGACTCGTAAAATTTTCTTCCTCAATCACAAAAGTTCCTCCGCTTTTTGCAAAAATATAGGCATTTCTTGTTTGGTGTTCTTGAGCAGATTCTGGTAAAGGAATAAGAATTGAGGGTTTTCCTAAAGCTGCCAATTCAAAAATTACTCCAGCTCCCGCTCTTGAAACCACAAAATCAGCAGCTGCATAAGCTAATTTAAGCTCTTCTTCATTAAAAAATGGATAAGGATGATAAAATCTTGCCAAGTATTCATCAATGATTACTCTGGCTTCAGTTCTTACTGATTCGAAATTTTTTTCTCCACATTGATGAATAATCTCAAAATTTTTTAGCAAATGAGGTAAAACTTCTAAGATTTTATCATTAATTCTTTGAGCTCCTTGAGAGCCACCCAAAATCAAAATAACTGGTCTTTCCCCGGTTAACTTAAAAAATTCTTTTGCTTTTTCTTTGCTCCCTGTTAAGAGTTCCTCTCTTACAGGATTTCCAACCAGAATGACCTTTTTGGGAGGAAAGTGGGGAGTATTTGGAAATGAAACGAAAATTTCTGTAGCAAAGTGGGCTAAAATTCGATTAGCTAAACCAGGGATACTATCTGATTCGTGTAGAAAAATTGGTACCCCCAAAAGCTTTCCAGCAAGCACAGGAGGAAAAGATCCATAACCACCTTTAGAAAAAATTAAATCTGGAGCTAAAAAGAAAATATAAATAAAACTTTGCAAAAAACCGAGAGGAATTTTAAAAAACATGTCAACCACATTTAAAATCAAACTCACAGGATCTAAATATCTTCTCAATTTCCCACTTAAAACAAAAAATGTTCTTATTCCTTCTTGTGCGAGAATTTTACCAAATTTATCTTTTGGTCCAATATAAAAAAGCTTCAATTCGTATTGAGGGACAATTTTCCTTAACTCTCTAGCAATAGCTATTATTGGAAAAATATGCCCGCCTGTGCCTCCTCCAGTGAAGATAATTTTCATGTTAGGTTAAATTTTTTGAAATAGCACAAAGAATACCAATTCCTATTAATTGAGCAATAACTGCCGAACCACCATAACTAATAAATGGCAAAGGAATTCCAGTAAATGGCAATATTCCAATCATCGCTCCGATATTAAAGAAAGCTTGAAAAGTTATCCAAAAAGTTATTCCAAAAGCAACCAGTCTTGAAAAGAAATCTTCGCTCTCTATTCCAATTTTAAACCCTCTCCAAAAAAATATCAAATAGAAAAAAACCAAAAATAAACATCCAATAAATCCTGTTTCTGCTGCCAAAACCGAAAAAATTGAATCTGAAACTACTGCTGGTAAATATCCTAATTTTTGTTCAGAAAACCCAAGTCCTGTTCCAAAAACTCTTCCAGAACCAACACTAATTAATGATTGTTGGAGATGATAACTCAAACCTAATGGGTCTATATTAGGATTCAAAAAAACCAATATTCTGTTCATTCTATAGGGAGCAACAAAAATTAAAATTAAACCCCCAAAAAGTAAAAAAAGAACTATCAAAATGGTATGCCATAATGGGGTTTCTGCTAAAAAATACATTAAAATACCAGTTAGGGCAATAATTAAAAGCGTACTTGCATCAGGCTGAAGCGCTAAAAAAATTCCCACTAAAAAAAGGATAATTAAAAATGGTAAGGGCCCCATTTCACTTTTTCTTTTTCCATACCTACTTTCTAACCAGCTTCCCAAATACAAAATAAAACTTAATTTTAAAAATTCTGAAGGTTGAAATGAAAAAATTCTAAGATTTAACCAGCGAGTCGCCCCTCCCACTTTTAGTCCAAGTCCCGGAACAAAAACCAAACCTAAAAGTAAAATATTTGTTAAAAAAATTACCAAACTCCATTTTTTCAAGGATTTAATCTTTAATTTTGAAACTAAAAAAGCTAAAAGAATTCCTGGTAAAAAACCAAAGAATATTTGTCTTTTTACATAATAAAAGCTATCCCCTACTTTTTTTTGAGCGAAAAAAGCTGAAGCAGAAGCTAAAATTATTAAACCAAAAACTGATAGAAAAAAAACAATCAAGATTAAAAAATAATCAACCCTTCCTTTTTTTATTTCTGGCATAAATTCTTATATATTTTTTAAAAAGATTCCCCCTTTCCTTATAATTTTTAAACAAGCCAAAAGAGGGAGAGGCAGGAGACATAAGGCAAATTTTCCCTTTGGAAGTTACTTCAAATGAAGCTTTTACTGCATCTTTCATGTTATCAAAGAAAAACACATTCTTAAATTTTGGTTTGTTGTTTGTTTCTTCTAAAATTTCTTTCCAAATTCGTTTTCCGGTTTCGGGGAATAAAATTAAATTTTTGACTTTCGTTTTTAAAATTTCTTTAGCTAATTCTTTAAAATCCACTCCCCTATCGTAACCTCCCAAGATTAATGTTTCAACTTTGTTTCCCAGAGAATTTAAGGCTAAAATTGTTGTTTGAGGTATAGTAGAAAGAGAGTCGTTAAAAAAGTCTATTCCCTTAAATCGTCCCACATATTCCAGTCGGTGAGGCAAGGGTTTAAAATTTTCAATAACTTTCTTAATTTTTTCTTTTTTTATTTTAAAAATTTTTCCAACTTCAATTCCAGCTGCTATATTTAGCCCATAAAAACTTCCACAGAATGGAATTTTTTTTATCCCAACTTCTTTCAGGATCAAACTATAATTTTTTATAGGAATTTTTCTTGCCTTAGATTTTTTTGCAATTTTTCTAATATTTTTGTCATTGAAATTGTAAATTAAAAAGTCTTCTTTTTTTTGCCAAAGAGTAATATTTGCTTTTGCCATTAAATATTCATTGAAATCTTTATAATAATCTAAGTGCTCAGGATAAATATTTAAAAAAATCGCAACTTGAGGCGAAATTTTCAAATTGTAAAGTTGATGAGAGGACATTTCATAAACAAAAATATCCTCTTTTTTTAAAGAGAATAAATAATTCAAAACCGGTTTCCCAATATTTCCCCCAAAACAAACCTTTTCTCCTCCTTCTTTTAAAATTTTGTAAATTAAAGTTGCAGTAGTACTTTTTCCTTTTGTTCCAGTAACCCCAATTACTTTTCCTTGAAAATTTTGAAGAAAAATTTCTGTTTGTGATGTTATTTTTCCTTTTTTATAACTTTCCTCAACTTCTGGTAAATGAATTGGAATTCCAGGAGATTTTATAATAATGTCGTAATTTTCCAAGGATTTGAGATAATTTTCACCCAGGTACCACTTTACATTTTTTAGATTTTTCTCAAAAACTTCTGGATTTTTATCTGCTATTCCTATTGGTTTTTTGGGAAAAAGTTTTCTTAAAAAATTAAAAACATCTTTTCCCTCCTTCCCAAAACCCAAAATTAGAACTTTTTCTTTTTTTAATCTTTCAATTTCCATAATTTTTTTGAAATTTCAGTTAAAAGCGGGGGAATTTTTTCCCCCTTTTTTTTTTATTTTTTTGAGTGAAAGCTCTATAGCCCTTTTTACTTCCTTTGGTGTTCCTACACACTCAAATGGTTTAAAATCTTTTAATCCGAGTAGTCTTTCAAAAATTGGCAAGAGTTTTTTATTTTCGAAAATATTTTCGCCAAAAATTTTTAAGATTTCTTTTTCTTTTAAAAAGGGATACAAAGTTAAAAAAGTAAAGACACACTTTGGACAATTTTTACACCATTTTTCTTTTTGAAGTTTAAGAGAGATATTGCAACTTGTAAAGTAAGGATGGTATTCTTTGTATTTTGCAAACCTTTTTGCAATTTCAAGATCTGACATTTTTCTGATTGGAGAAAAAACTTCAATTCCCTTTAAAATGTTTTTTTCTAAATAATTTTTGAATAGCTTTTCAAATTCTAAACTCTTTGACCATTGATGATTAATCCATTCCCCTAAATACTTTAAATTTCCCTGAGAGGCACTCTTTTCCCAGGCAAAAGCAATCCTTTTATATTTAAAAATGTAGGCCAAAGTTACAACCAAAAAACTCAAAAAGGCAGAAAATGGTACATGACCGTTTAAGAATCCTGCTTCATTTAATTTGAATAAGAGAGGTGAAAGTTTTCTTTTGACAAAAATTGTCTCTTTTGGTTTTGCGATTTTTTCTATATCAAGCTGAGGTTTTTTGGGGTTAAGAATAAAAATCCCAAAAGGAACCTTTTTTCTTTTTATAATTTCTATTACCACCACAGAATCCTTTCCTCCACCCAAAGGAATCAAAACCTTATCCCCTTCCTTAAAAAATTCTTTTGATAATTTTTTTGGCTTTGGAACTTCCCTTTCAACCTCTATTTTTAAGAAATTTTTTTCTTTAAAATTGATTTTGTTTTCGTAAAAATATTGCCCCATTCCTTTGAAAACTAATTTCTTTAAAAAATTGATCCCACGTTGACTTAGCTTCCCAGCTTCAATTTTAATGCGCGGAGAACAAGTTAGCTTCCAATAATTCAACATTTCTACCAATCCCAAGTTAAAAACCAAATTTGAAAGGGTTTTATCTTTCAAATCAATTTTTGGGACTTTTTCAATAAGAATTTTGGTTTTGAACTCAAATTTTGGAGGAATTTCAAAAAAATAAGTTAATACTAAATCTTTTCCTTTCCAAAACACTAAATATTTTTTGTAGATAAATTGAGGAAATTTTTCTCTTAATTTTTTGTACTTTTCCATTTTTTTATCCCAAAAGCCTAATTACTACTCCCAAAATAGCAAAAATTACAGATAAAATCCAAAATCTCATTGTAATTTGATAACTTTTCCAGCCCTTAGCTTCAAAATGATGGTGAATTGGGGTAGACAACCAGATTTTCTTTTTTCTAAATTTTTTAGAAAGAAGTTGCAAAATTATTGAACCAACCTCAATTACCATAATTCCTCCAATAATTGGCAAAACTGCGACTGAATCTGTTAAAAATGAAATTACAGCTAAAGTCGAAGTTAAGCCTAAAACGCCTGTTTCTCCCATATAAAATTTAGCTGGAGGGATGTTATGCCATAAAAAGGCAAAAAGAGTTCCCAAAATTGTAGCACAAAATGTTGCCAAATTTACTTTTCCTTGAGAAAATGCAATGATTGCAAAAGCACCAAAAATCGTTGCAAAAACTCCTCCAGCTAAACCATCGAGACCATCAATTACCCCCCCTGCCCAAGTAGCTAACATTACCAAAATAAATAAAGGAACAATAAAAAATCTAACTTTTAGATCAATTCCCTCTGGAAAATTAAATAAAAGAGGAATATGAATTGTGTCCCATTCAAGTTTAAAATAAAACCAAAGTCCCCCTATTAATCCGATTAAAAAAACAACCATCAATCGTGCTGCAAAGCTTAATCCTTTTCCCGAATATTTTCCTTTTCCAAAAACAACTAAAATGTCATCAATCAATCCCAAAATTGAGCCTGATACTAAAGCAAAAAGAGGAAGCCAAGTTTCATTTCTAGAAAGAAAATTCAATTTTTTTAACCACCAGGGACGATCAAGAAAAGAAAGAAAAAAGAACAAAAAAATTAAAAAAGTAACAGAAATCCAAATTAATAATCCCCCACCCCTTGGAATGCTTGTTTCTCTTTCTTTATGAAGCTCATAAAAAACTTCAGCTTTTTCTCCAGTAATTGAAATTTCTCTTGCTTCCTTTTTCCAAAATTTAATTTTATACAAAAAATTAATTAAAGGATGAACAAAAATAAATCCTAAAATAGCTCCAAGAGATGAAAAAAATAATACTTTTATTGCGTTAAATGTAAATTGACTGATAAAAGGCATAAACTAGGACAAAATCCAGTTAATTAGTTTTTGCATTTCCTCAACTCTTTCCTGAACGCTAGAGGCTCCCAAAATTAAGTTAATGTAAAAAATATTTGGTTGTTCTTCGTCTCGAAAAATGAACAAAAGACAACCCCCAGCTTCAGGGGTGTATCCTGTTTTACCCCCTACAATTTCTTTTGGCACAAAAATATTATAAATTCCATTATCTAATTTATATTTTGGAGGTCTTCGCGAAATTTCAAAAATTTGAGGATAATTTTTCAAAATGTATTTTGCTAATTTTACTAGATCTTCTGCAGTTGAATAATTTGAATTTACGCCTGTTGGATTTGAAAAATGAGTATTTTCCATTCCCAATTTTTGAGATAAAGTATTCATTTTTTCAACAAAATTTGGAACCTTTTCAGAAAGAGCGAAAGCTGCATCATTGCTTGAGTAAACCAAACTTAACTCCAATAAATCCTCAATTTTTAATTTTTCTCCTTCTTTTAAATTTCCAAAAATTGGAACATCTTCTTGACTTGAGGCTTTTTTTGAGATTAAAATTTCTTCTTTTAAATCATATCCTTCTTCAAAGACTACTAAAGCGGTCATTAATTTTGTTAAAGAAGCAATTGGCAGCGGGGTTTTTTCTTCTTTTTTAAAGAGAATTTTTTCAAAATTTTCAAGATTAGTTTTAACTGAAATTGCTGATTTTGCATTTAAAGAAAGGGGCGGTTTTCTTTTTGGAGGTACAAAAATGATATTTTCTAGTGGAGCTGAAATCTGAGCTAAAATATAATTTTCCAATTTTTCATTAAATAAGTTAATTCCCCACCAAAAAGGAATGCTTAAAAAGAGAGAGATGAAAAAAAATTTTAATGCTTTTGACATTTTTTTGATTTTAAAGTTGAAAACCTCAAATCTATTCTTTCTAAGTCGCGAGGAAACAAAGAAGCCTCTCTAATGTTTTCTAAATTTAGAATTTGTTTTACAAACCTCTCTGCGCCAATTGCAAATCCTCCTTCAGGTGGCATTCCATATTTGAAAGCTTGAAGATAAAATTCAAAGCTTTTTGGGTTTAAACCAAATTTTTTCATTTTAGAAACTAACATTTGATAATCGTGAATTCTCTGCCCTCCAGTGACAATTTCCAATCCTCTAAACAGCAAGTCAAAACTTAAGGTAAAATTGGGATCTTCTGGATCTTCAAAAGTGTAAAATGGTCTTTTTTCTGTGGGAAAATGAGTAATAAAAATAAATTCACTCCCCCACTTCTCTTTTGCAAAATTACAAATTTCTTTTTCATCTTCAGGATCCAAATCTGGACTTTTTCTTTTATCTTTTCCTGTTCGCTGGAAAATAATCTCTTGGGCTTCTTTTAATCTAAGCGAAGGAAAAGATTTTTTGAGATTTGGCAAAGAGACATTAAAAAGTGAAAGCTCTTTTTTGCACTCTTTTGCCACTCTTGAAATCATTTCTTTAACAACCTCTTCACAAAGGACCAAAAGCTCTTTCCAGTCTTC
>CAZGXQ010000008.1:0-6144 GCA_964530195.1 uncultured Candidatus Saccharibacteria bacterium | reverse complement strand
GGCACATTAGACCCTCAAACGAAATGATAGAAGCTGTAAAAAAACACATTCTTTCAAAGGGCAAAGATTTAATTATTGATTATTATGTCGGTTTTACTGGAGATGACATTTCAATTTTAACTACCCACAAAAAAGGAGTTGGAAATTCTTCAATTCATAAACTTTGCTATGACGCTCTATTGAAAGCTACCAAAATCGCAAAGCAACAAGGTTTATATGGTGCAGGTCAAGATTTATTAGTTTCTGCTTTTTCTGGAAATGTTAAAGGAATGGGGCCCCAAGTTGCCGAGATGGAAATTGAAGAAAGAGAAGCAGAACCATTTTTGTTTTTTATGGCAGACAAAACCGAACCTGGAGCTTTTAATTTGCCATTGTATTTGGCATTTTCTGACCCAATGTATTGTGCAGGGTTAATTTTATCGCCGACTTTAAAAAAGGGTTTTAAGTTTGTAATAATGGATGTGTCCCACACAGAAGCCGACAAAGTAATTGAATTGGTAACCCCAGAAGAAATTTATGATATTGCAATTTTGTTAAGAGAACCAGGAAGGTTTGTTGTAGAATCAATTTATTCAAGAGCTACTGGAGAACAAGTTGTTACAGCTTCAACTACTCGTCTTCACAATATAGCCGGAAAATATGTTGGAAAGGATGATCCTGTAATGTTAGTGAGAACTCAAAAAGACTTTCCAGCAACTGGTGAAATTTTGGCTCCGTATGCTTTGGGATATTATGTTGCAGGATTTATGAGGGGTTCTCACATTGGACCCTTGATGCCAGTTAAAGCCAATTCTACAATTTCATTTTTTGACGGTCCTCCAGTAGTCTCTTGTTTAGCTTTTTCAATGAAGAATGGAAAATTAACAGGACCTGTTGATTGTTTTGATCAGCCTTTTTGGGATGAAGCAAGAAAAGAGATAGCAAAAAAGGCAATTGAAATTAGAAAACAAGGGTTTTATGGTGCTGCAATGTTACCAATGTCAGAATTAGAGTATACTGGCGTTGTAGAGAGCTTAAAAGAACTCGAAAAAAGATTCAAAATTAGAAAAAAATAACCTGGGCTTGATTTTTATAAAAGAAAAATTAGAATAAAATTGCCATGAAGGAAATTTTGGCAGAAAAAAGAAAATTGGTGGGGAAAGGACTTAAATCCTTAAGGGAAAAAGGTTTTATTCCAGCAATTTTGTATGGACCGGAAATTTCTCCTTCTATTCCTCTTCAAGTAAAGAAGGAAGAATTAGAAGAGATTCTTAAAAAAATAGGATCTTCCTCAATGGTTGATTTAAATTTGGAAGGACAAAAATATTCAGTTTTAATTCAAGAAATTCAAAGAGATCCAATTACTGAAGAGATAATTCATGTGGATTTTTTCAAACCTTCCTTAAAAGAAGAAATTGAAGCAAGAGTTCCTTTAGTTTTTGAAGGAGTAGCGCCAGCGGTAAAAGAATTAGGAGGAACTTTGGTTAAAAATGTAACTGAAATTGAGATTAAATGTTTGCCTAAAAATCTTCCAAAGGAAATAAAAGTTGATATTTCCAAACTTAAAACTTTTGACGATGCAATTTTGGTAAAAGATTTAAAAATTCCACCCAAGGTTAAAGTTTTAAGGAGTCCAGAAGATATCTTGGCATTTGTTGCTCCTCCAGAAAAAGTTGAGGAAGAATTAGCAAAACCAATTGAAGAAAAAATTGAAGAAGTTGAAGTTATAAAGAAAGAAAAACTTCAAAAAACTGAAGAAGAATAAAATTAAAATGAAAAATCTTTTTAAAAAAGGATCCTTAAAAACACTTTTGGTGATTTTATTTTTTGTTTTAATTTTTCCTCAATTTCATTTACTTTCCCAAGATGAATGCAAAACAATTAGCGAATGTGAAGCTCTTTATAAACAACTTGAAGAAGAAATAAAAAAAGTTGAAGCAAATATTGCAAAAACAAAAGAAGAGAAAAAGACAAGAGAAAATCAGATCAAATTTTTAAAATCTAAAATTCAACAACTTGAACTTCAAATAAAGCAAACAAATTTGCAAATTAAGGAATTGACTCTTCAAATTGAAGACACAGAAAATGCAATTTTAGAGACCAGTCTAAGAATCGAAAATATGCAAAAAAAGCTCTCTCAGATTCTAAGAACAATTTATGAAGAAGACCAAAAGCCTTTAATTCAAATTTTGCTCACTGAAAAAACAATTGCTGGTTTTTTTGACAATTTAGCAGCTTTAGAAGCTCTGAATAAAAAGCAAAAGGAAATTTTAGCTGAAGTTAAAAGTTTGAAGGCTTTTTTGGAAGAAGAAAAGGAAAATTTAGAGTCGCAAAAATCAGATTTAGAAAAACTACTGAGCATTAGAACTCTTCAAAAACAAGAAAACGAATTTGCAAAAAAAGAACAAGAAAAATTGTTGGCAATGACAGAAGCGCAATATCAGCAATACTTGAAACAAAAGAAAGAATTAGAGCAAAGAGCAGCTGAGGTTATGGCCAGGATTGCTCAATTAACTTTACCAGGTTTAACGGTTCCTAGAGATAGAAAGGAACTTTATCAATTGGCAAATTGGGCAGGCAATTTAACTGGTGTAAGACCAGCTTTAATTTTAGGACTAATTGAGGTAGAATCTGCTTTGGGAACCAATGTTGGACAATGTAATTGTGCAGGACAACCGATTTGTCGTCATCCCGAATTAAGTTACAAAAAAGTAATGCCCACTTCTCAATGGGCAGCTTTTGAGCAAATTACAAAGGAATTAGGTTTAAATCCAGATACTACTCCAGTTTCTTGCTATGTTGGAGGAGGAAAAGTCCAAATGGGAGGCGCAATGGGACCTGCTCAATTTATGCCAAATACTTGGTTAAGATACAAAGGAAGAATTGAGAATTTAACGGGAATAAAACCTGCAAATCCTTGGCGAGCCTCCGATGCTTTTTTGGGAGCAGCTTTATATTTAGCAGATTTTGGAGCTTCAAGTAAAAAGTTAGAAGACGAACGAGGCGCGGTTACTGCCTACTTGTGCGGAACAACACAAATGACAAATCGTTGCAAAAGAGCAGGAGGGGAGTGGTATAGAAATTTAGTTTTACAAAAGGCAGCTGATTGGGAAGAATGGATAAAAAATGGATTTTAATCTTTTAAATGTTTTTCTAAAGCATTTAAAATAGGTTCTAAATTGCCATCCATTATCTCTTCAATATCGAAAAAATTTTTTTTGATTCGATGATCTGTAACTCTGTCTTGAGGAAAATTGTAAGTTCTTATTTTTTCTGCTCTCATTGCCCAACCAATTTGCTCTCTTCTTTCTTTTGTTAACTTTTCTAAATTTTCTATCTCCTTCCTTTCTAAAAGTTTTGCTTTTAAGATTTCCAGAGCAGCTTCTTTGTTTTGATATAAGGATCTTTCTGTTTGGCAGGTCACAACAATTCCAGTTGGTAAATGCTTGATCCTAACAGCAGTCATTCTTTTATTTACATATTGCCCTCCAGGACCCGAAGCTTTGTAATAATCAATTTCTAAATCATCAGGATTTATAGTAATGTTGTCTTCAATTTTGGGTTTTCTCAATACTGCCACTGTAGCTGTTGAAGTGTGAATTCTTCCTGATTTTTCAGTTTTGGGAATTCTTTGAACTCTATGAACTCCACCCTCCCATTTCATTTTGGAATAGGCATTTTCACCTTTTAATTCAAAGGTTACTTCTTTTATTCCTCCCAGATCAGACTCTTTTAAATCCAAAATTCTTATTCCCCAACCTTGTTTTTGGGCAAATCTTGAATACATTCTAAAAAGGTCTCTGGCAAAAAGCGCTGCTTCTTCTCCTCCTACCCCAGCTCTAATTTCAATTATTACAGATTCCATACTATTTTTCCTTCTTTTTCGCTAATCTTTTTTGGAATTTCTCAACCATTCCCATTTTATCTACAATCTTTCCTTTTCCAGTATAAAATGGATGACACTTTGAGCAAATTTCTATTTCAATAAATTCCTTAGTAGAACCTACAGTAAATTTATTTCCACAAGCACACTGGACCTGAGCCTCGGGATAGTATTTTGGATGAATTCCTTTTTTCATACTTTTTATATTATCCCTTTTGACTTGAAAAATCAAGTAAAATAAGCTAATATTAAAAATATGACTCAAGAAATTGAAAGTATCAAATTAGATATTGAAGAAATGGCAAATGCAGGACTTCATTTAGGGCATGCGACATCAAAATTTCATCCCAAAATGACGCCTTATGTATTTGGAGTGAGAAATGGAATTCATATTATTGATTTGGAAAAAACAAAAGAAAAACTCAAAGAAGCTTTAAAATTTATCCAACAGTTAGTGGCAGAAAATAAAATCTTATTAGTTGTAGGGACTAGATTTCAGATTAAGGATTTGGTGAAAGAATTTGCAAAAGAGTTTGGTTTCCCATATGTTACAGAAAGGTGGTTAGGAGGTACCTTTACTAATTTTCCAGTAATAAGAAAGCGCTGCGAATATTTGAAAGAACTTGAACAAAAACTTCAAAACCAAGAATTAATGGAAAAATATACAAAAAAAGAAAGAAAGGAAATGGAGAAAAAACTTCATAAACTTGAAACAAAATTTGGGGGGATAAAAAATTTAGAAAGACTTCCGGATGCCGTCTTTATTATAGATATGAAAAAAGATGAATTAGCGGTAAAAGAAGCGAGAAGGAAAGGAGTAAAAATAATTGCAATTTCAGACACTGACTCAGACCCAACCTTGGTAGATTATCCTATTCCAGCTAACAACGACGCTATTTCCTCAGTAAAATATATTTTAGGAAAGGTAAGAGAAGCAATTCTAATTCAAAAGTCAAAAGTTAAAACTCAAAATTAATATGGTTAGCATCGATCAAATTAAAAAATTAAGGGAAGAAACCGGAATCTCAATTAATGAATGCAAAAAAGCTTTAGAAGAAAGCGGTGGAGATTTAGAAAAAGCTAAAGAATTATTGAAAAAGGCAGGAACACTCTTGGCTCAAAAGAAAGCCCAAAGAGAAACCAAACATGGAATAGTAGAGGCTTACATTCATTCAAACAAAAAAATAGGAGTAATGATTGAATTGTTGTGCGAATCAGATTTTGTAGCAAATTTAAAAGAGTTTCAAAATTTAGCACATGAACTTTGTCTCCAAGTTGCAGCAATTTCTCCAGAGGAGCAAGCTTTAATGGAACAGCCTTGGATAAAAGATCCAACAAGAAAAGTTAAGGATTTAATTGAAGAACATATTGCTAAATTTGGGGAAAATATAGTAGTGGGAAAAATCTTTAGAATTCAAATTTAAAATGTTAGAACATCTTGCATTTTTTTGCTTTTTTGGTAGTTTTTTAGGAATGGGGGTGATGGTGTATAGGAAAATCCCTGTCTTGGTTAATTTACCCGAACCAAAAATTCAAGAAAAAAAGCTCTTTCAAAAGTTAAAAGATAAAATTTCAAAGACTCATCCCTTCAAAAATTTTTCTTTGAATGTTTTTTTGCAAAAGATTTTAGTAAAAGCGAGGATTTTGAGCTTAAAATTAGACTACAAGCTTTTTAATCTGATAAAAAAATTAAGGAGCAAACATCAGGAAAAAAAGGAAAAGGCTGATGATTATTGGGAAAGGCTAAAAAAAGAAATCAAAAAATAAATTTTATGCTGGAGTAGCTCAATTAGTAGAGCGGCGGTTTTGTAAACCGCAGGTTGCGAGTGCAAGTCTCGCCTCCAGCTCAATACTCTTGACAAAAAATTTTCGAAAATTAAAATAAAACTAAGCTCTCTAAAAGTTAATAGGGAAAGTTTTTTAAAGTTGCCCCGACTGATGTCTATTTGATTTGGAGGATTTGATCCTGGTCCAGGATGAACGCTGGCGGCGTGGATAAGGCATGCAAGTCAGAGGGCCAAAGTTTATTGTGGGGTTTCTCACAATAGCTTTGGTACCTGGCGAACGGGGCAGTAACACGTGGGTAACCTACCCCAGAGACGGGGACAATCGGCGAAAGCCGGCTAATCCCCGATAGTCTGTTTGGGTGAAAGTCCCAAACAGTAAAGGGAAGGGGTAAAACCCCGACCGCTCTGGGAAGGGCCCGCGGCCTATCAGGTAGTTGGTGGGGTAATGGCCCACCAAGCCTATGACGGGTAGGTGGCCTGAGAGGGTGGCCGCCG
>CAZGXQ010000007.1:0-8525 GCA_964530195.1 uncultured Candidatus Saccharibacteria bacterium | reverse complement strand
TCTGAAAAATGGGGATCTGAACCTCCATTTCTTAAAATAATTTGGGGTTTAAATTTTTTTTGATTCTTAATTTTAACTTTTTGGTCTTCCCAATACCCCTTTTTGGCTCTTTAATTTTTCTTTCTTTTTTAGAGGAATTTTTAAATCTAAAAGTTCAGAAACTAAAGCTAGCCAGCACTCAGGTAAAGTTTTTAAATTATAACCTGAAGCTATAAAATCAATTTCTCTTCCATCTGAAATTTTAGAAAGTTCTCTTACTTTTTTCCCAATCATTTTAAATCCTTCAATTGTCAAATTCAAATTTGTTAAAGGATCTGAAAAATGGGGATCTGAACCTCCATTTCTTAAAATAATTTGGGGTTTAAATTTTTTAACTATAGGTTCTACAATTTCTTCAAAAACTAATTTATAAACTTTGTCTCCACTAAATGGGGGCAAGGGTATATTTACTGTAAATCCTCTTCCCTCTCCTCCACCAATTTGTTCTACAAAACCTGTTCCAGGATAAAGAGTCAATGGGTCTTGATGAATGTCAACAAACAATACTCTTTTTTCTTCCAAAAAATACTCCATTGTTCCGTTTCCTCCGTGAGCATCAGTATCTAAAATTAAAATCCTTTTTAAGTTGTATTTTTCCAAAAGATATTTTGCACAAAAAGCAACATCATTATAAAGACAAAATCCTTCTCCAAAATTGAATTTTGCATGGTGCAACCCTCCTCCAATAGAGATAACTTTTTCGAACTTGTTGGTTAAAACCAAATCTGCTGCCAATTTTGCTTGTCCAACAATAAATCTTGCTGCAATTTCTATGTTTCCTGGATTTTTTCCTGGAAAATTATCTTGTGAATGATAAAAATAGAATTTGCCATCAAAATCTCTTCCAAAATGTCTTGCTTCAAAAAAATTTTTTGTGAATTCAATATAGTCTTTTGAGCAAATTAAAAAAAGGTCTTCATCTTTTGCAGGTTCAGCTTTTAGTATTGGAAAATCTCTCTTTGTTCTCTCTTTTAAGATTTTCAAAAACTCCTCCCCTCGCCTTCCATGAAAGGGATGCCCCTCGCCAAAATCATATTCATTGATTTCTTTTCTAAATAAAAACCCAAAATTCACAGAGTTTAAATTTCAAGTTCTTTTACTTTTTCCCAATTAAGCTCGTTCAAAACCACTATTTTGTTATCTGAGACAATGTACAAATAGTCTTCAATATAAATTGCTCTTTTCACTGAAGCCTGACTTACTGCTTTAACTAAACCTAATCTATTATTCTTGTAAGAAAAAATGTAGCCTCCTTTGCTTCCTGGCAAGAAAAAGATCTCATGATCTCTATCCAACAAGAAAGCGTGATGGGTGGAAAGAATTTCAGACCAGGTCTCCTCCAAAAGATATTTATCTATCTCTTTTGGATTGTTAGGATCTGAAACATCAAAAAGTGAAATTTTAACTTTCCATCCTTCTTTACCAATTCCCAAGATTTTATCTTTTGTAATTTCGTGCAAATAGGAAGAGTATCCTGGAATTTTTAATTCTCCTTTTAGCTTTGGATTTTTGGGATCTGACAAATCTAAGACATAAAACGGATCGGTTTGACGAAAAGTGACCAAATAACCTTTATCTTCAATAAATCTCACAGAATAAATTCTTTCAGTTAAGCCTAAATCTTCAATCTTCCCTATTATTTTCAAATCCTTATCTAAAACATAAACATCGTTTGCTGATTTCCTTTCCCATATTCCAAATACTCTTGCAAAAAATCTTTCCCCTACCGTAACCGCAATTCTTAAATTTCCCTCATACTCATCTAAAGCAAACTGATTCAAAGGAAATCCCGGAACATTTCCATGACTTTTAATTTCAAATTCTTTCAGGTCAATTTTTACAATGCCTGTCTTTTCAAACTCTCTTTTCTCTTTGTCATAAAAATCTGAAAACCTATTTTCTATTTCATTTTCCACTCTCATCCGCTCGTCATCGTCCAATGAATTCATATAATTTCTAAGAATTATTTCCAGCTCTAACGACTTTGTTTGTTCGTGAAGATCGTATTTTGTAACTCTTTCTATTTTTTGAATAACCTCATTTGGGAACAAATCTTTGCATTTTTCTTTTAAAAACTTGAGGAAAAATTCTGTTAAACTTTGAGTGTAAAAGTAAGTAATGTAGAGAGAATTTTTTGACATATAAACTACTGAGTTAGAAAGAGATCCAACAAAAGAAACTCTTTTTTCAATTTTGCCAGTTAAAGGATCTAAAATCATTGCCAAAAAAGTAACATCAACAGTCGGAGGATAAGGTAAATCAGGATAATAAATTTCTTGACATTTAACTTCAATTTCTTTTCCTTCTAAAATTAAAGGTTTTATTGGACAAGGATGTTCTCTTTTTATATTATTAGCTAAAACCAAATAAATCTTGTTATTGTAGAGTCTGCTTGTGAGAATAGAGCTTTTGCTTTCTAATTTTATTTCCCACTTCTTTTGAGGATTTTTTGGATCTGAAACATCATAACCTAAAATTTGCTCTCGAGAAAAAATAACTAAAATATTTCTCATCAATAAAAGATCTCCTGATTTTTCAATTTCGCTATCTAAAGCTAATTTTTCAACTGGAAAAGCCCGAATTAGTTTTGTCTTTGGTTCTTTGTAATAGGGTGGGATTATTTTGAGCTCTGGCTCTGCAAAAATTGGTTCTCTCCAAATTGGCCAAGCTTTTCCTGGAGAGAAATAAATTTCTTTTCCATCAGTCTTTAAAATATCTGGTTCATCAATTCCTGGAACCTGAACATTGGTTTCTGAAACTCTTGTAGGAACTTTTTCTGCAGTTAGTGGAGGAGCTAGAGAAATTTCTGGAGCTGGAAGGAAAAATCTAGGAGCAACTTCAAGAAATCTCAAAGTTTCAATTCCTCTCTCAACTTCACCAGTTTTGGCCAAATAGTTTTTAAAGTCCTCAGGGGAAGAAAAAGTTTTTAAAGTAAGTACTCCCCGTTGAGTTTTTCTTGAAAATTGGTAAGTAAAAGGAGATAAGGAAGGATAGAACTTTAGAGAGATTAAAGAAAAAACGATAAATAACAAAGTAAAAATTGCTAAAATTGTGACACCAAGAGTAGTTTTAATTTCTTTTTGCACGATTTTAAATTTTTTTAATACAACCTTTTTAAAGATGATATTTTATTTCAAAGTCTTCAAACTCCCCTTTATAATCTTCCCATAAAACTTCAACATTTTCAACTTTTGCTAAAGGTGGCCCAACCTTCATCCATTCGATAATTTTTTTAATTTTTTCTTTTTCGCCTTCAAAAACTGCTTCAACTTTACCATCTTCAGTATTTCTCACCCAACCAAAAAGACCCAAGCTTTTAGCTCTTTCTAAAGTATTTTGTCTGAAAAAAACTCCCTGGACTCTTCCTGAAACAAAAACATGAGCTCTTGCTTTCATTTTTTTATAAAATTATTTTAACCAACAAAACCTATTTTTGGTTCTTTTTGGATTTCAATTTCTATTTTTCCAAATTTCTCTTCGTATTTTTCAATATTTTCTTTTAAGGCAAGAAAAATTCTCTTTGCATGGGTTGGGGTAACAATAACTCTTGCTGTCAAAATCGGAACTGGTGCAAAACTATTGATAAAATCTAAACAAAATTCATCTTTGGTATGGGAAATAATTGCTAAATTTGCAAAAACTCCTTTTAAATCTTCATCCCTAGCTTTAATTTGAATTTGTTTTTCCTCCATGAATTTATTTTTTATTTTGACCTTTAGCTTTTTAAGGTGAAATTTCTGTTCCAACAAATTCTTCGTTTCTCATAAATTTTTCCAAATTTTCAAAATTTCTTCCATTCAAAATAACGACTTTAATTTTTTCTTTTTCGGCTAATCTTAAGGCTATAGGATCTAGCGGAAAATTTCCGCCAGGAATCCATTTTCTTCCAATAATTTTTTTGAGTTCTGAAAAAGAAATTTTTCTTATTGGCTTTGCATCTTGAAATCTATTTGGATCTTTATCATAAACAAAATCAATGTTTGAAAGATTTAAAACCAATTTTTGATTTAAAGTTTTTGCCATCAATATTGCGTCAAAATCTGTGCTCCATCCTGGTTTATATCCTCCAAAAACCAAAATTTTTTTGTTTGTTTTAATCTTTTTTGTTGGATCTACTAAAACTTCGGAGAAACTGTTTCTTCCAAAAATTGATTTAACTAAAGTAGCATTTAATATTGTAGCTGAAATTCCAATTTCGTCTAAAATTTTTGATTGATTTTCCCCAATTTCTTTTGCTATTTTTTGATATTTTCTGCAAATTTTACCCCCTCCAACAAAAATTACAAATCTTTCTCCCTTTTTTACCCATCTTAAAATAAAATCTCTGAAAGGTTTTAAAAAATTAAAGTCTGGATCTTCAGGACAAACTAAAGAACCTCCCAAAGAAATAATTTGCCAATTTTTTTTCATTTTTTTAATTTTTTTGAAGTAAGAAAAATTCCTTTACTATAGTGCAAAAGTGGTTCAAATTTAGTTTTCCTTTGCCATTCATTTAAAACCTCACCAACAACCAAAAAGTGATCCCCGAACTCTTTTATTTCTACAACTTTACACTCAAAAGAAACTGGAACAATCTTTTTCTTTTGGCCCTTCCCTTTTGCTCCATAAATTACAGGGGGCAAAACCTTTTTTGATTTTTCAATTATCAAATTAGCTATTTCAAATTTATCTCTACCTTTTCCAGAAAAACTCCCACAAATTTCAGCTTCTTTTTTCATTTCTTTTGATAACAAATTCAAAGTAAATTCTGGAATTTCTTTTAAATTTAAAAAAGAAGCTCTCTTTGGAGAAATTGAAAACGCTAAATATTTTGGCTCAAAGGAAATTGGCATCAAAAAAGAAGCAGTCATTACATTAGCTTTTCCTTCTTTATTAATCGTGCAAATTAAAGCTACTGGTCTTGGGAAAATTTGTTCAGAAATTCGCATACTTTTTTGTAATCTTGTCCTTTTCTTAAAATTTTAATATCTTTTTTTGTTAAATCAACTAAAGTTGAGGGTGAACCTTTTATTTTTCCTTTGTCCCAATAAAAAACTTTATCCTTAAAATATTTTTTTGCCTCTGAAATTTTTGTTGCAGGTTCTTTTCCTTCAATGTTGGCACTTGGAGCAATTAAAGGACCTGAAATTTTTAAAACTTTTAAAAGCTCTTTTGAAGAAGGAATCCTAAAAGCTAATGTCTTTTTTCCCCTGTGTAAAAATTCAAATTTTTTGTGAGGACAGGGCAAAATAAATGAAATTTTTGCTGGCAAAATTGAATTTAAAAAATTTTTTTGCCATTTTTTAAGTTTTATTCCAAAAATTTTTAAATCTGACAAAGAAGAAATTAAAATTATTGATGGTTTTTTTGGATCTCTTTTTCTCAATTTATAAATTTTTTCCACTGTTTTTTTAATTTTTGCTGAACCACAAATTCCATAAATTGTATCTGTGGGAATTACTCCAATTGCTCCTTCTTTTAACAAAAGGGCAGCTTTTTCCCAAATATTTTTGCTTGAACCTTTATAATTTCCCAATAAATTGTCGCTTTTTATTACTCTGTGGCACGGAACTTTTGGATCTTTGTTTTTTGCCAAAATATTACCTACTGCTCTTTGAGCTTTCTCATTTCCTGCTCTTTTTGCCACTTCTTTATAACTTAAAAATTCTCCTTTTTTAATTTTTTTCACAACTTCAATAACTTTTTGGAAAAAAGTTTTTTTCATTTTATTGTTTAGCAATAAAACTCAATGCCTTTGGCAGAACTTCAATCTCAAATTCATTTTCTGGAGGAAAAACCTCACCATCAATTTCCCAAATTACTTTTTCCTTTAAAAAAATTTTAATCGGTAAAGAAAAAAGGTAATTTTTTACTTTTTTGAGCCCAGTATGTTTTCCTTGAATAACTAAAAATAAAATTTTTATTGCCTCTATTCTTTTTGGAGGAGAAATTAAACAAAGATTAAACTTTCCATCTGAAATTAAAGCCTGGGGGTTGATTTTAAAAATGGAACCATAAGCTTGAGAGTTGGTGATGGCTAACAAAGATAGGTCAGATTTCAAATTAATCTCTTTGCCTTCAATTTTAACCTCATAACTTGGAATTTCAGCAAAAATCTCCTTTATAGCTGCTAAAAAATAACTTAAAGTTTTTGGCAAAAATTGAAGTTTTTCTTTTATTTCATTTGCCAAATAATTTACCTTTGCATCAAATCCAAGAGAAAAACAATTAATGAAATAAATGCCGTTTACTTTTCCTACATCAACGGAAATTTTCTTGTCAGATTTTATAACTTCAAAAGCTCTCTTTATATCTTTTGGCATTGAAAGAGATTTGGCAAAATTGTTTCCAGTGCCTTTGGGAATAATTCCGATGGCAAAATCTTTTGGAATTTTTTCTTTAACTTCAAAAATTCCATTTATGGTTTCGTTCAATAATCCATCTCCTCCAGCAACAATAATTCTTTCAAAACCATTTAAAATTGCATTCTTTGCTAAATTTTTAGCTGATTTTTGAGAGAATCTCCCTTTTTCTGTCAATTCAACCTCCACTTTTTCTTTTTTTCCAAAATTCAAAATTTCCCTCTCCAATTCTTTTTTTAGTGGAGGTTTAATTATAAACTTATATTTCATGCTTTTTTTCCAAAAAACTTTTTGTTCTCTTTATGTGTTTTGCAAAAGTTAAAACAGTGGCTGGAAAAATTATTTTTGTTGTTTCTGGAAACAAAATGAAAATCAAAATCGTAGCTACGATTATCCCAATTACTCTTCCCAAAACTTGAGAAATAAAAACAGTGAATAATCTTTTGATCTTTTCTTTTGTGCTCCTCTCCAACTTTATTCCTTTTTTCATTAAAATTTCTGTCAAAAAAATAAAAAAAGCTATAACTAAAAGGGCAATTGGAATTATTTTCCAATTTAAATAAATTAAAATTCCCATTAATGTTGCCAATCCCCTTCCTCCTTTGAATTTCAAAAAAATTGGAAAGTTGTGACCCAAAACCGTAAAGAAAGCGGCAAGAGTTTGAGCTAAAAATAAGTTTTCACTAAAAAGTTTTTTTGCAAAAAATAAAGCCAAAATTCCCTTTCCAAAATCTCCAAAAAATGCTAAAGCTAAAGCCTCAGCCCTTTTTGTTGCCCGCCAAACATTTGCACTTCCAATGTTTCCAGAGCCAATTTGATAGAGATTTTTTCCATAAAACTTAGCAACCAAATAAGAAAAAGGAATTGAGCCTAAGAGATAGCTCAAAAGAGAAATTAATACCAAAACAGGTTCCATTTTTTTATTTTATCACAATTGACTTTTCGGATAAATTTTGAAAAATTAATAAAATGATAAAAATCAAAAAATTAATTTTTTTGTTTTTGATAGTTTTTCTTTTTTTGTTGGGTTTGTTTTTTCCCTTTCACAAAACTAATCTTCAAGAAAAAATTGAAAAAATCAAATTTATTTTAGTTCAATACCAGGAAAAAGAATTTCCAAATTTTCAAGCTTTTTCTTTAGATAGGTTTTTAAATTATGATTTTTTCAGCCAGGCAAGAAATACCTTAATTGAAGAAAAAGTTGATTTTTTATTGGTTGACCTTTCAAATAAAGAACTCCAATTTTTTGAGAAAGGAAAATTAAAGAAAACTTATAAAGTTTTAAGTATTGGAAGAAGGGGATCTTTTTGGGAAACTCCCACTGGTTTTTATCAAGTTGAAAGAAAAATTAAAAATGCTTTTTCAAGAATGGGTGGGGTTTATATGCCCTATTCCCTTTTATTTCAGGGAAATTTTTATATTCATGGGTGGCCATATTTTCCTGATGGAACCCCGGTTTCTTCAACTTTTTCGGGGGGTTGTATTAGATTATCAAATGATGATGCAAAGGAAATATTTGAAATGGTTGAGGTTGGAACTCCAATTTTAATTTTTGATTCTTCTTTTTTTGGAGACAATTTTGCTTATCAATTTAAATCTCCTGAAATTTCAGCAAAGGCTTATTTGGCAGCTGACTTAAAAAGTAATTTTATTTTTTTAGAAAAAAACAAAGAAGAAGTATTGCCCATAGCTTCAATTACAAAATTAATTACTGCTTTAGTGGCAACTGAATATATTAACTTGTGGAAAGAAATTTCGATTATAAAGAGTGATTTGGTTTCTACTTCAAGACCAAGATTAAAAGTAGGAGAAATCTGGACTGGTTTTGATCTCTTGTATCCTTTGTTGCTTGAGTCCTCAAATGAAGCGGCAAAAGCTATTTCTCGATTCTTGGGAGAAGAAAAATTCATTGAAGCAATGAATAAAAAAGCAAAAAGTTTAGGAATGAAAAGTGCTCATTTTGAAGATCCTGCGGGAATTTCACCCGAGAATAGGGCTTCTTTAGAGGATCTTTATTTTTTAGCAAAGTACCTTTATTTTAACCGAAGGTTTATTCTGGATATAACTCGAGGAAAAATTTATACTGAATTAATAACAAAAAATTTTAAAGACCTCAAAAATCTTAACTGCTTTTCTAAAAATGAA
>CAZGXQ010000006.1:0-6404 GCA_964530195.1 uncultured Candidatus Saccharibacteria bacterium | reverse complement strand
TCGTCAAATTTTAAACCAAAAAGAAAAAATTGAAAATTTAGCAAAAAAATACAAAAACTACAAAAACTTTTTGTTTTTGGGAAGAAAATATAATTATCCCATTGCTTTGGAAGGAGCTTTAAAATTAAAAGAAATTTCCTATTTGCATGCTGAAGGCTATCCTGCAGGAGAGATGAAACACGGCCCTATTGCTTTGATCGATGAAAATTTCCCGACAGTAGCCATTTGTCCTTCAGACTCAGTTTATGAAAAAATGATGTCTAATATCGAAGAGATAAAAGCCAGAGGAGGACCAGTTTTGGCCATAGCAACCCAAGGTAATGAAAATATTAAAAAAATTGTTGATGATGTGATTTACATTCCAAAAACCTTAGAGATGCTAACTCCGGTGTTATCAGTAATTCCTCTGCATTTATTTGCCTATTACATAGCTCGGGAACTCAATTGTGAAATCGATACTCCTAAAAATTTGGCAAAGAGCGTGACATGCGAGTAATGAATATTAAAATTGTTTTGAAAGATTAATAAATATCTCTTGAGGTTTTATCCCGATTTTTAATTAACAAATAACTATGAGAGTTCAATTTATTTCCCGCATTAGAAAAGGTAATAAAAAGGGCACTGGTTTTTTCTGTATCCCGAAAGAGAAAGTGAACTTCTTTAATTTAGATGATTGGGTGCGGGTTGAATTATCAAATAATATTTATTTTTTTACTAAAATAATATTCTATTCTCATCGATTAGGGGTTTATATTCCCAAACGCATTGTGAAAGAAAATGGTTTATTAGGGAAGGAAGTTTTAATTCAAATGAAACGAGTGGACGGATTTTCTGCAAAAGTAAGTTCAGATGGCAGAATATATCTCCCAAAAGATATTGCTGAAAAGCAAAAATTTAAGGATAACGAGATTGTTTTAATAAAAGCAATTGAGGGAAATAAAATTGTGCAAGAAAAATTTTCAAAAATCTCTATAAGAAAAAAGAAAAATAGAAGCATAGAATATTATTGTTTTTTCGATAGAAGATTTCAAAATAAGACACTTTTATTTAGAATTGAGAAAAAACCCCGACACACTGCTCATACAAAAGTATTAACTCCTTTGAGTGCGCAATTATTGAGGAGTATGCATTATGGTTGGGTTAGCGAAAACGCAGTAGTTGTTTTTGGACATAAAATTCCAGCAGTTATTAATCCGAATTTTCAATATTCTGATCTTGCATTTTATTTAGGAGCTTATTTTGCTGATGGAACCAAAAAGGGAAACAGTTGGGCAATGTGCGCTTCTACTTTCGAACAGGCAAAATATTATTTGAAAATGCATAATTTTCTAATTAAAGATTCAAAACCCGAATTTACGATTTCTTATACAAATGTCAAAGGAGATACTCCCAAAGAAATTAAAAGGAAATTGGCTAAAATATGGGAAAGAAGAGTTGGTATAAAAGTAAATAAATTTAGAATAAGAAAACCGACTGGCAAATCATCTTTTAAATGGAATGAACACGGAACTTTAATAATCCGAGAGGGAAGGCAAATTTTATTAGATGTATATAATGAACTCCTTAAAATCTTAATTGAAATAATTTTAACAAAAAGAAATAAAAAATTAGCTATTGATTTCATTTGCGGGGTAATGGAAGGAGATGGATGTGCACCCTCTAAAAGACGAGGGCATATTACAATTTGGGCCAACAAAAATGATATTCCTATTTTGGAAAATATTCTTCGGGTAGCAGAAATAAAATTTAAAACTCTGAGAGAAGATAAAAATAAACGTGGTCTAAGGATTGGCGCTTTAGAGATTTTAAGAAATTTCTCTTATCTAAAAGATAAAATTTTTATTCTTTATCCTAAACGGAGAAAAGCTTTTTTTGAAAGGTTAAAAGCAGTTGGAGCAGTTAAATTTTTAATAGAAAACCATAAATCGACTAATTGGATAAAAGCATTACTAAGAAAAAGGGGTTTTTGTGATAAAAATTATCAACTTACGGATAAAGGGCTGAAATTAAGAAATGAATTAATTGCTAATATAAATAAAACCACCGCTTAAAATTATACCTTTTTTGAATTTCCTATAAATAAAAAGGCCCTCCCCAGCGAAAGAGCTTTTTTGAATGGAGGGCCTTCCGTTTTCGTTTTTTCCTCAGACGCTGGACGCTATTTTTTGTTTTCATTTTCACCTCCTAACTTATCCCTAAAGCCCGCAGAGCCTCGTTAAAACTTTGTTCTTCCCCTTTTAAGAGATAAAGAGTGCCGTCTTGAATCTTAATGAAGAAGATGTTTTTGATTTTTTCATTTTCAACAAATTCAAGATATAAAGGCAACTCAGCATAACTTTCTGTAATGTTGTCAGGAACAGGGGCACGGACTTTATCTTTGATTCCATCGTAAAGACCGGCCCGGAGTTTGAGGTTTCCCTTCTCAACTACAAACCACAAGTTATGATCGCGTTTGTTTCGAAACATTGCGGCGAGCAAAAGCCTTACTACTTCCTTGTGAGCAGATGGAGCGCGAGCGAGGAAGTCATCGACATTGATATAGGGTATAGGCTTTTTTCTTTTACCTTTTTCAGCTCCTGCCTTATCTCTAATTTTGAGCAAAAACTTACGATGGTTACTAGCACCGTCCAGCGTCTCCCAAGTTTCAGGGTCCCTTTTTAAGGTGCTCTGCATTTGATATCACCCCCTCCTTAAGGATATTCTCAATTTTAAACCTTGTCAAGTTTTTATTTTTTGTGCTAAACTATTTTTATTAGCTTTATGGAAAAAGATTTTTCAATTTTAATTGGCGGGGAAGCAGGTCAAGGAACCAGATTAGCTGGAAATTTGATTGCTAATTTATTCAACAAACTTGGGTATTTTGTTTATGTTTATGAGGACTACCAGTCTTTAATTAGAGGAGGGCACAATTTTTCTGAAATTAGAGTAGCCACCGAAAAAAGAGAAGCAAGAAAAAAAGAAATTGATGTTTTAATTGCTTTGGACAAAAATACAATTTCTTTGCATCAAAAAAGGCTAAAAAGAGAAGGCTTTTTAATTTTTAATGCAGATAGAATAGAGCACAGAAAAGGAGTTGGAATTTTTGCAGACAAAATTGTCAAAGAAGAAGGCGGAATTCCTCAGATGGTAAATACAGTTTTTATTTCAGCTTTAGTCAGGTGCTTTGGAATTCCATTTGAAATTTTAGAAAACGTTTTAAAAGAAAAAATTAAAAAGGGAATTGATCTTAACTTAAAAATTGCAAAAAGAGTTTATCAATCTTTAGAATCTCAAACTAAAGTGGCAGAGGTCAGACCTCTGACAAGTTTTCTTCTTTTAACAGGAAATGAAGCTTGTGCTTTGGGAATGGCAAGGGCAGGGCTTGAGCTTTATTTTGCTTATCCAATGACCCCCTCAACTTCAATTTTAAATTTTTTAGCTCAAAAAGAAGATGAATTGAAAGTTAAAACTTTTCAGCCAGAAAGTGAAATTGCAGCAATTAATATGGCAATTGGTTCTGCTTTTGCTGGAAAAAGATCAGCAATTGGTACTTCTGGTGGAGGTTTTGCTTTAATGGTTGAAGCTTTGAGTTTAGCTTGCCAAACTGAAACTCCAATTTTAATTGTTGAATCCCAAAGAGCAGGACCCTCTACTGGAATGCCAACTTATAACTTGCAAGCTGATTTAAATTTTGTTTTGGGAGCAGGACATGGAGATATTGTGAAATTTGTTTTGCAAGCAGGAAATGCAAAAGATGCTCTATTTTTGGGAAATTTGGGCTTAAATTTGGCATGGCAATATCAAACTCCAGTTATTTTGCTTTTGGATAAAGATGTTTCGGAAAACACTTTTTCTGTTGATTCAAAAATTTTAAAAAAACTAAAAATTAAAAAGCCAAAACTGTTTGCTGGAAAAAACTATCAAAGATACAAAATAACAAAAGATGGAATTTCGCCCTTGGCTTTTCCAGGATCTGATTTTATTGTTAAGGCAAACTCTTATGAACATGATGAATCAGGAATTACAACAGATAATGAAATAATAGCTCAAAAAATGCAAGAAAAAAGAAAAAGAAAATTTGAGCAAATGGAAAAAGAAGTAGAAAAATTAGGAGGCATTGAGGTTTTTGGAAAAAAATCAGCAAAAGTGGCAATCTTTCCGCTTGGAGTTTGCAAGGGCAGTGCTATTGAACTAGCAAAAGAATTTAATTTTAAAGTAATTTTTCCCTGGATTTTGCAGCCTTTTCCAGAAAAAAGTGTAAAAAAAGAATTAAAAGGAGTTAAAAAAATTTTCACTTTGGAAATGAATTCAACTGGACAGCTTGCAAACTATTTGAAAAAATTTGGAATTTTGGCTCAGTCAATTTTAAAATATACTGGAAGACCATTTTTTGTGGATGAACTAAAAGAAAAATTCAAAAAACTATGAAATACCAAACAAGCGCAAAAATTACCTGGTGTCCTGGATGTTCAAACTTTTTGATTTTGAAAGCTTTTCAAGATGTTGTTTTTGAGCTTGAAAAAGAAGGACAAAATAAAAAAGAAATTGTTTTTTTAACTGGAATTGGATGCCATGGAAAAATTTTTGATTATTTGAATTTAAATAGTTTTTATGCTTTACATGGAAGGGCAATTGCTACTGCTCAGGGAATAAAATTAGCCAATCCAAAATTAAAAGTGATTTGCTTTGTCGGAGATGGAGATTGTTACAGTGAAGGAATTGAGCATTTAATTTTTGCTGCAAAAAGAAATTCAGATATTAAAGTTTTTGTTCACGACAACAGAAATTTTGCTTTAACTGTTTCTCAATTTACCGCAACTTCTCCAAAAGGATTTAAAGGCAGTTCCACTCCAAAAGGATCTATTGAAGAACCTTTCAATCCTTTAGAGCTTGTTTTTTCAGCAGGCGCAACTTTTGTAGCAAGAACTTTTACTGGAAATTTTGAGCATTTAAAAAAGATGATCAAAGAAGCAATTTTACACGAAGGTTTTGCTTTTTTGGAGATTTTGCAACCTTGCATTACATTTTTTGATCAAACAAGCTTTTTTAAAGAAAGAGTTTATGTACTTGAAAATCAAGATTTGGAATCAAAAGAAAAGGCACTAGAAAAGATTAAAGAGTGGGATTATAAAAATGATGGTAAAATTCCAATTGGAATTTTTTATAAAGTAAAAAAGCCAACTTTTGAAAAAGAATTTTTTAAACTCTCTCAATTTTAGCTCCCAGTTTTTTCAATTTTTCCTCTAATTTTTCGTAACCCCGGTCAATTTGAGAAATGTTTTCAACAATTGTTTGTCCTTTTGCGATCAATCCTGCCAAAACCAAAGAAGCCCCAGATCTAATATCTGAACTATTCACTTTCGTTCCAAACAAAGGAGTTTTTCCAAAAATTAAAGCTCGATGAGGATCTGTAATTTCAATATCAGCTCCCATTTTTCTTAACTCATGTAAGTGCTGAAATCTGTTTTCATAAAGAGTTTCATGGATCAAACTTTTTCCTTTAGCTTGAGTTAGTAAAACACAAGTTTGAGGTTGCAAATCAGTTGGAAATCCAGGATGGGGGAGAGTTTGAATTTTAGTAGCTTTAAAATTTTTACTCTTTTTTACCAAAATTCCATCTTTTTCTAATTTAAATTTCACTCCAATTTCTTTCATTTTTTCTAAAAAGAAAGTTAAGCTTTCAAAATCTTTTGTTTTAATTAATCCTTCTCCCTGAGTGATAGCAAGGGCAATTAAAAAAGTTCCAGTTTCAATTGGGTCTGGAGAGATTGAAAACTCAGTTCCCAAGAGTTCCTTTTTCCCTTCAATTACCAAAGAATGCGTTCCCAGCCCCTCAATTTTTGCTCCCATTTTTTCTAAAAATTTTCCCAAATTTTGAACATGGGGTTCAGCAGCTGCTGTTTCAATTTTGAATTTCCCTTCTTTTTTTGCAAAATAAAGCATTAAATTTTCAGTTGCAGTAACTGAAAACTCTTTCAAAACTATTTTTCTTTTTTTAATTTTTTTGGGAGCTTCTAAAATATAAAAATCATTTTTTTGACTTACTTTTATTCCCAATTCCTCAAAAGCTTCCAAATGAGTAGAAATTGGTCTCAAACCTATTCTATCTCCTCCAGGTCTTGGAACTTTAATTTTTGAAAACCTTGTCAAAAGCGGTCCAAAAAATAAAACCGAAATTCTCATTTTTTCAAAAAGGTCAAAAGGAATTTTTTCTGGATTAATGTTTTCAGTTGAGATTTTAACTTTTCTTTCACCAATCCACTCAACCTTTGCCCCCATTTTTTTTAAAATTTCAATCTGATCTAAAATGTCTGTAATTTTTGGTAAATTATCAATTTCGCAATATCCTTTTGCTAAAATAGTTCCAGCCAAAATTGGTCCAGCTTCATTTTTTGATCCAGAAATTTCAACTTCACCAAAAAGAG
>CAZGXQ010000005.1:0-8213 GCA_964530195.1 uncultured Candidatus Saccharibacteria bacterium | reverse complement strand
AGAAACAACTTCTAAAAGATCAAAAAGAGGAAGCAAAATTCCTCGAGCAATTAAAATTACCAAAAGAGTAGAAACCCCTAAAATAAAAATAATTGTTGAAAAAACAATTATCCAACTATTTGAGAGATTAACCAGAGTTTGTTGCAAAATATCTTGTGGCAAATAAGATCTTGCTTCAGAAACTATCGTTTCGTAACCTCGATAAACAATATAAGCTAAAATTAAGTTAGAAATTAAAACAGTTCCCAAAACAAGAGCTAATATTTTCCAAAAAATGCTAACTCTTTTCATGTTTTATTTTTAATTCTTCTTTTTTGGCTAAATAAACCAAATAAGGAATTAAAAAGTAAAACAAGTCCATTATTGGTGGGCGAGGGAAAAAATAGAAAAAATACAAAATTCTAGCGAAATGAAAAAATAAAAAGAGAAAGAAAGCAAAGTAATGATAAACTAAAGAAAAATTCTCCCAAGTAATGTTCTTTTTTAAAATATCTGTTCTAATTGCCCAGGAAAAGAAAAGGAAATTGAGAAAAATAATAATTAAAAGAAAAAACATACCTTCTTTTTCAAATGGAGAACAAAAATAGGGATCGCCCAATTTTATACAAACTTGTCCTGTCTTGAAATAAGAAAAGAAAGCAAAAAAAATTAAACCTCCAAAAAGAGAAGCTAGAATTATTTTTATTAAATTATTAAGCGAAATCTTGGATAGAAAAAAGAGAAACGCAAGAAACACCAAGATTGACCGAAAAAACCAAATTAAAAGAAGAAAAAAATAAGTAAACTCTAAAGGAAAGCTAAAAAAGTGATAAAGAAAAAGCATTAAAAAAAGAAGAAAAAAGATAATTGCAGCAACTAGCCAAAAACAAAACAATAAAATCTCTTGTAAAGTAACTTTTTTCCTTTTTGAAATAATAAAGTAAGCAGTAAAGCTAAAAATTAATGTTTGAAAAAAGGGAAGAACAACTCTATTTATTTTATCAAAATAAGCAACCTCCATCTCTTTAAATTAACTCTTGCTGTTAATTCCTACAAATAGATTATATCAATTCTTATTTTTTAATAAAAATTCATCCCTCTCTTTTAACTCTTCTTTGCGAGCTAAATAAGCTAAATAAGGAATCAAAAAGTAAAATATTTCTATTATGATAGGTCTTGGGAAAAAGTAGAAACTTCTAATAAAAGAGATGATTCCGTAAATAAAAAGGGCAAAGTAATTATAAAGCAGGGAAAGGTTGTGCCAAGTAATTTTTTTCTTTTTAAACTCTTCTTTAATTATTAATAAAAATGTAAGAAGGCAAATCAAAATAACGCCTATTAAAGAGTAAATCCCAATTTTTTCAAATGGAGAATAAACCCAGGGGTCGTTCATTTTCACTCCAATCTTCGCATCTTTAAAATAAAAAAACAAAAGAAAAATAATCAAAAAAGCAAAAAGAAAAGCTGAGGGTATTTTTGCCCAAATTGTGGTAGAGATTTTGGATAAAAGAAAAAGGAAAATAGAAAAGAGCGAGGCGCCAATTGATGTCCAAGCTATTACAATAAAAAAATAGGCTTTTTCTAGTGGCATGTCCAAAAAATGATAACTTAAAAGCATAACAAAGATGGCAAAAAAACTGATTGCAGTAAAAACCCAAAAGCTAAATAAAAAAATAACTGGTAACTCAATTTTTTTCTTTTTTGAAATTACAAAGTAGGCTGTAAAGCCAAAAATTAAAGTTTCAAGAAAAGAAAACGAGACTCCAATTAATTTATCAAAAAAAGTGGCTTCCATTGTATTTTATTGAAATAATTTTTTAGCTTCAATTAAAATAGTTTCATCTCCCTTTTCTTTTAACCAGTACCACCACTCAACTCCCCAAAGATAAATTGTATCAATTCCAGTTTTTTTAGCAAAATTTATATTCTCTTTAAATTTTTCAATATCCATTGTAATTTTTTGTTCTTTTAAATCGCAATTGTAAAGTAAGTTTTTGCACCAGGGTTCTGCTTGAAGTTCTCCAATTATTACTTTCTTTTTGAAAATGCCTTCAATAAGTTTTGCTTTTCTCCAATAATAAGCTGGTGAAAAAGGATAAGTAATATATTTTTTAAATTCTCGAAAATAGACCCTACGATGCAAAGTGCTACTTACAATATCTCCTAATCTTGCTGCCTCAAACCAAAAAGAAAACTCTCCACTATCTCCAAAAATTATAGGTCTTTTATCTAAAGATTTTATTAACAAAATTTCTTTTTTTACAAATCCCTTTTTGATTTTTGGACATTCGCCAAAAGGAAAAAAGGGTTCGTTTTCTACTTGCCAAGCCAAAATTGCTTTTGAGTTTTTGTACCGCTCAACAACTACTTTAAGGAATTTTAAAAGTTCCTCCTCGTAGTTTTGAGATTTGGCTTTTGAGTTTTGAGTTATCCACTTTGGTATATGGCATTCTGGCCATCTTCCAGTTTTTATTCCAATAACCAAAATTATTTTTGCATCTCTTTTTTCTGCCTCTTTTATCTTCCAATCCAAATCCTCAAAGAAAAATTCGTTTTTTTGTGGTTCTAACAGGTCCCAATGGGTAATAATTTTTAAATTTCTTGCTTTCAAGTCATCCAAAATTGCCAAATAATTTTCTCTCCAATCCAATCCTAAAAGTTGAGCATGTTTTTGGGAAAAAACAACCCCCCACTCAATTTTTTCTGCTGGTTTCTTTTCTCCAACAAAAAGAAAGAAAAACAAAAGAAGAAAAATTGCAAAAAAAGTTAAGAATAAAATTTTAAATATTTTTTTTGCTTTTGGAGACATAAATTGCCAAACCAAAACTAACTAATAGTGCATTCTGAAATTATTTTTTCAATTTTAAAAATTCCCAATTTTTCTCCTTCAATAAATCCCTGCATGGCTGCTTCAGCTAAATATCCTTGATTTAACCAATCAAAAAGCCACTCTTCTATATAATCTGGATTTTCCTGGAAAATTCCAAAACCAGATTTTAAAAGATACCTCATATTAAATTCTTCTTGAGAACCAATAGGAGGAGAAATTAAAATTGGAATGCCCAAAGCTGAATAAAAGGAAAGTTCGGAAGGTTTTGTCCACAAAATATCTGTTTTCCTTAAAGCTAAATTGAATTTTTCAAAATAATCTTCAATTTTATTTTCAAAAATTATTTCAATTTCTCTTTTTAAATTTTCTTTCAGCCCCAATTTATCAACAATTCTTTCAAAATAATTTTTAACTTCTTTTTTTATTCCTGCTGACAAAATCAATTTAATTTCTCCTTTTTTTATTTTTGCTTTCAATCTTTTAAGAATTTTTTGGGCAATTTCTTTTTGAGCTCCAGCTCCTCCTACTGAAAACATTATAGTTAATAAATGATCGGATTTTTCTGGCAATTTTCCCAAATTTTCATTAATTAAGCTTTTGTATTTTTCAAAGTACTTTCTTTTTGGATCCAAATTTAAAAGTCGATTTTTTACATCTTCTTTTAAAATTTCCAAATTTTTACCTAAGTTTTCTAATGGTAAGGGATAACCAGTGAAAAAAATATTCTCTTCTTTTACTCCATAAAGTTTTAATCTTTCAACTACCCTTTTGGTTGGGGCAAAATACTTAATTTTGCTTTCTTTTGGATTTAGGGGTGCCCAGGTTCTAGAAATATCAGCATCGCAAACAACACAAAAAATTTCTCCTGGATATTTAAAAAACTCAGCGGCAAAAGCTGGAGTAAAAAAGGTTGAAATAATTGGTAAGTTTGGATTTTTTACTTTTAAACTTTCAATTAAATGCTTGCACCATCCCTTTTTGAAAAGAGAATAAATGCTTTTTAAAGTAAAATTTGGTTTGGACAAATCTCTTTTTGGATAAAATTTTAAAATTCTTTGAAATCGATCAAAAATCTTAAATACTAATTTGCCAAAAACGGGAAAGCGATAAAAATTGGAAACTAATTCATAAAAATTTCTTGTTTTCTCCCAAATAATTTTGTCCCTTTCTGGAATTCCAAAATAATCATTTGCATTAATAATTTCGCCAAGAAATCTTAAGGAATGGGCAGTTCTTTGATGACCATAACCCATACTCACAGAAATGATCCAAGCTTTTTCTGACATTATTCAATTATATCATTTTTAATATTGCAAAAATTTTAGCCTCTTTTTTTCGTTAAGGCGCCAAGTAATTAAACCTAAAAGAAAGTAAGAAATTATTAACCAAATCCAAGAAATTTTAAATGTTTTAAATGCCCAAGATTGAGAGAAAAATTCAACAATCTTTAAAACATAAGTTAGAAAAACCCAACAAAAAAGAGAAAAAATTTGGGCTAAAAATTGAGAAAAAATTCCAAAAATGCCAGAGAGAAAACCCAGACCCAAAATCCAGGGTAAAAAGGGTAAAACTAAAACATTAGTTAGTGGCGAAACTAAAGAAAAGTAACCAAAATTATAAACTAAAAGTGGTAAAGTAAAAATTTGAGCTGAAATGGTCATTGCCAAAATGTTCCTTGACTGAAAAAGGGTTGGAATCTTCTTTAAAAACTCTTCTAAAATTGGACAAAGAAAAACAATTCCTAATGTAGCTAAAAAAGAAAGTTGAAATCCTAAATCCGATTTTAAAATTAAGGGATTTTGAAATAACATTATTGAAGCTGCAAAAACAATTGATCTTGATGATGTATTCATTCTTCCAAAATATTGAGCTAAGAGAAAAACTCCTCCCATAATTGCTGCACGAATAGTCGAGGGCTGAAACCCAGTTAAAGCAACAAGCAATATGATAAAAATTAAAGAAGCGATAATCGCTTGCTGACGCCAAAAACCAAAAGCTAAAAATACATTCAATAAAATTGCTGTCAAAATTGTTATATGAAGACCAGATACAACAACAATGTGACGAAGACCTGCAATGTTTAATTTTTCTTTCCATTCATTTGGAATTTGCCTTTTGTCTCCAAGAAGCATCGCATTTAAAATTGAGCTATGAGGAAGAGGGAAAATTTGATTTAAACTTTCTCTCAGTTTTCCTTTAAATTGTAAAATTTTGCCATAAATTAGCCAGGTAAAAGATTGATAATTTTTTTCTTTTATTAATTCAATTTTTGGAAAATTTATTAAAGAATAAATTCCATCTTTTTGAAGATATTCTCTATAGTCAAAACCTTCAAGATCTTCCCTTGGATTTTGAGGTTGTCCAAAAACTTTAATTTTGTCTCCAAAAGAATATTCTGGATATCTTTTTGTTACCAAAAGAACTTTGCCCTGGGAAGAAAGAGGTTTTTCGCCTTTTAGAAAAATTTTTTCAACTTTTATTGTTAATCTTTGAGTTCTTTGAGTGAATTCTGGCTCCTCAGAAACAAAACCAACAAGAACAATTTCTTTTTTTGAATCATTTAATTTTGTTAGCGGGTCTTCCTTAATCTTTTGCAAAACTGATTGATGGCGCCAAATCCCAAAAAGAGAAAATAAAAAACAAAAACTAAAAATTAAGAAAGAGTGAAAAATTGGAGAAAGTAAAAGAAAGATTAGGGCTAAAATTAAAATAAAAAGAAAAAGTTGAGAATTAGGAAAAAAAGAACTTAAAAAAATTCCAAAAATAAAAGAAAGACAAAAATACAACAAAATTTTCGATGGGGTCATTAAGTAAATTCTCTCTTTTTGGTGAAAGTTTCAAAAATGTAGATTTTTTAAGTTTTAATATCAGCAAAAATTAAATCATCCTTCTTTAATTTTGAATTCTTTTCTTTGCTTAAATTCTTGTTGTTTCCCTAAATTCCATTGTTGCACTGGTCTGTAATATCCAACAATTCTTGAGTAAACTTCGCAAGGTTGTTTTATTGTACATTTTGGGCAGAAAAAGTGTTCCCCTGAAATGTAACCGTGAACAGGACAAATTGAGAAAGTTGGAGTGATGGTAATGTAAGGAAGCTTGAAATTCTCAAAAACTTTTCTAACAAGTCTTTTTACCCCTTCTCCGCTTTGCATTCTTTCACCCAAAAGGATATGCAAAACCGTTCCTCCGCTGTATTTGCACTGCAGATCATCTTGAAGTTTTAAAGCTTCAAAAACATCGTCAGTGTAATTGACTGGAAGTTGAGTTGAATTCGTGTAATATGGCACTTTTTTTGTTCCAGCAGTAATAATGTCTGGATACCTTTCTTTATCTTTTAATGCCAATCTGTACGCTGTTGATTCTGCCGGAGTAGCTTCAAGGTTATAAATATTTCCACTTTCCTTTTGATATTTCACTAACCTTTCTCTCATAAAATCTAAAACCTCCAAAGCAAATTTTCTTCCTCTCTTTGAGGCGATATTTTCTCCCATAAAGTTGAGTAGGCATTCATTCATTCCAACAAGACCAATAGTTGAAAAGTGATTTGCCCAATACTTTCCTCTAATTTTCTTTATGTCTTGCAAATAATATCTTGAATAAGGATAAAGTCCTTTTTCAATGTAATTTTCCAAAACTTTTCTTTTAATTTCCAAACTTTCCTTTGCCAAATCCATCACTTTTGCCAACCTTTCAAAAAATTCTTTCTTTGTTTTTGATAAATATCCGATTCTTGGCAAATTAATGGTTACTACGCCAATTGAATTTCCACACCAAGTGGCTTTACCATTTCTTCTTACAAAAACAGTGTGGTTTGGAACTTCACAACAATAGACTTTTCCCTTATAATAAATTGTTCTAATTTGTTCTTTAATTTTTTCTTTATGGCAAAAAGTAAAATGCTTTGTTTTTTGATGAATGCCAATTTGGTAAACAATTTTTGTTTTTACCTTTCTTCCTTTAATTTGAGCGACTTTTTTCTTTATTTCTCTTATGGTAGCATTCCAGCCTAATTTTAGAATTATTTCTTGTAGATCATCCGCTAATCTTTTGGAAGAGGTCCAATAATTTATTTGGCCATTAGTTTTTCTTATGTGGCCGTCGCCTTTTACCATCCAATCGAATAAAATCTTCAATTGTCTTTTACTCAAATTTTTGATTTCTTTTGGAATAAATTTTGTGTATTTGTTACCAAATTGCCTCAAATAACTCCAAAGTTGTTTGTTGCAAATTACTAAAGTATCTTTTTCTTCATAATAATTAAACGGTAAACAATTTAAAACTTCTTTTATTTCCTGCCTCTTTTCTTTATTTTTTTGAGAAATCACTACTCTGTAGCCATGCTCAAGCGCATTTTTTTCATTATCAGTAGAACCTTCCGCCAACCAAAAGCCAAAGAATTTTAACCAATCGTCCATTTTTATTTTCAGGGGCGGAGTTTCATATCTTATTTTCACTCTTTCCCGATTTCCATAATTTTCTTTAGTACAAACGTTAAAAATAGTAACTGGATTGCAATTGAAATCTTGAGCTATTTGATAAATAGTTTTTCCTTCCTTCTTTAATTGTTTGATAGTTTCGATTTCTTTTTCAGAAAATTTCGATTGTGGACCTGCACCTCGTAAAATAACCACTGGAGGCAGAATAAACCATTCTTTTTCCTCTCCCTCCCAAATTCCTCCCTTGGGGATATAATGTTGGTAGGGTTTAAAATCTTTGGCCTCTACAAACATTCTTTTATTTTTGTATTTATGATCAACAATCATTCGATGGTTAGGTGTGACCAATAAATCGAAAACTCTTGATTTGAAAGAAATCATTTCTCCTTCATACTCGTATTCAAAAAGCTTTATTGGATGATGAAGTTCAATTCTATTATCTTTTGTTAGAGTAAACACTCTATCATTTAAGGTTAAATCTTTAAACAACTTCCAACCTTCTTCAGTCAAAATTTCAGTTTTTTCATCATAACAGCCAGTTTTTGACCCTGCTCCAAAAAGCCCTCCACCACCTCGATTGTAAAGTTCTGTAAGATCGAGACGTAATCTACAACACATTGACCTGACATCTTCAGGTTTCATTTCAGAGTTTATATAATTTGCAAAGTAATTAGTTCCGTACTTTGCCGAAGCTTCAAAAATTCCATCGAAAGCTGGCTCTTCCCAGGGAAAATCCTTAGTGATGTTAATCGTTGGAATTGGAAAGTGAAATGGCCTTCCTTTTGCATCCCCCTCCATATAAACTTCATAGAGTGCTTTGTTAAAAATCTTCATTTCTTCTTCAAATTCACCGTAGGTTTTATCTTGGGGTTTCCCACCAATGATTACCGGCAGGTTTTTAAAAACCGGAGAGGGTTTCAAGTCTAAAGTTATATTACTAAAAGGTGTTTGAAACCCTACCCTCGTTG
>CAZGXQ010000004.1:0-18495 GCA_964530195.1 uncultured Candidatus Saccharibacteria bacterium | reverse complement strand
CAAAGAACAGGAAAATTTACTTGGCAATGTACTTCAGGTCAAACTTATAATCTTCGAGTTTGTGCTGACAATTACAACAACATGGTTGATGAATCCAATGAAACAAACAATTGTTTAGGAAAAACTTTAACTTGTCCTACTACGGTAACACCCACCCCTACCCCCACCCCTACTCGAACCCCAACACCCACCCCCACCAGAACTCCAACTCCAACTCCAACACCAACACCAACTCCAACTAGAACTCCCACTCCAACTCCCACTCCAACCCCCACTGCAACTCCCACTCCAACACCAACTCCTACTAGCACACCAACACCTACTCCTACCAGAACACCAACTCCTACACCAGAACCAGTAGATTGTTGCACTGTATGCAAGTGTGATTGTAAATACCAAGATTACGGTGAGTGTTGCGTCCCAGGGCCATGGGGATTGGGTTATTATGTCTACAAAAAACAGGCGCAAATTAGGTGTGACTGCGATCCGCCTGATAAATGTAAATCTAGCGCTTGCAAGCTTTTAGTATATCAAAGGTATGTATCAAGTGGCTCCTGTGCTCCCGCGCTTCAATGTCCTAGTGATTGGGAGGGGTGTCTTTATTTTAGTTATTGTCCATTATAATATGCTTTTATAATATGCTTTTATAAGTAATTATGCCTTTAATTTTGCCAACAAGTTCAGAATTTAAAAAGAGATTTACTAAAATTTTTCTTTTTGGAATTATTTTCTTGATTAGCTCTTTCTTTGTCATTTTTTTAATTGAAAAAGTAGAAAAAATTAAAAAAGAAAAAACAACCCAACCCTTTATTGAAATAAAAAAAGAAGAAAAAGCCAACCTAGTTGAAATTCAAAACCCTTCAACAAAGTTAATTGAAGAGATGTCTCGTTTACCCTTTGAATACTATTCTTTATTTGGTGAAAGAAATAAGGTTTTTGTATTGAAAAATCTAGAACAAGAATGTCCTCGATTTGTTGAAGGATTAATTTTAATTCCGTCTGCTATCTTTCCAGGAGAAACTTTACTTTTTATTTTTTGGATAGAAGATTGCGACTTTCCTAAAATCGCTCAAATAACAGGAAAAATGAGTAATTCTACACTTGAACAGGAAATAGAAGTTGTAAGAACTTTTCCAAAAGGTAGAAATGTTTATCAATGGGAAGGACATTGGAGAGTTCCTTTTAATGCTTTGCCGGGAGAATATTTTCTTAATATAGAGCTTAAAAGCGTTGACGGGGAAGTAAAAAAGCTGAATACTAAGGTAGAGGTTCTTTCTTTACCAATTTTTACCCCAAAATAAAAAGAGAATAATAAACTAGAACAAGAAAAATTGCTTATAATTTCTCTACGTCTCTCTTTGTTATTTGGTTTTCGGATTTTATGGAAAGGAATTTATGACAAAATAGTTTTTCATACTTGACAACCACTTTTGAAAAGAACTAAAATAAAATTGGGCCCTGCCCTTTCTAGGATTCTGGGACAAAAGCTTTCTATGGGAGTCGGAAATGATTCTACTCCTGAGGGAGTAGACTTCGACACCCACTTTTGTTCTTTTCCATGAATCTCTAGAAATGAGGCAGGGCCCTTTTAAATTTGTCGGAGTGCCGGGAATTGAACCCGGACTACATCCACCCCAAGGATGCGGACTACCGTTATCCTACACTCCGATTTCTATTTTCCCTTTTAACAAAAGTTTTCTACACTTTGTGCAAGCTAAAATTCTTTTTCCAGAGGGGAGTTTAACCCATTGCAAATTTGGTTTTTGCCTTCTTTTTCCAGTGGGATTATATTTTCCTCTAAGCTTTTTCCTTTTAAAAACTATTTTAGATTTTTTTTGACAAATCTCACATTGTTTTGGCATATAAAAAATGTTATCATAAGAAAAATAAAAAATCAATGAGAATTAGTTTTTCAGAAAAAGAATTAGTTGATCTTTTGTGGGCATGGGCTGTAATTTCCATTTCTTTTGCAATAGTTTTGAGTAGAACTCCTTATGGATTTTTTAACTTTTCAGAAAATCTTTTAGTTTCTAGTTTGAGTGTTGGAATTGCTTTTTTAGTCCATGAAATTTTCCACAAAATTTTGGCTCAAAAATATAATTGTTGGGCAGAATTTAGAAAATTTGATCTTGGATTAATTTTGGCACTCCTTTTTAGTTTTTCTGGTTTTATTTTCGCTGCTCCTGGCGCTGTTTTTATTTTTGGTTTTATTTCAGAAAGAGAAAATGGAAAAATTGCAGCTTCGGGTCCTTTTTCAAATTTAATTTTAGCTTTTTTATTTTTGGCTTTGGGTCATTTTTTTAAATTTGAAAATGTTTTGCTTTCTCGAATTATTTCTCATGGTTTTTACATAAATTCTTGGTTAGCATTTTTTAATCTTTTACCCTTTCCTCCCTTAGATGGGTTAAAAGTGATAAATTGGTCAGCTTTAGCCTGGATAGTAATGATAGGAATTGCAGGTTTTTTTGTTTTTTATTTTTGAACGCTTGACATTCAAATAAATTTTGATAAATTATTTTTTATGCCAACAATTCATCAATTAATTAAAAAAGGAAGGAAAAAAGTTCCAAAATATTCACAATCAAAAGCACTGCTTTTTGGGTTTAACAGATTGAAAAATAAACCAGTTAACTATCCATCTCCTTTCAAAAGAGGGATATGCTTGAAAGTTTTCACGATGACTCCCAAAAAACCAAACTCTGCCTTAAGAAAGGTGGCTAGGGTAAGATTGACTAATGGAGCAGAAATTACAGCTTATATTCCAGGAGAAGGGCATAACTTACAAGAACATTCGATTGTTTTAGTAAGGGGAGGAAGGGTTAAAGATTTGCCAGGAGTAAAATATCACATTGTAAGAGGAACTTTAGATGCAGCAGGGGTTGAAGGAAGAAAGCAAGAAAGGTCAAAGTATGGAACAAAGAGAGAAAAACAATGAGAAGGAAAAAGAAGGTAAAAAGAATTATTCCTCCAGACCCCCTTTACAATAGTATTTTGGTTTCAAAATTTATCAATCATGTAATGAGAAGAGGGAAAAAAGAAAAGGCAAGAAAAATTGTTTATCAAGCATTTGAAATCATAAAAGAAAAAACAAAAAAAGATCCACTTGAAGTTTTTGAAAGAGCCATAGAGAATGTTAGACCTTTGTTGGAAGTTAGACCAATGAGAATTGGAGGTGCTACCTATCAAGTTCCAAGAGAAGTTCCATTAGAGAGAGGTCAATTTTTGGCAATGCGATGGATTTTAGAAGTGGCAAGAAGTAGGAAGGGAAAAGCAATGAAAGAAAAATTAGCCGAAGAATTAATAAATGCAGCAAACAATACAGGAGCAGCAATAAAGAAAAAAGAAGATACCCATAAAATGGCAGAAGCTAATAAAGCTTTTGCCCATTTTGCCTTTTAAATTTTCTTTATGCCCAGAAAATATCCAATTGAAAGATATAGAAATATTGGATTTATTGCCCACATTTCAGCAGGTAAAACTACAACAACTACCTGTGTTTTATATTATACTGGAAGAGTTCACAAAATTGGTACTTTAGAAAAGGGTACTACACCTTTGGATTGGATGATTCAAGAGAGAGAAAGAGGATTAACAATTATGGCTGCAGCTACTTCTTGTTATTGGACACCCACTTATCCTATAGATTCAAAAAGAGAAGAGTATCAAATAAACATTATTGATACTCCAGGACACATTGATTTCACAGCTGAAGTTCAAAGATCTTTGAGGGTTTTGGATGGAGCAATAGTGGTTTTTGATGGATCAGCTGGTGTTCAATCTCAATCTGAAACCGTTTGGCGTCAAGCTGATAACTTTTCAGTGCCCCGTCTTTGTTTTGTAAATAAAATGGATAAAGTAGGAGCAGATTTTCAAATGAATTTAGAGTCAATTTGGAAAAGACTTTCTCCAAACGCTTTTCCGATTCAATTACCAGTTGGTCAAGAAAGTTCTTTTGAAGGATTAATTGACTTGTTGACAATGAAAATGTTGAAATTTGAAGGAAAAGAAGGTGAAATACAAAAAGAATTTGAAATTCCAAACGAACTTAAAGACTTAGCTCAAGAATGGAGAGAAAAGTTAGTTGAAAGAATTGTTGCCGAAGACGATTTATTGTTGGAAAAATATTTATCCCATCAAGAAATTTCCATTGATGAATTGAGGAAAGCTTTAAGAGGAGCAGTGATTAAATGTAAAATTTTTCCAGTTTTGTTTGGCTCTCTTTTTAAAAGAATTGGGGTTTTGCCTTTATTAGATGCAATTATTTATTATCTACCATCTCCAGCTGATTTAAAAGCAATTAAAGGAACCGATCCAAGAACAGGAGAAATTATTGAAAGAAAGCCATCAGATGACGAACCTTTCTCAGCCTTAGCTTTTAAAATTCAAACTGATCCTTATGTTGGAACCTTAACATTTTTTAGAGTTTATTCTGGAACATTAAAAAGAGGATCTTATGTTTTAAATACTACAACTGGAGAGAAAGAAAGAATTGGAAGAATTTTAAGAATGCATGCAGCAGATCGAGAAGAAGTAGAAGAAGCTTTTGCTGGAGATATTTTAGCCACAGTTGGATTGAAAAATACTTCCACTGGTCATACACTTTGTGATGAAGCTAATCCAATTGTTTTAGAAAAAATTACTTTCCCAGAGCCCGTGATTTCAATTAGAATTGAGCCAAAATCAAAAGCAGATCAAGAAAAACTAACAATTGGTTTGAAAAAATTAACCGACGAAGACCCGACATTTAAATTTAAAGTCGATGAAGAAACAGGAGAAACAATAATTTCTGGAATGGGAGAGTTGCATTTGGAAATAATTACTGATAGATTAAAAAGAGAATTCAAAGTTGAGGGAAATTTAGGGAAACCCCAAGTAGCTTACAAAGAAACAATAAAAGGAATAGCTGAAGCAGAAGGGAAATATATTAGACAATCTGGAGGTAGAGGGCAATATGGGCATGTTATTATAAGAGTTGAACCGAAAGAAAGAGGTTCAGGTTTTGAGTTTGTCGATGCAATAAAAGGAGGAATAATTCCACAAGAGTTTATTCCAGCTGTTGAAAAAGGAGTAAAAGAAGCAATGGAAAAAGGAGTATTGGCTGGCTATCCTCTTATTGATTTGAAAGTTACTCTTTTTGATGGTTCTTTCCATGAGGTTGATTCTTCAGAGTTTGCCTTCAAAATTGCAGCCTCAATAGCTCTTCAAGAGGCAGCGAAAAAAGCAAAGCCTGTTTTACTAGAACCAATAATGAAGGTTGAAGTAACCGTTCCTGCTGAATATTTTGGGGAGGTAATTGGAGATTTAAGCGCAAAGAGAGGAAAAATTGAACAAGTTATTGAAAGACAAAATTACAAAATCATTTTAGCTAAAGTGCCCATTGCTGAAATGTTTGGATATGCAACTACTTTAAGATCCTTGACACAGGGAAGAGGAACTTTTACAATGGAATTTAGTCATTACCAAGAAGTTCCAGAAAACATTGCAAAAGAAATTATTGAGGGAAAAAGAAAATAAAATTTTGTGTAAATTTTAAAAGGTCCCAAAATTAAATAAAAAATCAAAAAATATGGCAGAAAAAGAAAAATTTCAAAGGACAAAACCCCATCTTAACATTGGAACAATTGGACATGTAGATCATGGAAAAACAACTTTGACTGCAGCTATTTTGAAGGTTTTGAGTATGAAGGGATTTTACGCCCCAGTGAAAACTGTAGAGGAAATAGATTCTGCACCAGAAGAAAAAGCTCGTGGTTTAACTATTAATATCTCTCACTTGGAATACGAAACCGAAAAAAGACACTATGCCCACATTGATTGTCCCGGACACGCAGACTACATTAAAAATATGATTACAGGTGCTGCTCAAATGGATGGAGCAATTTTGGTTGTTTCAGCAGTAGATGGTCCGATGCCTCAAACAAGAGAACATATTCTCTTGGCAAGGCAGGTCGGGGTTCCCGCAATAGTTGTATTTTTAAATAAATGCGATGCAGTAGATGACCCAGAAATCATTAATTTGGTTGAATCTGAGGTGAGAGAGCTTTTGAAAAAGTATGAATTTCCAGGAGATGAGATTCCAGTAATTAGAGGCTCTGCTTTAAAAGCTTTGGAAGCTACTTCACCGGATGATCCTTGGGCAAAATCAATTTTAGATTTAATGAAAGCTGTTGATGAATATGTGCCAGAACCAAAAAGAGAAATTGATAAACCCTTTTTGATGGCAATTGAAGACGTTTTCTCAATTGCAGGAAGAGGAACAGTGGCTACTGGAAGAATAGAAAGAGGAATAATAAAACCAAATGAAGAAGTAGAGCTAGTTGGATTTAAACCTACTATTAAAACCGTGGCAGTTTCAATTGAAATGTTTAGAAAAATTTTGGATGAAGGAAGAGCAGGAGACAATGTTGGAATCTTGCTTAGAGGATTGAAAAAAGAAGAAGTAATGAGAGGGCAGGTTTTGGCAAAACCAGGAACTATAACTCCTCATACTGAGTTTGAATGCCAGGTTTATGTTTTAAGTAAGGAAGAAGGTGGAAGACATACTCCGTTTTTCTCAGGTTACAAACCTCAATTTTATTTTAGAACCGCAGATGTTACTGGTGAAATTACTCTTCCAGAAGGAGTCGAAATGGTTATGCCAGGAGATACAGTTAATCTTAAAGTAAAACTAATAGTTCCTATTGCTATGGAGGAAAAACAAAGATTTGCAATTAGAGAAGGTGGAAAAACAGTTGGGGCAGGCGTTGTCACAAAAATTATAAAATAAAAAAGAAAGATGCCAAAAAAGAGAGTAGAAGAAGAAAAAAAATCAAAATTGAGAATTAAATTGAAGGCTTACGATCATAGAATTCTCGATAAGTGTGCAAAAGAGATTGTTGAGGTTTTGTTGAGGCATGGAGCAGAAATTGCAGGTCCTATTCCTTTGCCAACAGAAATCCACAAATTTACAGTTAATCGTCCGACTTTTGTTCATAAAGATTCAAGAGAACAATTTGAGATTCGGATTCATAAAAGAATAATTGATGTTTTCAATCCCGACCAGAAAATAATTGAAGGGTTACAGAGTTTGAGTTTGCCAGCGGGAGTAGAGGTTGAAATTAAAATGTAATTATGTTATCTTTTGTAAAAACACATTAAATAAAGAGCAAAAAGCTAAATCCAAATCAATAATACCGGGTTTAGCCCGGTATTATTATTGAAAAAAATATGAAATTTATTTTAGGAAGAAAAATTGGAATGACCCAAATTTTTGATAAAGAAGGGAACCAAATTCCTGTAACCTTAGTGGAAGCAGGACCTTGTAAAATTTTGCAAATTAAAACAAAGGAAAAAGATGGATACTCTGCAATTCAAATTGGTTTTTTACCAAAGAAAAAAAACGTAAAAAAAACCGAAAAAGGAAAAGAATTCTATTTTATTAGAGAGGCGAGAGTAGAAAATAGTGAAAATTATAAGGTAGGGCAAGAAATTGATGTTTCAATTTTCAAAGAAGGAGAAAAAGTAAAAGTTTCTGGAATTTCAAAAGGTAAAGGATTTGCAGGAGTTGTGAAAAGGTGGGGTTTTGCTGGAAGACCTAAAACTCATGGAACAAAACATGAATTAAGAGCTCCAGGATCTATTGGTTCTGCCACTCCTCCAAGAGTAGTTAAAGGAAGAAAAATGGCAGGAAGAGCAGGAGGGGAAAGGATAACAATTAAAAATCTCGAAATAGTAAAAGTGGATAAAGAAAATAATTTATTAGCAATCAAAGGTGCTTTACCAGGAAGCAGAGGAAGTTTAGTTGAAATTTATTCTAAAGATTAAAAATTTATGAAAGTTGATATTTATAATCAAGAAGGTGAAAAAATTGGGGAAATGGAGCTATCTCCAGAGATTTTTAACGTGGAATTCAATCCTGATTTGGTTCATCAAGTTGTCATTTCTCAAATGTCAAACAAAAGAAAACCTATAGCGCACACTAAAGATAGGGGAGAAGTGAGAGGGGGAGGTAAAAAACCTTGGCCTCAAAAGGGTTTGGGAAGAGCAAGGCACGGTTCTATTCGTTCTCCAATTTTTAAAGGGGGAGGAGTAGTTTTTGGTCCAAGAAAGGATAAAATTTTTAAAAAGAAAATTCCAAAGAAAATGAAAAGAAAAGCTCTTTTTATGATTTTGAGTGAAAAATTAAGAAGAAATTTGCTTTTCTTGTTTGAGGAAATAAAAATAGAAAAACCCAAAACTAAAATTTTTGCGCAATTAATTAAAAAATGGAAAGAAAAGTTAAAGAATTTAAAAAAAGGAAGTATTTTGATAGCTTTGGAATCAAAAGATAAAAATTTGGCTTTGGCAAGTAGAAATATTCCAAATTTAAAGGTTGTGCAGGCTAAAGATTTAAATTGCTTAGACCTTCTTTCTTTTAAATATTTGATTTTAACAAAAGATTCAGTTAAAGTAATCGAAGAAGTTTTTCTGAAAAAGTAAAATTATATGGAGAATTTAAAATTTGACAAAATTATAAAATTTCCAAAAGTTTCCGAAAAAGCAACAATTTTGGCAAAGAACAATCAGTATGTTTTTGAAGTTTTTCCAGGGGCTACAAAGAAAGAAATAAAAGAAGCAATTGAGAAAATATATGGAGTGAAGGTGGAAAAGGTTAGAGTAATAAATTTGCCCAGCAAAAAAAGAAGAATAGGGCAAATTGAAGGGAAAAGAGAAGCCATCAAAAAGGCAATTGTGAAAATTAAAGAAGGCCAAAAAATTGAAATTTTACCAAGATAAAAATTATGGAAAAAGAAATCTTAACAAAAAAAGAACCAGAAAAAAAATTACTTTTACCATTAAAGAAAAAAGCAGGAAGAAACTTTTCTGGAAAAATTACTGTAAGGCATCGAGGAGGTGGAGTAAAAAGGCTTTATCGAATAGTTGATTTTGGTGAGGAAAAATTGGGAATTCCTGGCAAGGTAATTGCTTTAGAATATGATCCAAATAGAACCGCCTTTTTAGCATTGGTTGAGTATCAAGATGGAGAAAAAAGATATATTTTAGCTCCAGAGGGGATAAAGATAGGAGATGAAATAATTTGTGCTGAAAACGGAGAAATAAAAATTGGAAATAGATTGAAATTAAAAAATATTCCAATTGGAACACAAGTGTATAATATAGAGTTAATTCCAGGAAGAGGAGGAAAAATAGTAAGAGCTGCAGGGACAAGCGCAAAAGTAGTAGCCCAAGAAGAAAAATACACTCAACTTCAATTACCCTCAAAAGAAATTAGAAGAGTTTCTAATGAATGTTTTGCTTCAATTGGACAAGTTTCAAATCCAGGGCATATTTTTGAAGACATAGGAAAAGCTGGAAGAAGAAGATTGAAAGGATGGAGACCTACAGTGAGAGGATCTGCAATGAATCCCTGCGATCATCCCCATGGAGGTGGAGAGGGAAAAACTCCCATTGGTTTGAAATATCCAAAAACTCCTTGGGGAAAGCCTGCAAAAGGTGTGAAAACAAGAAAGAAGAAATGGACTGATAAATTAATTATTAAAAGAAGAAAATAAAAATTATGAGCAGAAGTTCAAAAAAAGGTCCATATATTGATCAAAAACTTTTAAAAAAAGTTTTAAAACTAAAAGCTGAAAACAGAAACGAACCCATTAAAACCTGGGCCAGAGATTGTACTATTTGTCCAGAAATGGTTGGATTTACCTTTTTAGTTCATAATGGAAAAGAATTTATTCCAGTTAAAGTAAGGGAAGAAATGGTAGGGCATAAATTAGGAGAATTTGCGCCAACTACTAAGTTTTATAAACACGGTGGAAGAATGCAAAGAGAATTAGAGGCAAAGCAGGCAGCTAAAGAGGCAGAGAAATTAAAAGAACAATTTTAATTAAAATGGAAGTAAAAGCAAAATTAAATTATTTAAGAATTGCACCAAGAAAAGTAAGAATTGTTGCTGATTTAATCCGCGGAAAACCAGTAAAAGAAGCTAAGAAAATTTTAAAATTTACAGTTAAAAGGGCAGCAAAACCTCTTTTAAAATTGTTAAATTCAGCGATTGCTAATGCAAAACACAATTTTAATCTAGACGAAAACAATCTTTATATTTCAAAAATTTTAGTAAATGAGGGTCCAAAGTTAAAAAGAGTGTTTCCAAGAGCCAGAGGTCATGCTGATATAATTCAAAAGAAAACATCCCATGTGATATTGGTTTTAGATGAAATTAAAAAAGAAGAATAAAAAAGTATGGCACAAAAAACTAATCCAAAAGTTTTAAGAATAAAAGGAATAGAGAATTGGAATTCAAGGGGCTTTTATGAAAAAAATTTCGCCACTCTCTTGGAAGAGGATTTTAAAATAAGAGAGTTTTTAACCAAAAAAATAGGAAAAGCAGGCGTAGAAAGAATTGTTATTGAAAGGTTTCCTGGAGAAATTAATGTGATTATTTTTACAGCTCGTCCTGGTTTGATTATTGGAAGGAAAGGGGAGGGGGTTGAAAAATTAGTCCAAGAATTAAAGAAAGAAGTGATAGGGGAAAAAAAGGGTTTAAAAATGGAGATTAGAGAAGTGAAAAATCCTTGGATGTCAGCACCTTTAGTTGCGCAATGGATGGCAGAACAAATTGAAAAAAGAGTCCCTTATCGTCGAGTGCTTAAGGGAGCTTTGGCAAGGATCATGAGTCAAAAAGAAGTTCAAGGAGCCAGAGTTCAAGTTTCTGGAAGATTAGATGGGGTAGAGATTGCAAGAAGGGAATGGTTAAAAGCAGGAAAATTACCTCGTCAAACTCAAAGAGCAGATATTGATTATGGTGAAGCTAGGGCATATTGTAGATATGGGGTAATTGGAGTAAAGGTTTGGATTTATAAAGGAGAAAAATTTGAATAAAAATATGTTGTTTCCTAAAAAGGTCAAATATAGAAAACAACAAAAAGGAAGAATAAAAGGAAAAGAGACAAGAGTAACTGAGTTAGCTTTTGGTTCTTTTGGTTTGAAAAGCTTGGAGGCAAAAAGAATTTCTTCAAAGCAACTTGAAGCAGCAAGAAGAGCAATTTTGAGATATTTTAAAAAAGGCGGAAAACTTTGGATAAGAATTTTTCCAGATCATGCAGTTACTTCAAAGGGGACTGAATTTTCAATGGGAGGAGGGAAGGGAGATGTGGCTTATTATTGTTTTTTGACAAAACCTGGAAGAATAATTTTAGAAGTAGATGGAGTTAAAGAAGAGGTAGCAATGGAAGCTTTAAGGCAAGCAGCCTCTAAACTTCCAGTTAAAACCAAAATTGTGAAAAAATGAAGGCAAAAGATTTGAGAAAAAAATCGGATAATGAATTAGAAAAAATGCTTGAAGAAAAAAGAAAGAGGTTGTATCAATTAAGAAGTGATTTGGTTGCAGGAAAAGTTAAAAATGTAAGAGAAATAAGAATGGTCAAAAAGGATATTGCAAGGATTTTGACAATTTTAAACGAAAGAAAACAAAATAAAGAATAATATGCCCAAAAAAAGATTAATAGGAAAAGTAGTTTCAGATAAAATGCAAAAGACGGTTGTGGTTTTGGTTGAAAGAATAAAAGAGCATCCAAAATACAAAAGAAGATATAAAGTGTGGAAAAAATATAAGGCTCATGATGAAAAAGAAGAATGCAAGGTTGGAGATACGGTAATTATTGAAGAATGCAGACCAATTTCAAAGGAAAAAAGATGGCGAGTGATTAAAAAACTTTAAACATATGATTTCAGTAGGAACAATATTAAAAGTAGTAGACAACACTGGAGCAAAACTTTTAAAGTGTATCAGGATTTTAAGGGGTCAAAGAGCAAGATACGGATATGTAGGGGATGTGATTGTAGGAACAGTCAAAGAAGCAGAACCAAGAAGGGAAATTAAAAAACACGATGTAGTAAGAGCTGTAATTGTAAGGCAAAAAAAAGAAATTAAAAGAAAAGATGGAACTTATGTTCGGTTTGATGATAATGCCTGTGTAATTTTAGAAGGGAAAACAAAAGATCCGAAAGGGAACAGAATTTTTGGCCCAATTGCCAAAGAAGTAAAAGAAAAAGGTTTCGAAAAAGTTGCAGCTTTAGCTGAAGAAATTTTATGAGGATAAAAAAAGGAGATACAGTTTTGGTAATTTGTGGAAAATATCGGGGAAAGACCGGAAAAGTTTTAAAAGTTTTTCGAAAGGAAAGAAAAATTTTGGTCGAAGGAGTAAATATCGTAAAAAAACATCAAAAACCAAAAAGAGCAGGAGAAAAAGGACAAATCATTGAACTTCCAAGTCCAATTGATGTTTCAAACGTGAAATTAATTTGTCCAAGTTGTAAAAAAGCAACAAGAGTAGGATATAAATTAGAAAAAGGTCAAAAAGAGAGAATTTGTAAAAAGTGCGGGGCTAAAATAGAGTAACTATGAAATTACAGGAAAAATACCAAAAAGAAGTAGTTCCCAAAATGATGGAAATTTTCAAATACAAAAATAAAATGGCTGTTCCAAAGATTGAAAAAGTTGTAGTGAATGTAGGCTTTGGAAAGATGGTTTCTGGTAAAGCCCCTGACGAGCAAAAGAAAATTGCAAACGCTATTTTAGAAGATTTAGCCTTAATTACAGGACAAAAACCAATTTTCACTAAAGCTAGAAAATCAATTTCAACATTCAAAGTGAAAAAGGGAATGATTCTTGGAGCAAAAGTAACTTTGAGAGGCAAAAGAATGTACGATTTTTTAGAAAAAGTAATTCATATTGCTTTGCCTAGGACCAAAGATTTTCAAGGAATTCCGGAGAAATCTTTTGATAAAAAAGGCAATTTAACAATTGGAATTCCAGAACATATTGCATTTCCAGAGATTTCTCCAGAAAAGGTTGAGAATATTTTTGGTCTCGAGATAACAATTGTGACTAATGCAAAACAAAGAGAAGAGGCAATAACGCTTTTTAGATTATTAGGATTTCCAATAAAATAAATATGGCTACCAAAGCTCAAGTCGAAAAATCAAAAAAGCCCCCAAAATATAAAACCCGAATTGTGAGAAGGTGTTTTAGGTGTGGAAGAAAAAGAGGTTTTATGAGAAAATTTGGTCTGTGTAGAATTTGCTTTAAAGAATTAGCATCAAAAGGTTTAATTCCTGGTGTAAGAAAATCTTCTTGGTAAAAACATGGATCCAATTGCTGACATGTTAGTTTCAATTTTAAATGCTCAAAAGGTAAAAAAGGACATTGTGCGGATTCCTTTTTCAAAAATAAAATTCGAAATTGCAAAAATTTTAGAAAGAGAAGGATATGTTGAAAAAGTTGAAGAGAGGGGAAGATATAAAAAATCAATTTTAATTCATTTAAAATACGATGAAGATGGAAGACCAGCAATTTCTGGAGCGAAAAAAATTTCAAAACCTGGTCAGAGAATTTATAAGGGTTATTTAGAAATTAAAAGAGCAAAAGGAGGGTATGGAATTACAATTATTTCTACCTCAAAAGGTTTAATGACTGACAAAGAAGCAAAAAAGAAAAAAATTGGAGGTGAAGTGCTTTGCGAAATTTGGTAAAGACTAAAAATATGTCAAAAATAGGTAAAAAACCAATTTCAATTCCACAAGAGGTAAAGGTAAAAATTGAAGAAGACAAAATAAAGGTTGAGGGCCCAAGGGGTAAATTAGAAAAAAACATTCCCCCTGAGATTGATGTTCAAATTAAAGAAGGGGTAATTTTAGTTTTTCCAAAGTCAAAAACAAAAAAAGCTAAAGCGCTTTGGGGAACAATGAGGCAAATAATTTCCAACATGATAGAAGGAGTAACAAAAGGATTTGAAAAAAAATTGGAAATTGAAGGATTGGGTTATCGGGCTTCTATAGTAGGAGATGAACTAATATTGGAGGTTGGCTTTTCTCACCCAGTAAAAATAAAAAAACCAGAGGGAATTAATTTTTCGGTTGAAAAAAATATTATTTCAGTTTCAGGAATTGATAAGGAGTTGGTTGGTCAAGTTGCAGCAAACATTAGAAAGATAAGACCGCCAGACCCCTACAAGGGAAAAGGTATTAGATATTTGGGAGAAGTAATTAGAAGAAAGGCGGGCAAAAAAGCTGTAACAGGAGCTAAATAGAACATGAAAAAAGATAAAAGAAAACGTCGTCATAGAAGAATCAGAGCAAAAATTTTCGGTACCTCTCAGAGACCGAGGTTATGCGTTTTTAGATCAAACAAACATATTTACGCTCAATTAATTGATGATGAAAAAGCACATACAATAGTTTCAGCTAGTGATCTTGAATTAAAGGGAGTTGAAAAAATGACAAAAATTCAAAAAGCAAAAGAAGTTGGAAAATTGATTGCAAAAAAAGCAAAAGAAAAAAATATTGAAAAGGTAGTTTTTGATAGAGGAGGTTATAAGTATCATGGAAGAGTAAAAGCTTTAGCTGAGGGCGCGAGAGAAGGTGGATTAAAATTTTAAAATAAAAATATGACAGAAGAATTAAATAAAACAGAAGAAAAAGAAGAAAAATTTGAGGCAAAGCTTTTAGAGTTAAGAAGAGTAGTTCATGTTAGAGCAGGAGGAAGAAGGTTAAGGTTTAGAGCGGTGGTTGTGGTAGGAAATAAGCAAGGCAAAGTAGGGGTAGGAATTTCTTCTGGTTTAGATGTTGCCCAGGCAGTAGAAAAAGCCACTTATCAAGCTAAAAAGAACGTTATTGAAGTTCCAATTGTTGATGGAACTATCCCTCATGAAGTTGAGGCTAAATTTTCTTCTGCAAGAGTTTTATTAAAACCTCAAAGAAAAGGAAGGGGATTGGTGGCAGGAGGAGTGGTAAGAGTTATTTGTCAATTGGCAGGGATAAATGATATTTCTTCAAAGCTTTTGGGGCAAACAAAAAATAAGTATAATAATGCAATGGCAACAATGAAAGCTCTATCGCTTTTGAAAAAAACAAAAACTAAAAAATAAAACATGCAATTACATGAATTGAAACCAATTCATAAATTAAAAAAGGGAAAACGAATCGGAAGAGGAGGAAAGAAGGGAACTTATTGCGGAAGGGGAGTAAAAGGACAAAAATCAAGAGCGGGGAGAAAATTAAAACCAATAATTAGAGAAATAATAAAGAAATACCCAAAACTAAGAGGTTATAAATTTAAAGCAAAAAAGGAGTTTGCAATAGTGAACTTGGATACTTTAGAAAGAAAATTTAACGAAGGAGAAAAAGTCACACCAGAAATTTTGGTTGAAAAGAGAATAATAAGAAAAATTGGAGGGAAAGTACCAAAAGTGAAAATTTTGGGAAGGGGAGAACTTAAAAAGAAACTTGAATTTGAAAGATGTTTGTGTTCTAAAAAGGCAAGAGAAAAAATTGAAAAAGTAGGAGGAGTTATTAAATAAAAATGCTAAACAAATTTTTACAAATTTTCAAAATTAAAGATTTAAGAAGAAAAATTCTATTCATTTTGGGAATTTTTGCTATTTTTAGGTTTTTAGCTTCAATTCCTATTCCTGGGGTTGAAAAACAAAACCTCCAGTTATTTTTTGAGCAGTTTAGAATGTTGGGGATTGCAAATATTTTCACTGGTGGAGCATTAGAGCGACTTTCACTCGTAATGTTAGGTCTTGGTCCTTATATTACAGCTTCAGTGATCTTGCAGCTTTTGACTTTAGTTTTTCCTCAATTAGAAAAAATGTATAAAGAAGAAGGGGAAGCAGGAAGAGAAAAATTCGAACAATATTCAAGAATTTTAACAGTTCCAATAGCTTTTCTTCAGGCATTTGGAATGCTTACTTTCTTTTCAAGGCAAGGTGCGATTTCAAAAGTTTCTCCCCTGACAATGTTTAATGCTACTTTAACTGTGACTGCAGCCACCCTGCTTTTAATGTGGCTCGGGGAACTAATTACTGAAAAAGGTATTGGGAATGGAGTTTCTCTTTTAATCTTTGCAGGAATAATAGCTGACTTTCCAAGTAATACTGGAGCAATGATTTCTGAGTATAAAAAACTTTTAGCCCAAGGAGCGAACTTTTCAAGAGTGTTTTTGTCTTATTTTTTATTTTTTGTTATGTGCCTTTTTATTATTGCTGGAGTAACATTTGTAAATGAAGCAAAGAGAGAAATTCCCGTTTCTTACGCAAAAAGAGTAAGGGGAAGATTAATGTATGGAGGAACTTCAACTTACTTGCCTTTAAGTATTAATCCCGCAGGGGTTATGCCAATTATTTTTGCCCTTTCAATTTTGACTTTTCCTTCAATGATTGCTAATTTTTTGGCAAATAACGAAACTATTTTAGGTAAAATCGCCAGAGAAGTAAATTTATTTTTTGAAAATCCAATAATTCATACAATTTTGTATTTTATTTTGGTTTTCCTTTTCACTTATTTTTATACTTTAGTAACCTTTGATCCAAAATCAATTTCTGAAAATCTGCAAAAATCTGGAGGTTTTATTCCAGGAATTAGACCTGGAGAAAGTACAGCAAAGCATTTAAGATACACTCTAAATAGGATCTTACCTTTGGGAGCTCTATTTTTAAGCACCATTGCAATTATGCCGAGTGTAGTTCAGGCTATTACAAAAATTACAGCTTTTATGTTTTTAGTGGGTGGAACTTCAGTTTTAATTTTGGTTTCGGTTGCTTTAGAAACAATTAGAGCAATTAATGCCCAGTTAGAAATGAGAGAATATGAAACATTCTGATAACAAACTCAAAACTCAAAAAGCAAAAGTGATAATTTTGATGGGACCACCAGGTTCTGGAAAAGGAACCCAGGCAATTTTACTTTGTGATAAATTTACTAACCTTTACTATTTTGAAACTAGTAAAATTTTAGAAGAAAAATTTGCCGAAATTAAAAAAGAAAAAGAGATTGAAGTTGAAGGAAAAAAATATTCAATTTTGACAGAGAAAAAACGTTGGTTAAAAGGGGAGCTTTGTAGCCCACCCTTTGTTACTTTCTTGGTAAAAGAAAAAATTGAGGAACTTTTTAGAGAGGGAATGAATTTGGTTTTGGCAGGCTCTCCAAGAACAGTTTATGAAGCAGAAAGAATAATGCCTCAAATTGAAAAACTTTATGGAAAAGAAAATATTAAAATTTTTCTTTTGGAAATTCCTCCAGAAGAGACAATAAAAAGAAATTCTCAAAGAAAAATTTGTGAATTGATGCGTCACCCAATTATATTTTCTCCCCAGACAAAAAATTTAAAAATTTGTCCTTTGGATGGTTCAAAATTAATAAAAAGAAAAGGATTGGATGATCCAAAAACAATAGTGAAAAGAATTGAAGCTTATCAAAAAGAAACCCTTCCTGTAATTGATTATTTTAAAAAACGAAATTACAAAGTTATAAAAATTAATGGTTCTCCTCCACCAGTAAAAGTATTCAATGAAATTTTAAAACACTTAAAATGATTCCCTTAAAAACCGAAAAAGAAATTTTGATAATGAAAGAGGGAGGAGAAAAGTTAGCTAAAATTCTAAAAAAATTAAAAGAAAGTGTTAAACCTGGAATTAAAACTAAAGACCTTGAAGAATTAGCTCAAAAATTAATTTCAAAAGAAAAAGCAATTTGTTCTTTTAAAGGATACAAAGATCCAGAGAGTACTTCCTTACCCTATCCTTCTTGTCTTTGTACTTCAGTTAATGAGGAATTAGTTCATGTTCCTCCTTCAAATAGGATTTTGAAAGAAGGAGATATTTTGAAGTTAGATTTGGGAATTTTCTGGAAGGGATTTCATTTAGATTGTGCAATTACAGTTCCTGTTGGAAAAATTTCCTTTGAAGCTCAAAGATTAATTAGAGTTACAAAGAAAGCTTTAAAGCTAGCAATTAAAAAAGCAAGACCTGGAAATACTTTTGGGGATATTGGAAATACAATTCAAAGATATGTGGAATCCCAAGGTTTTAATGTTATTAGAGAGCTTTGTGGTCATGGAATTGGAAGGGAATTACACGAGGAACCAAAAATTTTAAATTATGGAAAGAGAAAGAGTGGAGAAAAAATTAAAGAAGGAATGGTATTTTGCATTGAACCTATGGTTTCAATTGGGGATTGGCATTTAGTGAAAACAAAAGATGGATTTGGATATAAAACAAAAGACAATTCCTTAACAGCTCATTTTGAACATACAATAGCTATCACTAAAAAAGGGGCGGTTGTTTTAACTGCTCTTGACAAAGGTTTTTGAGTTTAATATAATGAAAATGCATCGCGAGAGCCCGCGATGTGGGGGCGGACAGGACCCAAAAGAACCTCGAAAACATGGCTTTTTATTTATCTAAACGTCAAAGTGAAATCTGTCCGCCCCCCACGACCTCCGATCTTTTTCTTGGCGCCATTTGGCGCCTTTTTCTTTTTTTATTCTTTAAGCTATAATAATTAAATATGGATGAAGTTTTTTTATCAGTTATAATTCCAGCTTATAATGAGGAAAAGAGATTGCCAAAAACAATAAATGAAATTTTTGATTATCTTTCAAAAAAGAATTTTACCTTTGAGGTAATTGTCGTTAATGATGGGTCAAAAGATAAAACTGCAGAAATTGTTAAAGAGTTAATG
>CAZGXQ010000003.1:0-14857 GCA_964530195.1 uncultured Candidatus Saccharibacteria bacterium | reverse complement strand
TCTTTGGGCTAATTCCAAATGAATTATTCTTCTTTCGTAAGCTGGCATTGGAGGTAAAATTTTTTCTTTTTTTGTTAGAGCAACTTCATCAGCAATTTCTTTTGCCAAATCTTTTAGATATTTTATTTTCTTTTTTTTGTAATCGTTAACATCTAAATCAATATAAAAATTCTCGTTAATTTTTCTTTTTAAGATTGCTTTTAGCAAATGCTGGATCTCAAAAAGAGTTTCTCCTTTTTCCCCGATTAAGCTTTGAGGGTCATCTGTTTTAATATTCACAAAATAGGTCGATTCCTTGGGAGGAAAAACCTCAATTTCTCCTTCAACCCCAAGAAGGGTAAAAAATTGGTCAACCTCCTTTTTAACTTTTTCAAAATTCTCATCCATTTTTTTGAATTTTAAAAACTGACCTTTGCTCAATTACAGAAAAAAGGGAACTCGCTAAAAAATATAAAATAATTGCCAGGGGAAGCTGAAGCAAAACAATTAAGGTTATACCGAAAAGGAAATATGAAAAATTCTTTTGAAATCTTTCTGATGGTTCATTAAGGGTTCGTTTTTGTTGGGTTTTTATTTGAAAAAACAGTCCTAAAAAAGAAAAAAACAACAGAGGAAGGGCTTGCCAGTAATATATTGGTTGATTTTCTTTAAAAACCAGAAAACTCTTACTTAAATCTAAAAAACCGAAAGTAATAGGATTGATTTCTTCAATTTTTGGAACAAATGAATAGAGGTGGTCGGGGTTTAAATTATTAATGTTTCTTAAAACAAAAAAAATGGAAATTAAAACTGGAAGTTGCACAAAAGTAAGCAAGATTCCAAGAAAAGGATTGGCTTTTTTTTCTTGAAAAAGTTTTAAGGTTTCTTGGGTCAATTTCTCTTTATCATTTTTAAATTTTTCTTGGATTTCTCTCATTTTGGGCTGAAGCTCTGCTACCTTTTTTTGTTCTTTTTGGGCTTTAATATTTAGAGGCAACAAAATCAATCTGATAATCACAGTCAAAAGTAAAACAGCTAAACCAAAATCATTACCCGGCAAATAATGAATAAACAAAATTAAAAGATTAAGAACTGGTCTATAAAATAGTTGATGGAATATAAAATTGATCATAATTTTGCTCTTTGAAAAATTTTTTCAATTTCTTCTTTTATACTTTGAAAGCTTTCTTTTTCTATTCCCGGAAGAGCAATAAAAACACCATCTATCTTTTTTAAAAGATTTTTCACTCTCTCTCTTACTATCTCGCTTATCCTCCGTTTAATCTTATTTCTTACAACTGCTTTTTTTGAGATTTTTTTCGAAATAATAAAGGCAAAACGGCTTTGATTAAAATTTGTCTCTAGAAACTTAAATATCAAAAATTTTCCTTTTTGGGTCTTTCCTTTAGTTAAAACTAAATTTATATCTTTCTTTGCCTTTAATCGATTGATTTTTGGAAGAGCCATTTTAAACAACTAATCTCCATCTTCCTTTTTTTCTCCTCCTTCTCAAAACCTTTCTTCCTCCCTTTGTTCTACTCCTCTTTAAAAATCCATGCGTCCTTTTTCTTTTCCTTTTTTTGGGACGATAAGTTATAGACATTTTTTTAATTTTAGCTTTTTCTTTTTTCGGAGTCAAATCTAAAAAATCACATTTTGTCCACAAAATATCAACAATTTTTGTAAAATTTAACCCCTTTACATTGTTTTTTAGGTAGTGTTATAATAAAACATCTATTATGAAAGAAAAAGATCTCTGGCAAGCAGTTTTGGCTCAAATCCAGCTTACTCTTTCCCCAGCTTCTTTTGCTACTTGGTTTAAAGACACTGAAATTGTTTCTTTTGAAAATGGGAAGGTTTTAATTTCAGTTCCTAATTCCTTTGTTAAAGAATGGTTAGAGCAAAAATATCGAAAAACAATTTATAAAATTTTACAAAGCTTAAACGAAAATATTAAAGAAATTGAGTTTGAAATTGGAAAACCTCAGGCAAGGCCCCCAAAAGAAATTTTAACAAAAATAGAGGATCAATTAGAGTTTCCTGAGTTCAAGGTTGATAAAGAAACAAACCTTAATCCTCGCTATAGCTTCTCAAATTTTGTCGTTGGTCCTTGTAATGAATTGGCTCATGCTGCAGCAATTGCTGTTTCAAAAAACCCAGGTCAAGTTTATAACCCTCTTTTTATTTATGGTGGGGTGGGCTTGGGAAAAACTCATTTGCTTCAAGCAATTGGAAACGAAATTGTAAAAAATTCCAAAAACAAAAAAGTCAAGTACCTTCAGACAGAAAAATTTGTTTCAGAAGTAATTTCAGCTATTAGAAATCATCAAATAGAAAACCTAAAAACTACTTATCAAGAAGTAGATGTTTTAATTATTGATGATGTTCAGTTTTTAGCTGGAAAGGAAAAAACCCAAGAGGAATTCTTTTATATTTTCAACTCCCTTTACGAGAAAAATAAACAAATTGTTCTTTCTTCCGATAGGTCGCCAAAGGCAATCCCAACACTTACTGAAAGATTAAGATCAAGATTCGAGGGTGGAATGATTGCAGATATTACTTTTCCAGATTACGAAACAAGAATGGCTATTTTAAAAGCTAAATGTCAGGAAAAAAAGGTAGAAGTTGATGAAGAGGTTTTAAATTATATAGCTTCAAATATTCAAAAAAATATTAGAAAATTAGAAGGGGCATTAAATGTTATAATTGCCAATCAAAAACTTCAAGGAAAACAGGTTGATTTAAAATTAGCCAAAATTCTTTTAAAAGATTTCACGTCTTCAAAAGTAAGAATAATCACCCCAAAAGAGATTATTAAGACAGTTGCTGAATTTTATGATGTGCCCGAAAAAGAGCTTGTTTCAAATTCAAGAAGAAGAGAAATTGTAAAACCGAGACAGGTTGCAATGTATTTACTAAGAGAAATTTTAAAAAGTTCCTTTCCTTCAATAGGAGAAAGATTTGGGGGTAAAGATCATACAACAGTAATTCATGCTTGTGAAAAAATTGCTAAAAAATTGGAGATAGATGAAGAATTAAGAGAGGAAATCCATTTGATTAAACAGAGATTTATAACTGAAGAAGTTTAAAAAATTTTAGTTTTCCTGTTTTCCACAGGTTTTAAAGATTTTTTCCAAAATAAAATTAAATAGGGGGGAATTTAAAAATAAAAAAATCCACAAAACCAACAACCATGAAACTTACTATTTTAAAAGAAAAACTAAATGAAGGGTTAAAGCTTAATGAAAAAATTGCAAAAAAAACACTTGCTTTACCAATTTTGGAAAATTGTTTATTAGAAACCGAAAAAAATTTTCTAAAAATTTCTTCTACGAATTTAGAAACGGGTATCAATTATTGGGGTTTAGCTAAAATTGAAAAAGAAGGAAAAATTTGTGTACCTGCAAAAATTTTAACTCAAATAATTAACCTTTTACCTTTAGAAAAAATAAATCTTTTTGAGGAAAATTTTGTGTTAAAAATTGAAGATGAAAATTACAAAACCCAAATTAATGGGGTCTCTCCCGAAGAGTTTCCAATTATACCACAACCTGAATCAATAAAACCTTTTATTTTAGATAGTCTTTCTTTTTGCGAGGCTTTGAGTTCTGTTTCTAAAATTCCTATGCCTTCTTCGGCTAGACCTGAAATTTCCGGTATTTTAGTTTCTTTTAAAGAAAATTTTGTTGAAATGGTGGCTACTGATAGCTTTAGATTGGCAAGTAAAAAAATTTTCTTTTCTGAAAATTTTTCTGAAAAAATATCGTTTATTCTTCCCCAGGTTTCGGCGAGAGAATTTTTAAATATTTTTTCCCAGGAAAAAGGCGAAATTAAGATTTATTATTCACCTTCTCAGGTTTGGTTCGAAACACAAATGGAGGAAACAGATCATCCAAAAATTCAATACACCTCTCGATTAATAGAAGGAGAATACCCAAATTACGAAGAAATAATTCCAAAAAAATTTGGAACTCAAATTGAGGTTTTGAAAGAAGAGTTTTTAAAACATGTTAAAACTGCAAGTCTTTTGAGCGGGAAAAACAATGAAATAAGATTTAAAATCGATCCTCAAAAGGAAATAATTCAAATTTTGAGTCAGACTCCAAATTTAGGAAGATACGAAAGTTCAATAAAAGGGAAGGTAAGGGGCGATGAAATTGAAATAGTGTTTAACTGGAAATTCTTGATCGATGGAATTACTGAGATTGACACAGAGAGGTTTATCTTTAGTTTTACCTCAGTGGAAGGACCAGCAATGATTAAACCTTTAGAAAAAGAAGATTATTTTTACATTTTAATGCCAATTAAGACAGTTTAAAACTCAGGTTTTGGAAAACTTTCTTTTGGAAATTTAGGCAAAGCTTTTTCTAGAAAATCGTGGAAAATTGGTGCAGCTAACATTACCCCAGGGATTTTTTTCATTGGTTCTTGATTGTTATTTCCTACCCAAACACCCACAACAAGAGATGGAGTATAACCTATTGTCCAAGCATCTCTATAATCTTGACTTGTTCCAGTTTTGACTGCAACCTGATAATTTTCAAAATAAAGCGGAGATCTTAAACCAAACATTGGAGCCCGAGCGTTGTTATCAGAAAGAACATCGTTTAACAATCTTGTTGCATTCTTTTCTAAAACTCTTATCCCTGAAGGTTTATTTTCTTCAATTATTTTTCCATTTGGATCTTCAATTTTTAAGATTCCAAAATAAGGATATCTTATTCCGTCTGCAGCAAAAACTGAATAAGCTGAAGTAATTTCAATTAATTTTACTTCCCAACCCCCAAGAACAATTGAGGGACCAAAAGGGGGAGTTAAAGTAGTAATTCCACAAGCTCTTGCAGTATTTACTGTATCTTCTAAACCTGCAAGATAGAGTAAAACTTTTACAGAAGGAACATTTAAAGATTGAGCTAAAGCCTCTCTTAAAGTAACAGGTCCCCTAAATTTTAGATCATAATTTTGGGGAATATATTCTTTTCCTCCCCACACCCCAAAATTTGTTGGTTCATCTACGACAATTGTTTTATCGCTATAACCTTTTTGAAAAGCAGTCACAAAGGCAAAAGGTTTAAAAGCAGAACCTGGCTGTCTTTTTCCATCAACAGCTACGTTAAATTTTGGATCAAAAAGACAATTTACTCCACTTTGGCATCCTTCTGGATAGGGTTTTTCATTGTAATTTCCGGTTCCAACACTCATTGCTAAAATTTCTCCCTTGGAAGATAAAACTACAATTGCACCATTGAAAGCATTTGAAAGTTTATTTTTTTCTACCCCCTTTCTTAAAGCTTCTTCTGCAATTTGTTGCAATTCCCAGTCCAAAGTTGTATAAACTTTTAAACCTGCTTGCTCCAAAAACCCCCTTCCATATTTTTTTTCTAACTCTTTTAAAACAAAGAGAGTAAAATAGGGGGCTTTTAGTTCAATTTTTCTTTCAGCAAATTTTATTTCCTTTTCCTTTGCCCTTTGAGCTACTTCTTTGTCAATGAAGCCGCAAACTACCATTCTGTCTAAAACATAATCCTTTCTTGCTAAGAGTTCTTTTTTACCGTTTTCATCATAGGGAGAGAAGCGATAAGGCGCTTTAATTAAAGCTGCTAAAACAGCAGCTTCTTCCAACTCAATTTCAGAAACAGATTTGTTAAAATAGATCCGAGAAGCAGCCTCGACCCCATAAGCATTTTGACCAAAAGGAATTTGATTTAAATACCATTCCAAGATTTGATCTTTTGAGTACCTTCTATCTAACTCAATTGCTAAAATTACTTCTCTAATTTTTCTTTGAGCCGTTTTTTCATTTGACAAAAACGTTGACCTAATTAATTGCTGAGGAATAGTTGAACCTCCATAAATTGGTTTTCCTATTTTTAAATCCTCAAGAACCGCTCTTATAATTCCCTTAAAATCTACTCCAAAATGAGAATAAAAATTAGCATCTTCAACAGCAATTATTGCCTTTTTTAGGTGATCCGGAATTTTTTCCAAAGGTACCCAGGTTCTTTTCTCTTCTCCAAAAACTTCATAAAGAACAATTTTTCCAGATCTATCGTAAATTTTAGTAGATTGAGGGAGATGTCTTTCAAGAAAAACTTCAGGTCTTGGGAAATCGCGAATATACCAAAGAAAAATTCCTATTAAAAAAAGACAAAAAAAACCAAAACAAAGAAAGGAAATTTCGATAAAAATTTTTATTTTCCTCATATTTTTCTAATTCTATGGTAACACTCAAATTTTAGAATTCAAAATTAAAAATAAAACCAATGGGGAAACCCCATTGGTTTAAAAACTTTTTAGTCTTGTTTTTACTCTACTTCCTCTTCCATTCCCTCATAATCTATATCCTCTTCTTCAAGGTCCATTTCTTCACCAAAATCCGTTTCCTCATCAGACAATTCTTCTTCGTCTTCGTTAAAAATCATAAATTTTTTAAATTTTTTTCAAATTAAAAATAACGACCTTTTTCTTTAACTAAAAGAAATTATAGAAAGCCAAAAATACCTGTCAAGAGGTTAAAGTTTTAAATTAGAATAGATTTCTTGAACCGTATCGGTTTCGTCTAAAGCTTCAAAAAGTTTTTTGCAAAGCTCTTTTGTTTTTTCATCAGCATCTACCATTTCTTTTGGAACCCAATCCAAAGAAAAAGACTCTATTTTTACCCCCTTTTCCTCTAAACTTTTTTTCGTTTTTTCTAAATCTTCTACTTGTGTATAAATATCTAACAAATCGTCATGCCAATAAATATCTTCTGCTCCGCTTTCAATTGCTATTAATTCTAGCTCTTCTTTACTTTTGAATTTTGAATTTTGATTTTTGAAATCTACTGTAATACATCCTTTTCTTTCAAACATCCATCTTACAGCCCCCTCACTTACTAATTTTCCATTGAATTTTTGGAGGATTTGTTTTATCTCCATTAAGGAGCGATTTTTATTATCTGTAATTCCTTCAATAATTACCGCAATTCCTCCAGGCCCATAGGCTTCATATAAAACCTCTTCTAATTTTTCCCCAGCCAACTCTCCAGTCCCTCTCTTAATCGCTCTTTCAATGTTTTCAGCAGGCATTCTCGCTTGCTTTGCTTTTTCAATTGCCACCCTAAGTTTTGGATTGAGTTCTGGATCCCCTCCTTCTCTTGCTGCTACTTCGATTTCTCTAGCCAATTTAGAAAATATCCTTCCCCTCTGAAGGTCAGTAACGGCTTTTTTCCTTTTAATTGTTGCCCAATGGGAATGTCCACTCATTAATTTTTATTTACCACTAAAATTTAATTTTGAGAAGACTTTTTATTTTTAAAGCAAAGAAACCAAAAGTAAAAGAAGAAAACAGAGCAACAAAAACAGGAAAAATAAATCTTTTAAATTGAATTTTTCTTTCGTTTATTTTTTCAACCTTCCTTTCAGGCACTGAGAGAGTTTGGAAATTTTTTGGTTCAAGAAGGGTAATATTTTCTTTCTTTTGGAAATAACTACTTTTTCCGCTTTCTCTAATTTTGACCACAACTTCTGCCTCTCCCTGGAAATCTAAATTTTCTTTTTTTAATCTTAATTTAAAATTATCCTCAAAAGAAGTTCCAGAGAAATAGGCCTTAAGATAATAATGCGAAGAGTGCCATTTACCCTCTTTTTTGTTAAAAATTTCAGATAAAACCCTTCCTTTTTCTATTGCAATTTTCAAATCATATTCTTTGTTTTTTAAGTTTGAAATCGAGACTTTAATTTCAATTTCTTCATTTGAATGAACTTCTCTTGGGAAAAACAAAAAAATTTCTGGCCCATTTTCTTTGGCAAAATAAAAGAGGGGGAATAATAAAAAAAATAAAAGAGCCCCTAGAATACCCCCTCTTGACAATTGTTTCATAATTTGTTAATATAATAATTACCCGGAACCAACTAGAATTTCTCTTAGATCTGGACAACCTGGAGTTTCTGGGTTGCTCCTCGGGGAAATTCTAAAACAAAAAGCACTTGGCCGCTTTAATTGGTTCCGGGTTTTTTATTCTTCAGTAACTCTTTCTACTTCTTCAATGGTTGTTTTTCCTTCCAAAACTTTAATATACCCATCCAAATGCATTGGCACCATTCCTTTTTTAATTGCTTTTTCTCTCAAATCAACTGTTGGAGGGTTAGTTAAAATAAACCTTTCCATTTCAGGATCGACCGCAAAAGCCTCAAAAATTCCCATCCTTCCTTTGTATCCAGTAAAATTGCAATTTTCACATCCTTTAGGGACAGGAATTTTGCTTTCTGGAGTTAAAGGAGGGAACTTTACGGTGGGAGGAATTTCTCTAAAGGCTTTTTTTAGTTTAAGATAGAGCTCAAAAGGAATTTTTTGAAATTCAACACATTTTGGACAAATTTTTCTTACTAATCTTTGTCCAATAACTAAATTCAAAGCAGAAGCAATATTATGAATCTCCCCACCTAAAGCCAAAAGCCTGGCTACAGTTCCGGCCGCATCGTTAGTGTGGACAGTGCTCAAAACTAAATGTCCAGTAAGAGCTGCTTGAAGTGCGATTTGGACCGTTTCTTTATCTCTGATTTCGCCAATTAAAATTACATCTGGATCTTGCCTTACCACCGCCCTTAAAGCATTAGCAAAAGTGTAGCCCCTTGATTCATCAACTTGAGTTTGAGCTACTCCTTTTAGATGGTACTCAATTGGATCCTCAACAGTAATGATTTTAATTTCTGGATTTATTAATTTTTGTAAAAAGGCATAGAGAGTGGTTGTTTTTCCAGAACCTGTAGGACCTGTACAAATTATCATTCCATTCGGTTTTTTTAGTTCTTCATAAAAAAGAGAGAGCATATCTTCCCTTAATCCTAAAGATTCCATATCAACTACCCATTTTGGATTTAACATTCTAAGAACAATTGTCTCTCCATATTCTGAAGGCAAAGAAGAAGTTCTTATTTCTACTGAGAGGTCTTTAATAATAATTGAAAAACGACCATCTTGAGGTCGGTCAGTAATATTAAGCTTTAGACCAGAGAGAAGTTTTAAACGAGAAGCTAATGAGAGATAAACAGAATGAGGAAAATAAGTTATATCATGGAGCACACCGTCAATTCTAACTCGCATTAATACATTTTCTTTTTTTGGTTCAAAGTGAAAATCAGAAACATCAAGATAAAAACCCCCAATTAAAATAATCTCTACTAACTCTGTAATTTCTCTCTTTGAAAACATTTCAACATAATTTTTGTAATGCAAAATGTGCTTTATTTTTTCCTCTGCCAACAGAATTTTTTCAGGAGAAATTTTGATTTGCCCTACTAATTTTTCTCTCATTTTAAATTTTTGCTAAAATTAAAAAGGTCTTATTTCTGTTTACTTTATTTTCAGGTTTTTGTCAATGAAAAAAATCTACTTCACAAAATGCCAAAAAGAAACAATTTCTTTAGGGAAAGAAATTGCTGAAAAGTTGATTAAAAAGAAAAAAAGGAAAAAAGCATTGATTTTAGCTTTAATAGGAGATTTGGGGGGAGGGAAGACAACTTTTTTAAAAGGGTTTGCAAAAGGAATAGGGATTAAGGAAAAAATTTTAAGTCCAACTTTTATACTTATTAGAAAATTTGAAATTCAAAATCAGGTTTTAAACTTTAAATATTTTTATCATATCGATTGTTATCGGATTGAAAAACCAAAAGAAATTTTAGCTTTAAATTTTAAAAATATTATTGACTATCCTAAAAATATTGTTGCAATTGAGTGGGCAGATAAAATTCGGGAAATTTTACCAAAAAAAATTTTTTTCTTAAAATTTGAGGTTTTAGGGAAAACAAAGCGAAAAATTGCTTTTTATTCAAAGTAATTTTTCTTAAACCAAAAATATGCAAGAAAAACTAGTAATTTTTGATTCAAATTCAATTTTACATCGAACCTTTCACGCCTTACCCCCCCTTACTACCAGAAAAGGAGAAAGGACGGAGGCAATTTACGGTTTTTTCTTACTTTTTTTTAAAATTATTAGAGAAATTAATCCCAAATTTCTTTGCGCTTGTTTTGATTTTCCTGCAAAAACCTTTCGCCACAAAGAATTTAAAGCTTACAAAATTACTCGTCCTCCCACCCCAAACGAGCTAAAAGAACAGATTAAAAAGACAAAAGAAGCTTTAAAAGTATTTAAAATTCCTTATTTTGAAAAAGAAGGATATGAGGCAGACGACATTATTACTACCATTGCAATCAAAACAAAAGGAATTCCCAAAATAGTTGTTAGCGGTGATCAAGATTTATTTCAGATTGTCAATCAAGAAACAAAAATTTATTTTCTTCAAAGAGGGATCAAAAATACGTCTTTTATTGATGAAAAAAAAGTAGCTGAAAAATTTGGAGGACTTTTACCAAATCAAATACCAGATTTTAAGGCTCTTTGTGGAGATCCTTCAGATAATATTCCAGGAGTTAAAGGTATTGGTGAAAAAACAGCAATTGAGTTAATTAAAAAATTTGGAAGTTTAGAAGGAATTTATCAAAATCTCGACAAAATACAGCCAAAACTAAAAGAATTATTAATTAAAGAAAAAGAATCTGCTCTTTTTTCAAAGATGTTAATAAAAACAAAAGAAGATGTGCCCATTGATTTCGATTTAAAAGATTGCCAATTTGAAAAATATCAAAAAGAAGAAGTGAAAGAATTTTTTGAGATGCTTGAATTTAAGAGTTTAATAAAAAGACTTGAAGAGCTAGGCAAAGAATCAAAAAACGAAAATTTGAAATTATGGTAATTTTAGAACCCAAAATAAAAAATTTTTCCGTTTTAATTGCAGGTGAAAGAGAGCTTAAATAGAGTTGAAAAAAGAAAATGAAAATTGAGAGAGTAGCCTAAAAAGTATAAAATAAAAGAAGAGGAAAAAGGTCGAGAAAAAGAGTAAAAAAATGAAAAAAACACTAATCGTTTTTCTTTTACTTTTTCTTTTTGCTTTAGGAGTTGGGGTTTTTGTTTTTTTGGGAAAAGGAAAAAGTCAAATTTCAGACCCCCATTTATTAAAGATTAAAAAAGAAGGGAAAATTGTAATTGGAACAGACGCAACCTTTCCTCCCTTTGAATTTTTAAATGAAAACGGAGAGATTGTTGGTTTTGATATTGATTTGGGCACAGAAATTGCCAAGGACTTAAAAGTAAATGCTGAATTCAAAAACATTCCTTGGGATGAATTGTTTTTTGCTTTAGAAAGAGGAGAGGTTGATTTAATTTTAGCTGGTGTAACTATTACTCTTGAAAGAGCAGAGAAAATGGATTTTTCAAAACCTTATTTTAATGCAGGTCAAATAATTGTTACAAAGAAAGAAAAATTAGATTTAATAAAAACTCCAGAAGATGTAAGAGGAAAAACAATTGGAGTTCAGAGAAATACTACTGGAGAAGAAAAAGCAAAAGAGCTTACTGACCCCTCTTTGGTGATTGGTTTTGATGATTATCAAAAAGCAATAGAGGCATTGATTGAAGACAGGGTTGAAATAGTTTTGGTTGATTTTCCAACCGGCGTCGAATTAGTCAAAAAAGATCCAAATTTAACTTTAATTGGGGAGCCTTTAACCAATGAATTTTATGGAGTAGTAGTGAAAAAGGGAGAAAAGGCTCTTTTGGAAAAAGTAAACACAACAATTGATAGATTAAAGACTCAAGGAATTTTAAAAGATTTAGAGAGAAAGTGGTTAAGATAAAATGAGAATTAGTCTTAAAATTAAACTCATTTTCCCAATTTTTCTTTTTCTCCTTTTGTTATTTTCCTTTGAGATAATACTTTTATTAAGAACCCAAAATAAGTTAGTAGAAAGAATTTATAGAGAAAAAAGCGAAGCTATTTTCCAGAGTTTAAATATTGGATTAGGTTTAGTTCCTAATTTGGAAAATCCTGAAGAACTTTTTTTAATCATTCAAAAAGTTCTTTTTTCAAACCCTGAAGTAATTGAAATTAATATTAGTGCTTTAACCAAAAGAGGACCAAAAATTTTGGCCTCAAGTGAGCCATCCCTAATAAATACTTTTCCTTCTTCTGAAGATTTACAAATTTTAGAAGGGAAAATTTCTTCAGTAGCAAAAAAAGAGAAAAAAAATGGTAAAGAAATTTATTCATTTTTCTTCCCCTTAGAATCCAAAGGGAAAGTGATTGGAAGCTGTAATTTAAAAATTTCATTTGAAAACCTTCAAAAAATATGCCAAGAGTTTAAAATTAAACTTGTAATCCTCTTTGGGGGCTCGTTCTTTTTCCTGTTTTGGTTTTTTTATTTCTTTATTCAAAGAGAAATTTTGAACCCTCTTTTCAAATTAAAAAGGTCAATTGAAGAAATTGCAAAAGGAAATTTAGAAGCGAAAATTAAAATAGAGAAAAAAGACGAATTAGGAGAAGTAGGAGAAGGTTTAGACAAAATGAGAGAAAAGATAAGAGATTTGACCGAGAATCTTAGATTGAAGATAAAAGAAAAATCTCAACAATTGGAAGAGAAAATAAAAGAATTAGAAAGGGCAAAAGAAGAAATAGAAGAAGCTAAATTAATTTTAGAAATTAAAGTCGCTGCTAGAACTAAGGAATTAGAAGAATTAAACAAAAACTTGGAATGGCAAATTAAAGAAAGGACCAAAGAACTCCAAAAGAAAGTAGAAGAATTAGAAAAATTTCAAAAATTGACAGTGGCTAGAGAATTAAAAATGATAGAATTAAAAAAACAAATTGAAGAACTTAAATCAAAACTGAAAAATAAAAATCTATGAAAAAAATTCTTTTGATAATCTTTTTGATTTTCGTTTTGGGATTTTCTATTTTTTTAATCAAAAATTTTTTTCCAAAAGAAAGCCAACCCCCTTTACCATCAAAGGAAGAAGAACTTTTTATTTTCAATTGGGAAGACTACATTAGTCAAGAGGTGATTGATAGTTTTGAAAAAGAATTTAAAATAAAAATTCATCTTGATACCTTTGAAAGCTCAGACGAAATCCTTCCTATGTTACAATCTGAACCTGAAAAATATGATTTAATTGTAATTGAAGATGATCTCGTTTCTCAATTTAAAAAACTAAAATTACTTTCTCCTTTAGATCATTCTAAGATTCCAAATTTAAAAAATTTAAAAGAAAAAGCAAAGAACAATAGTTATGATCCAGGAAATCTCTATTGCGTACCTTATGTTAGCGGATTTACTGGAATTGCAATTAACGAAAAATATGTTAAAGACTTTGATGGAACAAGAAAAATTCTTTGGGATGAAAAATATAAAGGGAAAATTAGCCTTCCAAATCTTCCAGAAGAGATTTTAATTAATGCTTTATTCTATCTTGGCTATCCTTTAGAAAATCCAACTGAAGATCAATTAAAAGAAGCTCTTGAATTGGCTTTAAAACAAAAATCTTTAGTAATTGGATATGATGATCCTGTTAGACAAAGAGAATTAATGATTAATGAAGAAGCCTGGATTGCTTTGATTTATTCAACTGAGATTCTTCCGATTCAAGAATCAAATCCAGACATTAAATTTTTTGCTCCAAACGAAGGAGTGTTACTTTGGGCAGATAATTTCTGTATTCCCAAAAATGCTCGACACAAGGAAGCAGCTCATTTGTTTTTGAATTATCTTTTAGAACCAAAAATAAGCGCAAAAAATTCAGAAGACATTGGAGCTTTAATGAGTAATGAAAAGATGATTGATTTTCTTTCGCCCGAATTTAAAGAAAAAACACAAGGGTTAGATTTTCCTTTAGATAGAGAAATCCTTTTTAAAAGTCAATATTTTACTGGCTATCAAAATTTAGAAGTTGTGAAAAAAATTAATGAATTAGCAAAGGAAATACAATGAAACCGCGAATTTCTTTTAGAACAAAAACAACCCTAATATTAATAATTTTGTCAATTATCCCTCTTTTATTAAATGGAATTTTTACAATTTATAATTCAACAGAGTTTCTTCAAGAGAGAGCACTTCAAAATCTAAAGGAATTAAACAAGCTTATTTCAGCAGAGGTAGAAAATTTTATTTTAAAAGCATTTAAAGAAGCAATTACGCTTTCCCAAAACCCAATTATTTCTTCTCCTGATATTTCAATTCAAGAAAAAGAAGAAGAAATAAAAAAAATTGTCACGATTTCTGGAGTTTTTCGGAATATTGCTCTCCTTGATTCTTTTGGAGGTGTTATTATTTCTACCTCTCCCGAGTTTTACGAAAAATGGCAAAGCAATTTTTGGTTTTTGAAAGCAAAAAAAGAAAAAAAGATTGTAATGTCTGATATTTATGCCTATTTGGATTTTACTAACCCAGCTTTAAATTTTTTCATCCCGATTTTAGACAAAAATAACGAACCGTATCTTTTTGTTGTCGCTCAATTAAATTTAGAAAAACTTCTCGAACTTATTAGTAGTGTCAAAATTGGAGAAAGAGGACAAGCTATTTTAATAAATTCTCGAGGCGAAATATTAGCCTCTCCCTACAAGTCTTTATTATTTGACAAAATCTCTCCGAATTATCCTTTAAAAGAATCTGAAATTAAAAAAGAAGGAAGGGTAACTTTTACCTTTTTGGGAGAAGAAGTTGTTGGTTTTTTTAGGGTTTTAGATCAATTTCAAAAATATCCAGGTTATAGCTGGCATTTAATTTTAATTCAACCTAAAGAAGAAGTTTTGGGATTAACAAAAACAATTCGGAATCAAACTGGGATTATTTTGTTGGTTATTTCCCTTTCCACAATTTTGATTTCTTATTTTTTGAGTCGATACATTACCAATCCTTTGTCAAAACTTGATTTGGCAGCAAAAGAAATTGCTAAAGGAAACTTTCAAGTTCAAGTAAAAGTTCAGACCGGAGACGAATTTGAGACTTTAGCCTCAACATTTAATGAGATGGCAAGAGAACTTTTGAAATTTTATACTTCATTAGAAGA
>CAZGXQ010000002.1:0-7180 GCA_964530195.1 uncultured Candidatus Saccharibacteria bacterium | reverse complement strand
CCAACGCCTCCTCCTCCAACACCGCCTGCAGTTGCAGGAGGGGCAACTCGAGCGATAACGCCACCACCTACAGCAGGATTTGAGGCGCCAAGATTAGCAAGTTTGCCACCAGCACCAACGCCAATTGCAGAAAAAGGAGCTTTTGTAGGAGCACCACCAACAATTCCAGAAACTCCTTTGGGACAATTTGAGGCAATGATTAGAGCTTTGCAGGAATTAACGCAAGCAAGATATTTACCAAGACCATTAGAAGGCGCATTGGCTTTTGGACCAGCGGGAGCTTTAGAAAGAGCTTTGAGAAGATTAAGAGAAAGAGAATTAGGAATTTCGCCTTAATTTTAAAAATTTTGGCCAGGGCTCAACCTGTCCCGTTGGGTCAGGGACTAAAAAAGGGTTGGGTACAGCCATAAAGCCAGGGCCCAGAAAACTGGGTACAGCAATAAAAAAAATGGAAGAAGAATTGGACATTGAAAAACAATTAGAAGAAACCCCAAGCGAGCAATCCAGCCAGGAGCCTCCAAAAGAGGCAACAGCTGGAGAAAAAGAAGGTGAAGGCGCAGCACCTTCACTTGGAACAGTCAGCATTTTGGGGAGAGAATATGATCTCTCCAAAGCTGACCAGGTCCAGGAGCTCGCTAAAGATTACGAGAGATTGGGGAAAATGTATGCGCCACTCCTTCAGCAAGTGAGGGAGTTAAGCCAAAAACTTCAAGAGTTACAGGGAACGGCAAAACCCGCAGGAGAAACCCAAGATATAGACGAAATAACGAAGCAATATTTAAGAGAAAAATTGGGAGTTGTTACTCAAGACATAATCGACAAAATATTAGAAGAAAAACTTCGCCAAATAGAAGAAGATAGAAGGCTGGAAGAACACCTTCAGGCTCTGGAGGCAGAATACGATGGTTCAGATGGAAGACCGAAATTTGAAAGAGAAAAAGTATTGGAATTCTGTATAAAATACGGAATTCCAAACCCTGAATGGGGTTATAAACTAATGTACGAAAAAGAATTAAAAGAATGGGAATTGAGGCAACAAAAGAAAGCCCAAACTCCGCCTCCAAGCTCAGAAGGTAAAGTGAAAAGAGAAATCAAACCAAAGAGAAGAGTTTTTGGACCTGTAACCAATCCAGAAGAAGAAGTTTCTCTGCGGGATGCCATCCTGGAAACTCTTGAAGAAGAAACACCCAAAACTGGAATTTAAATTGGGTCAAAACTAAATAAATGGCAAGCGTAACCCTGAACGAAGTTGCGGCAGTACTCAAGAAAGACATTTTGCCTGCTGTGGTTGATGCGGTAAAGCAGGAGGCTTTGATTTACCAGATTGCAAGAAGCAAATTTACTCCCCAGAAATTCGTCAACAACAAGTTCTATGTTCCCGTAAAACTGGCTTTACCTGCTGGATTTACTTCTTACGGATCGACTGAAGTTCCAACTTTAAACAAAGGAGCAGTAAAGCCAGTTGAGGCCAGCTACGAAGTAATTCAGGTTGCTGGTTCTTTTAGCATTGACAAGATTACTCTTGATGCTGGCAAGGGAGCTGTTGTTGACACTTTAGAATTACAATCTGAGGGAGTAAAGGACATGATTGTAAGAATGCTCAATTACCAATTGTGGAGAGCAGGAGGGGATTTCCAATTTGTGGCAGCAGAAGCAGGAACAAACTCTACTACTCTTGTGATTTCAGAGGGTAGAGATGTTTCCAATGGAGACATCGATTACGCTGTTTATTTACCTCCTGGCTCAAAAATTAAGATTGGAACCAATAATGCTACTACAGTAGTTGCTCACATTGGAAAGAACACCGTTCAGATTGCCGATGCTCAATCTTGGTCAGCAGGAGACGCAGTGAAAGTTTTGAACGCAGATGGGGGCACAATGAAAACTCTTGACGGATTGTTAGCAGTGATTGGCACTGGAACTTATGCTGGAATTGATCCTGCTCAATATGCAATGTGGAAATCTTATGTTGACTCTCCTGCTTCTGCCACCGTGTTGACTTTGGCTGATATTGACAAGGCTCACGTTGAAGCAAATCAGAGAGGAAAAGTAGATTACACTTTTGCTAACAAGACACTCTACAACAAATTCATCAGCCTCTTGAAATCTAATCCTCAAGTAAGCGTGACTGAAAAGCCAGTGTTGCACGGTGGTTGGGTAGGAGTAGATTATATGGGACACGATTTTGTTTTGGATTACGATTGCCCAGATGACAACGTAATTCACATTTCTTCGAAAGAATTGTCTTTGGCTGAATTGTGCCCGCTTGATTTCTTGCCTGGTAACGAAGGAAATCTCTTCAAAGCCTACGGGCGAACTGAATGGGAAGCAATAATGTACACCTCTCTGCAATTGGTCTGCCGCAACAGAGGAGCTCATTCCAGAATTGAAAAGAGAACTGCATAAAGATTGAAATTTCTCTTTCTCTTTCAGCTTTCCTTGTGGCTGAGGTTAGAGGCTTTTCGCCTCTAACTTGAGGACAAGAGGGTCAGTCCTCAAAATAGGGGCGAATGCCAACAGAATTATTTTGGAAGATAAAGCAAGCCAAAGATAAATTTCACGAAAAAGTAAATGAAAAATTAAGAGATAGAGTAAAACACGAAGCAAAAGAAACCTTCAAAATAATGCAAAGGTTGAAAAACAAGGGCCTTTCTCCTGAAAGAGTTCAGGAGGAGGTTTTAAAGTCTTCAGAAGTTAAAAAATTTTATGAAGAGCGTCAAAAATAAAACAGCAAACACAATTTCAATCAGAATGTATGGCAGGGTTTTTGAATTACCCTCTGGCCATCACTGGACAGCAATGGATTTTTGGGGCGGAGAGGAAGATTTAAATTATGTCGCCATTAAATTGAAAGATTATTTTGAATTTGAGGGCGAATGGCCAGAAGAAATAGAATGTCCTTGCTGTGGGGCAAAAGTGAAAATAAAAGAGCCAGAGAAAAAGAAAAGAAAGAAAAAATAAAAGTTTAAAGGGTCAAAAATAAAAGCGTGATTACACCAGAACAATTAAAAGATTATTATTCTTCTGGAGAAAATTCATCTGGAGGAGCAATAACAACAAATCAAGTTCCCGCTACTCAATTATCAGCTGCAGCAAATAGCGGAGCAACCTCAATTTCAGTTTATGATCCTGGCGGTTTTTCAGTTGGTGATGAAATTGTGATTGACGATGGAACAAGTAGAGAAAGAAGGAAAATTACTTCAATTTCTGAAAATACTTTTACTTTAGAAATTGGATTAACTAATTCTTACGCAATAGGAACTACAGTTGCAAAGAAAAACAATCTTTTTCCTGATGTTTCAGCAGAACAAGCCACCACTGGAATTACTCTTTATCGGAAGTTTTTCAGGAAAAATACTAGTACCGCAGATACTTGGTTTTCAGTAGTGAGTTGGATTGCAAAACAATTTACAAATGCGGCAGTTTCAATTGGTGATGAAATTGTGATTGATGATGGAACAAGTAGAGAAAGAAGGAAAATTACTTCAATTTCTGGAAATACTTTTACTTTAGAAATTGGATTAACTAATTCTTACGCAATAGGAACTACAGTTGCAAAGAAAAACAATCTTTTTCCTGATGTTTCAGCAGAACAAGCAACTATTGGAATTACTCTTTATCGAAAGTTTTTCAGGAAAAATACCAGCACTGAAGATACTTGGTTTTCAGTAGTAAGTTGGATTGCAAAACAATTTACAAATGCGGCAGTTTCAATTGGTTGGGGGTTAGATAGTGCAGATGATAACGATCCTAATCAAGGAAATATGAGCCCAATGTCTGCTAACTCCCAAATTGCTGTAGTTTCAGATGGCATAGATGTAAGAATAATGTTATTAAGAGGTTTAGATGCAGCAGGAAATCCAATTTCAGAAACTATCACTTTAAGTGGAACAACCGAGGTTTTAAGCTCAAATACTTTTTCAAAACTTTATTCTGCAATGGTAAATGCTACCGATCCATCAAGGACAATTACAATAAAACAAGGAAGCGGAGGCCCAACTTTAGGAACGATTGGACCAAATAAAATAATTTCATTTTTGTGGTTTGGGAAAAAAGTTAATGCAAACAATGAAATTGTGGATGCAGAAGGTGGAAATGCTAATAGTGCAGATACTGGAATAAAAATTGGCGATATTCCACCAGGTGGATATTTTGGAATTTGGGTGAGATTGATGGTGCCAGCTGGAGCTTCTGCAGTAGGAAATAACACGACTTTTATTCAAAGCAGGGGTGAAACAGCATAAAAAAGTTTATGTTTGGTGAGGCATTATATGGAGAAATTTTGTTTGGAGGAAAAAGAATAAGCATCATTGAAAGAGTATTGAACTTACCAATTGTAATTTTCAATTTTGTTAGCAGGACAGGAGGATTGGCAATGTTTATTAGAACATTTATTGAAAGAGGAGCGAGTTTTGCCAATTTCATTAGGAAATTTTTAGAAAGACAGGGAGCGTTGCCAATTTTCATTAGAAAACACCTTGAGAGAATTTCTTCTTTTGCCAACTTTTTAGAAGGAATAAAACAAGCATTGAAAGTATTATTTTATCCAATCAGGGTAAAATTTAGGGTCAAAAACCAATGAAATGCTTCAGATAAAAAATTTTGCCAAATCTACATTGGCACAAGGAATTTCAGCAACCGACACTCAATTGACTGTAGCCACTGGAGAAGGTGCAAAATTTCCAGAAAGGGGACCTTTTAGAATAATCATTGACAATGAAATTATTGAAGTTAGTTCAAGAAGCGGAGATACTTTTTCTGGTTTAATAAGGGGAGTGGAAGATACAACGCCTGCAGCTCACGCTGCTGGAGCTTCGGTTGAATTAAGAATTTTTGCTTCGATTTTACAAGAGTTAGAATACATTCCAATTAACACGCAAACTTCAAATTACACTTTAGTTTTTGCTGATGCTGGAAAATTGATAAATATGAATTCTTCTTCAGCTTTGACTTTAACTGTGCCAACGAATGCCAATGCGCCATTTCCAGTGGGAACGAGAATTTATGTTAAAAAAGGAGGAACGGGAGATGTGACAATTCAGGGAGCAACTGGAGTGACGATTAATGCACCATTTGGGAATACGATTGCAATTCAAAACCAATATGGAATTTTGGTTAAAGTAGATACTGACACCTGGGACTTTTTACTTGGTTAAAAATATGCCATCATTCCCATTAAATTTATCACAATGGAAATATAGAAAAAGAATAACCATTTCTGGTTCTTCTGGTGCTGGAACCAATTACCAAGTTCTTTTAAAAGTTGGTGAGAGTTCTGGGGCAAGTGGAGCAGATTTTCATTTGGAAGGAGCATCTGAAATTTTTCCATCAGGAAAAAATCAAGGAGGAGATTTAAGATTTGCTCTTCCAAATGGCACTTTATTAGATTTTTGGGTTGAAAGTGTTACTGGGACTTCACCAAATAGAGTGGCTTATATTTGGGTTGAGGTTGCGGATAACTTGGATACAGATAAAGACATTTATATTTACTTTGGAAATAGTGGAGCAACAAATTATTCAAATCTTGAAAATACTTTTATTAGGATAATAACTGGTTTAGTTGGATGTTGGCATTTTGATGAAGGTTCTGGAACCACTGCTTATGATAGTTCTGGAAGCAATAATCACGGAACTTTATATAATGGGCCAACTTGGGTTGATGGAAAATTTGGAAAAGCTTTAGGTTTTGATGGAGTAAATGATTATGTAAGAGTAAGTAGAAATATTCAAGATGATTTTACTGTTCAATTATGGCTTAAAACAAGCGTAAATTCTTTAACCAATACTCATGCTTATCACGGGAATGGAATTGTTTGGTCTGATGTAGCAGGTGCAGCAAATGATATGATTCCAATGGCGTATTTGAATAATAAATTGGCTTTTGGAACTGGAAATAGTTCAGGAACTTATCATACTTTATTCTCGAACTCAACTCTTAATACAGGGAATTGGATTCACCTTGCTGTTACCAGAGTAAAGTCGACTGGTGAGAAAAAAGTGTATGTTAATGGAGTTTTAGAAAATACCCAAACCAGTGTAACTGTGTCTCTTAATGCTAATAGTATCATAGATATTGGGGGTAATACCTTAGATAGTCGATACTTTAATGGAATAATTGATGAAGTTCACTTTTATAATCGAGCATTATCCGCCTCAGAAATTTTAGACCTATACAATTACTATGGACATACTACCCTTGAAGAACCAGGAAAGGTTTTAGTAAGAAAAAGAGTTTCCCCCGAACCAGCATTTAGTTCTGCAGGTCCTTTAGAAAAGAGGTCATCCATTGTTCCAATGTTTTTCATAAGGTGATATGTTTGGAGAAGTTTTATGGGGACAAATTTTATATGGAGAAAAAAGAGAGAGATGGGATGTGTGGAAATTAGGAAGTTTTGAAATAAATTTGTGGAATTATATTAGCAAAATTTCAAGTTTTCCAAAACAATTAGGAATTATCACTTTGTCAAAAATTAAATCAATCGTTAGAAGTTATAAAGAGCGGGTCAGGGCAAAATATAAATTCTACTAAAATGGCAGTTTATTTAACCATTACCAATCCAGCATTAGAAGATTTTGAAGAAACAATGTTGGCAAAACCAGTCGCAGTGGGCGACACGGTTTTGAATGTTTTATCTGGAAGAGGTTTCAAGAAAAATGACATTTTATTGATTGGAAATTATGGAGAAGAAAACGCAGAAATTGTTTATGTTTCAGATACTGTTGACCCTACTGATACCACGATTACTTTGGCGCAAGGATTAAGATTTGCTCACTCAGTAAACACGCCAGTAAGATTTATGCCTTTTGATAAGTTTAGAATTTATATTTCAACAGATGGCGGAGTTTCTTACAATTTGGCAGATACAATACCAATTGCTCCAGATTCAAACCAAACAATTTATGTTTCACCTGCAGCGCCAACTGCTTTATTTAAAGTTGCATCTTACAATTCAAAAACTGATTTTGAAGGGCCCCTATCTGATGCAATTTCTGGAATGGGATTGGGGTTTTCCCAAATTGGAAGGATTTTAGATAGAGTTTATGACCTATACAATGACCCAGAGCAAAAATTTATTAAATCTGATGAAATTTTGCTGAATTATTTGAACGAGGGCTATTTGGATTTATTCACAAGAATGAGTGCTTTGGGCCAAGGTTATGCCACAAAGAAAATTGACAA
>CAZGXQ010000001.1:0-22007 GCA_964530195.1 uncultured Candidatus Saccharibacteria bacterium | reverse complement strand
AGCTCTCGCTGCTCCTGTAGTTGTTGGAATAATGTTCAAAGCAGCAGCCCTGGCTCTTCTTAAATCTTTGTGAGCCAAATCCAAAACTCTTTGATCATTGGTGTAAGCATGAATTGTACTCATGAATCCTTTTACAATTTTAAAATTTTCATGCAAAACTTTAGCTATCGGAGCTAGACAATTTGTGGTACAAGAACCCATATCAACAATGTCATATTTTGGATCAAATTTATCTTCGTTAACACCTAAAACAAATTCTGGAATTTTATCTGGATCTTTTGAGGGAGCTGAAATTATTACTTTTTTTGCCCCAGCTTCCAAATGTTTTTTTGCACCCTCATAATCTGTAAAAACTCCGCTGCACTCTAAAACAATATCCACTCCCAACTCTTTCCAAGGCAACTTTGCTGGATCTTTTTCACAAAAAACTTTAAATTTTTGACCGTTGACAAATAAATAATCTTCTTGAGCTTTTACTGCTTTTTGATAAATTCCATAAATTGAGTCGTATTTTAGTAAATAAGCTAAAGTTTTGGCGTCTGTTAAATCATTAATTGCTACTACTTCCAAATTTGGATGATTGTCAATTATTCTTTTAAAAGTTGGTCTTCCAATTCGTCCAAAACCATTTATGGCTATTTTAATCATAGTTTTAATTTGTCTTTTTTAAGACCTTTATTTCTTTATTTTTAAGATTTGATCAATTCTTTCTCTATCAAAGCCAATTATAATTTCCCCATCAATTTCAATTACTGGAACTCCCATTTGTCCTGATTTTTCAATCATTTCCATTGCTGCTGTTTCATCGCTTGAAACATCAATTTCAATAAAATCAAACCCTTTTTCTTTCAGGTACTCTTTTGCTGCCCAACAATAAGGACAAGATGGAGTTGTATAAATTTTAATTTCTGGCATGTTTTTTATTGACAACTTCCTCCACCTTTTGAAGCTCCTTCGTAGGTAGGGGAAAAACCAATCGCTGCTTGATTTTCTGATAATTTTCGATTACAAAATTCTGGTATTTTATTAAATCCACAGCAAATTAAAGTCTTTACTGCTTCAGCTGTTCTTCCGCCAAAATCAAATTCACTAACTTCTTCTCCATTTAAAATTAGAGTCGGGGATCCTTGCACATTGTGTTTGTCTTGGATTTCAAAATCTTGCTGTGCATACTTTAAACCCCTATTTGGATCTTTTTGACATTCATTCAACTTTTTTTCATCAATTTTTGCACTCTTTAAGCATTCCTCAACTTTTCCTTCTTTAATATGGCAATCAATGTAGTTCCAATATTTGTCACCTTGTTCCTCTCTGATACAAATTTGTCTTAAATTCTCTTTTGCTTCTTCTTCGCCATGCATTGCGGTAATTTTCCCATCCGAAATGGATCCGAGATATTTAACTTTAATATTTGCTGCTAAAGAGGGAATATTTTTAATAATTTCATTCAAAATCCTTTGCATCTGTAAACCAAATGGGCATTTGCTTACAACAAAAGCTTCCAAAAGAGGTTTTTCATCCTTTTTCAGCTCCTCACAGGTTTTTTTAGGCTTTGGAGTTGGAACTTGGGAAGCAAATTTATCGATTTCAATTCCTGCACTAGGAAACAAAATTTTTCCATCTCTCGTAACAAAAGATGGATATTCTTCATTCCCAATTTTGATAGTAATTTTATATAAACCGCTTTCTTCGCTAACACTAGAGAGAGAAACCTCCCTTCCACCAGTTAATAAATCTTTATTTTTATTAAGAAATTCTACCACTTTCTGGGCTACTTCTTCTTTGGATAAAATTTTAGTCAAAGTTGAACTCTGGGTAGCTCCCGTTGAAAACGGAAACAATTTAAAGCCACAGAATTGAGGATTTTTCTTTTGGAGATACCAAAAAGCACCAAAAACAAAAATAATCGCTATAATAAAACCCAAAAATATAAATTTTAATTCTTTTTTTGTCATATTTTATTCTTCAATTGCCCCTACCGGACAACCATCTTTTGCCTCTTTAATGCAACCTTTATTTTTTTCCAAATCTGCTCCTTTTTTCACTTGAGATTTCCCATCATCTCCTAATTCAAACACTTCAGGACAAACAGAAGCGCAGTATCCACAACCTATGCATTTTTCTTTGTTTACTTTTACCATAATATTTTATTTTAGCTAATATTTTGACCTTTAGCAAGAGCAATAACCTTTTTTAAAACATCAAGCTGAGCAATTGTTCCTAAAGCGCCTTTTTTACATTCTTTTTCGCAAAATTTATTAATCTTTTCTCCTTTTCCAGGATATATTAAAATTGGAACTTTTGATTGAGAGTGAGCTTTATTCAAAGAAGAAGTACAATGGTCGCCGGTAATTACTATTTGAACATTATTTAACCTTTTTAAAATACCAATTTCTTTATCTAACCTTTCTAAAAATTCTTTCTTTCCTTTAAAGTTTCCATCTTCTGCTAAATTGTCAGCTGCTTTAATGTGAACAAAAATAAAATCAAATTTTCCAATATTATTTTTTGCTGCTAAAAATTTGCCCCTTAAATTTGTATTTACCAATCCTGTAGCTCCTTTAACTTTGATCTCTTCCATTTTCAAATACCTTCCAATTCCTTTATAAAGAGTACCTCCCGCAATAAAAGCTGCTTTTAAATTGTATCTTTCTTTAAAGCTTTGAATCTTTTTCAATTTACCTGCTCCTCTAATTAATAAGTAATTAGCTGGCAAAAGAGCTTTTAATTTTCTTTTTTTGTTTAGAGGATGAATTTCTAAAATGGCGTGGGCAATCTCTAAAAATTGGTTCAAAATTTTAGCTGTTTTTTGAGCCTTTTTATTTAAAGCCTTAACCTCTAAAACCTTTACTCCTACTTTTTTTGGATCATTAGAAGTAACTTTTGGTGATAAATTTTTTCCTCTCAAAATAATCCCGATTCTATGACCAAAAGCTCTTTTAATAATAATTTTTACTTTTTTAAGTTTAATTTTTTCTAAGCTTTGGATCAAAGGCAAAGTATTTTCAATCCTTCCTGCTCTTCTATCAATGATTACTAAATTTTTATCTACAGTGGCAAAATTTCCCCGAAAACAAATATCATCTTTTTTTATTTTTTCCCCGATTCCCAAAACCTCCAAAACTCCTCTTCCAGGATTTGATTTTTTGGGGTCGTAACCAAAAAGAGCCAAATGAGTATCTTCTGAAGTTGGTAATTTCCCTTTTTCTTGCCAAGGTAAAACTAAACCACAAAATCCATTTTTTGCCAAAAAATCTAAATTTGGAGTTTTAGCAAATTCTAAAGGAGTTTGAAAATCAAATTCTGGAATTTGATCATCTCCTAAGCCATCAATTACTACAAAAATAATTTTTTTCATTTAATTTTCAAATCTTCTTCAATCTTTAATAAACGATTATATTTTGCGACCCTTTCTCCCCTTGCCGGTGCTCCTGCTTTAATGAAATCTGCCAAAACTCCAACTGCAAAATCTGAGATAAAATCGTCTGTAGTTTCGCCGGATCTATGAGAAACCATTATTTTCCAACCAAAAGATTTTGCCAATTTTGTAGCTTCTAGTGCTTCAGTTACTGTTCCAATTTGGTTTATTTTCAAAATTAAACCATTACAAAGCCCTTTTTCCTTTGCCATTTTTATTCTTTTTGGATTAGTCACTGTCAAATCATCACCAATTACTATCAGTTGTAAGTTGTTAGTTGTAAGTTGTAAGTTAAAATTTTCCCACGCTTCAAAATCATTTTGAGCAAAGGGGTCTTCGATAGCTTCAATGGGGTATTTTTTGATTAATTTTAAGTAAAATTTTGCCAATTCTTTTCCTGAAAAATTTCCAATTTTGCTTTTATATTTTTTTCCGTCAAAAAATTGAGAAGCAGCAACATCCAAAATAATTGAAATTTTATCTTGATAATTTAAACTCTTTGCTGCTTCCAAGATTAATTTAATGGCAATTTCTGGATCTTTAATCGGTGGCGCAAAGCCTCCCTCATCACCTAAGTTGGTGGCTAATTTCCCGTATTTTTTTGAAATAATTTCTTTTAATTTTTGATAAATTTCAACTCCAATTCTTAAATTTTCAGAAAAAATTTTGCTTTTTGGACAAACCATAAATTCTTGAAAATCCAACTCATTTCCTGCATGGGCTCCACCATTGATGATGTTAAATGAGGGTCTGGGTATTGCGTATTTCGTATTGCGTATGTCGTATTGGGTATTGGGTATGTCGTATAAGGATCTGATGTATCTGTAAAGTGGAAGATTTTTTGCTTTTGCTCCAGCTTTGCAAACTGCCAAAGAAACAGGACAAATTGCATTTGCTCCCAATTTTGATTTATTTTCTGTACCATCTAGTTCTATCAAAGCTTCATCAATTTCCTTTTGCTTTGTCACATCAAAACCTTTCAATTTTTTTGAAATAATCTCTTCTATATTTTTTATTGCTTTTTTTACTCCTTTTCCAAAATATCTTTTTCCCCCATCTCTTAATTCCGCAGCCTCATATTTTCCTCTTGAGGCTCCAGATGGAACTGAAGCGAAAAAATTTCCAAAATCAGTTTCCAATTCAACCTCAACAGTTGGATTTCCTCTTGAATCTAAAATTTCCCTTGCTTTAATTTTCTTTATTTTTGCGCTTTTCATGAGTTAGTGATAAAAATTGTTTCCATCAATTATTATAAAAATTCTTTCTTCCATTTAAAAATTAAACCCCGCGTTTAGAATGCGGGGTCAACCCTGCACGGTCACAAGGACGGCGCAGGGGGGGTTAACACTTTTAATTTAGCAAAATAAAAAATAGTGTCAAGAGACTTCTTGGAATTTAGAACTTCCTTTACCTTAATTCTTCTCATTTAAGAATTTAGTTTAATTTTTTGTAAATAGTCGTAAGCTGCCCAGGCAGCTTTTGCTCCCTCCCCACAAGCTGTGATAATTTGCTTGACTTGTCCTTCGTTGCAATCTCCTGCAGCAAAAAGACCTGGAGTTTTTGTAGCCATGGTTTCTCTTTCTGTCAAAATTTCATTTCTTTCATTAAAATCTACTAATCCTTTAAGAAATTGAGTAGCAGGAACCCTTCCAGCTTCAATAAAAACTCCATCAACTAAAATCTCTTTTTCTTTTCCAGAAGATAAATCTTCATAAATTAAAGATTTAACAAAATTTTCTCCTTTAATTTCTTTTACTTTAGCTCTCAAAATCACTTCTATTTTTCCAGTTTTTTGAGCTAATTCCTGGTTTTCTTTGTCAGCTCTTACTTTATCTGAAAACTCTAAAATATAAACTTTTTTTGTTAAATCTGCCAAAAAAATAGCAGCTTCAAAACCAGCATTTCCTCCTCCAATCACTGCAACTTTTTTTCCTCTAAATAATGGGCCATCGCAAGTTACACAATAGCTCACTCCCCTTCCCAAAAATTCTCTTTCCCCTTTCACATTTAATCTCCGAGGTTCAGCTCCACTAGCAACAATTACTGAAAGGGCGCTAAATTTTTTTTGAGAAACAGTTTCAACTATAAAAATTTGATCTTCCTTTGTTACTTTTTTTACTTCATCAATCTCAATTGAAATATCGTATTTTAATAAGTGCTTTTTAAATTTTTCTATTAGCTCTTGACCTGAAATTTCTTCAAATCCTGGATAATTTTCTATTTTTATTACCTTTTCTGCAACTTGTCCTCCAAAATTTTTAGTCACCAAAAGAGTTTTTAATTTTTGCCTTCCAGCATAAATTCCAGCTGTAATTCCAGCAGGTCCTCCACCAATAATTATTAAATCCCAAATTTTTTCTGTCATATTTCTTTTAAAACTTCTGGAATTGTTTCAATGATATTAATTGCTGTTAAGGAATCTTTTAATTTTTCAGCTGCAATTTCTCCCGCTCTTGCGTTCAAATAAGCAGCAGCTTGAGTTGCCAAAAATGGATCAATTTTTCTTGCCAAAAGAGCCCCACAAATTCCAGCTAAAGTATCTCCAGTACCACCAACTGCCATATAAGGAGTTCCGGCATAACAAAGAGAGACTTTTTCTCCATCTGAAATAATATCTGGCATTCCTTTTAATAAAATGATTGTTCTTAATTTTTTTGCCTCTTCTTTTACAATTTGAATTTGCTCTCTCAAAGGAATCTGATAAACTTTTTTTCCAGTTAAAACAAAAAATTCATAAGAATGGGGGGTCAAAACAAATTTCTTTTTTGGAATAATCTCTTTTTGTTTTGCTAAAGCATAGATTGCATCAGCATCAATTACTACTGGAACCTCAATCTCTTTTAAATATTCCAAAATTGCTTCTTGGGTTTCTGATGATCTTCCCAATCCCCCACCAATTACAACTGCTACTTTATTGTCAGCCACCATTTGAGCTGATTTTGTCATTTCTAATAAAACTGGTACATGCTTTCTTTCTAACCATTTTCCCTCCAAAGGATAAGCTGCTAAATTTGGAGAAAATGAAGCAATGATATCTGCTGCTCTCTTTGGAGCTAAAATCCTTACCATTCCAACTCCAGCTGCAAAAGCAGCCATTGCGTTTAAAGCTGGAGAACCAGAATAAAAATCAGATCCTCCAATGACAATTAAAAGCCCAAAGTCATACTTTTTAAAATATTTATTTTTTGGTCTTTTTGGAAAAACTTTTTTTAATATTGATTTTGTAATCCTTCTCATAATTTTATTAAGCTAATTTTTTTCTTAAAAAAGTTGGTGGTTCAAATGCTTTTTCTTGGGCCAAAAACTCAGCTTCTTGTTTTTCTAATTCTTTCTGCAATTGGACTCCGTTTTTTCTTTCTTTAACTTCCTTCTTTAGCAACTCTTTTTCTTCTTTTTTTCTATTAATTTTTTTCTTTTTTCTTTTGTCCTCAATCTTCTTTTCCTGAACTAAGTTTTCAAAAGGAAAATTAGTACATCCTGTAGCTAAAACTAAAACTGTTGGGGATTTTTCTTTTTGGGAAGAAACTCCAAAAATAATTTTTGCATCTTTATTTACTCTTTCTGAAATTGCTGTTGATATTTTATTCACAGTTTCTAAAGAAAGATCTTTTGGTGCTTTGATGTTAAGCAAAACCCCTCTTGCACCTTCTATGCTATATTGATAAAAGGGTGAAGAAAGAAGTTTTTCAATTTCTTTTGCAACCTCCTCTTTAATTTGAGCTGAATTCAAATAAGTTAAAAGTCCCTGTCCCTCAAAAATTGTTTTTAAATCCGCAAAATCAATATTGATTAACCCTGGTTGAAATATTACTTGAATTAAATTTCTGAGATTGAAAGCTAAAATATTGTTCATTAGGGAGAATGCCTTATCTAAAACCAACGATTTTTCAGCAACCTGAAAAATTTTTTCATTCGACAAAATGGAAATAGCATTGAGCCTCTTTTTTAATTCAAAAATGGCATTTTTTGCAATTTCCATTTTCTTTTTCCCTTCAAAATCAAAAGGTAAAGTAAAAATTCCATAAGTTAAAATTCCCAAATTTTTTGCAATTTGGGCAAAAACCTGAGACGCTCCAGATCCTACTCCTCCGCCAAGAGTAGCAATAAAAATTATAAAGTCATAACCTGATAATACATTTTTAATTTTTTCTCTTTCGCTTTTTGCCGCTTCAATTCCTAAATTAACATCCATTCCGGTTCCTAAACCGTGAGTTACTTTTTCTCCAAAAATAAAATGTCCAATATTTTTGGGAAATTTTTTTAGAGATTTTATATCAGTATCCGCAATTAAAAATGAAATTTTTGGATTTTTGATTTGTGCAATTTCAGAAACAATGTTTCCTCCCCCGCCCCCAATTCCAACAACTTTTATTTTAATTTTTTTTATTTCTTCAATCTCTTTATCTTTTAATTCGTTTTTTTGAATTTTCTGTTTTTCTTTTGGCATTTTAAAATCCTTATTCAATTTTCTCATTCTTTTATCTAAATTTCAAGCCTGAGTTGTTGCGGGGCCTGGATTCGAACCAGGATTTCCGCGTCCAGAGCGCGGCGTGTTACCAGTTACACTACCCCGCAAAATTAAATTAAAAATCTTCTAAAGTGTCTGCAATTTGGGTTTTACAAAGTTTTATCACAAATTATTAAATTTTTAAATATCTCCTGGTAGCTAAAAGAGTTGAAGCAACTGGTAAAAATATCCCTGTCAAAAATTGAACTAAAAACAGAAATTTAAATTTTATTGAGAACAAGCTAAAAAGATCAATGCCAATCAGAAATTCTTTTAATCTAGGACCAAAAAACCAGCAAATCAAAGCTAAAAAAGAAAGAGAAAGAAAAGTAGCTAAAATACCATAAATTATACTTTGTACTAAAAATGGACCTCTAATAAACCAGTCTGTTGCGCCTACCATCCTTTGAATTTCTATTTCGTTTTTTGAGTTCAAAATTGCCAATTTGATTGTATTAAAATTTACCAAAATAGCGACTACCAAAAAAACAACTGCTATTCCAATTCCTATTTTTCTTGCAAAAGAAGTAAAAGAAAAAATTTTTTCAATTACTTCCTTACTCTTTGAATAACTTGTGTGATCAACAAATTTTTTGACTTCTTCTTTTTCAAGATATTGATTTACTAATTCATAGCTTCCAACATCCTGGCTTTTGATATTCAATGAAGCTAAAAATGGGTTTTTACCAATTATCTCTAAACTTTCCACATAAATAGGGTTTTGTTGATATCTCTGAAGGAACTTTTGAAGAGCTTCTTCTTTAGAAATATAATTTATCTTTTCAACTCCTGGAACTTTTAAGAGTTCTTCTTTAATCTTTAAAATTTCTTCTTCCTTTGCATCCTCTTTAAAATATATCGAAATTTCAGCTTTTTCTCTTATTGCCTCAATTAAAGAAGCTCCAATATCTCGCACTAAAAAAATTAAGCCTATGGAAAAAACCGTCAAAAATAATACAAAAACTGTTGGAAAAATTGTTTCTTTTTCTCTAACGAAATTTTTGAAGCCAAATTTGATAATTCTTTTTAAAGAAATTAACATTGAATTTTAGAGCACGAAATGACCTTTTTGTTCGTCTCTCATCACTCTTCCTTCAACCAAAGAAATAACTCTTTTTTGAACACTTTTTACAACCTCTTTATTGTGGGTTGCTAAAACAATTGTTGTTCCCATTTCGTTTATTTTTAATAAAATCTTAATAATTTCTGCAGTATTATAAGGATCGAGGTTTCCTGTGGGTTCGTCTGCTAAAACTACTTTTGGGCGATGAATTAATGCCCTTGCAATAGCTAATCTCTGCCTTTCTCCTGCAGAAAGTTCGTGGGGGAAGGAATTAATTTTTTCTGACAAACCTACAATCTCTAAAACCTGAGGTACATCTTTTTTAATTTGTTGATCAGAAAATCCCAATGCTTCCATTACATAAGCTACATTTTCAAAAACAGTTTTTTTTGCTAAAAGTTTATAGTCTTGAAAAACCGCTCCTATTTTCCTTCTAATTTTTGGAAGTTTTGAAGAGGGAAGTTTGCTAATTTCTTCTCCGTTAAAAAAAATTTTCCCTCGAGTTGGCTTTTCTTCCCCTAATATGAGTTTTAAAAGAGTTGTTTTTCCAGCCCCAGATTTTCCCACAATACAAACAAACTCCTTCTCTCTTATTTCAAAAGAAACATCTTTTAAAGCAATAACTTCTTTGTTTTGGGTACTATAATAAATTTTTGTAACTTTTTCAAATTTTATCATTTTATTTTAAAAGCCTAATTTCTGCTTCAATAAATTCGTCTAATTCTCCATCTAGCACTTTTTCAACCTCTGTAGTTTCAACTTGAGTTCTAAGGTCTTTCACTAATTTATACGGATGAAAAACATAACTTCTTATTTGATTTCCCCAACTTGGAGAAATTTTTCCTCCTTTTATTTTTTCCAACTCTTTTTCTTGCTTTTCTTTTAAAAACTGATAAAGTCTGCCATAAAGAATTTCTAACGCTTTTTTCTTGTTTTGAGCTTGTGATCTTTCTGATTGACAGGTAACTGTAATTTTTGTTGGCAAATGAGTAATTCTTACTGCTGTCATCCTTTTGTTCACATATTGACCTCCAGGTCCTGAGGCCTTAAAAAATTCAATCTTTAAATCCTCGGGCCTAATTTTGATTTCCAAATCCTCTACTCTTGGAATCTTGGGCAATACAGAAACCAAAGCAAATGAAGTGTGTCTCAAGTCCTGAGCAGAAAAGGGAGAAATTCTAACTAGTCTATGAACTCCGTGTTCATTTTTTAAAAGACCAAAGGCAAATTCTCCCTCAATTTCCATAGTCACTGACTTTGTTCCTATTCTCCCTTCGGGACCAGGTTCTCCAAGATTTTGATACAAAACCTCTACCTTAAAACCTTTCTTTTGAGCGTATCTTTCGTACATTCTTTTTAAAAGAGTAACCCAATCTTCACTGTCTCTTCCTCCTGCACCAGCTGAAATTTCCAAGATTGCATCCCCTTTATCATATTTACCAACCAAAAAAGTAGTCAATTCCTTTTCTTTTATTTTTTTCTCAAGATTTTCTAAAAACTCCTCACTTTCTTCTTTTGCAATTTCTAACTCAATTTCTAATTCTTCAAATTCATTTATTTCTTTTTTTAACGAAGCTAATTCTTGAGTTTTCTTTATAGCCTCTTCTTTATTTTTCCAAAAATCTGGATTCTCAATTTCTTTTTCTAATTCCTTAATTTTCTTTTTCTTTTTTTCAATCTCAAAGACAGTCCAGGAGTGCCTGGAATTTTTCTTTTAATTTTTTAATTTTCAATTCTTTTTCACTCATATTTTTAGCCAGGAGTGGGATTTGAACCCACGACCTGCGGTTTACGAAACCGCTGCTCTTCCGCTGAGCTATCCTGGCAGATTTTGAGCGGGTGAAGGGAGTCGAACCCTCGCCTTAACCTTGGGAAGGTTACGTACTGCCGTTATACTACACCCGCTTAATATTTAATTTTAAAGAATTCTTTAATTTTTTCAAAAAAACTTTTTTTGTGTTCCTCTTTATTTTTATTTTCTTCAAATGAAAGAGAATTTTCTGGCTTTAAAATTACTACTAAATTTTCCCCCTCTCTCACATATCCCTCTTCTCTGATTTTTTCTTCCCAAAAACTTTCTCTTTGAACCTTGGCAATTTGATCTTGAAGAAATTCTTTTCTTTTTTCAAGTTGGGTCAGTTTTTCTTTCAACTCCTTTAACTCACTCTTTAACTCCTCTCTCTTTTGTCCAATTTTCAGCATCAAAAAAATCAAGAAAATTGAAAAAAGAAAAGTAAAAATTGAAAAAAATACCAAAAAAAATTTACTTTCTTTTTTTGTTTTTCTTTTCCACATTGATATAATAAGAAAATATGAAATCAAAAACCAAAAGAATTTTAAGAATTTTGTGGGGAATAATTGTCTTTTTAGTTGTTTTAAGCATGATTCTATTTTTAATTGCTCCCCTCTTTTAATTTAGGGTTGTTGTTTTCTCTTGTCAAATAAAAAGGCAGGTAGGCAATAAGCCGAATTCTGTACCCTCGCATAAAATACGAGGACGGCAATCATCTGTCTGGGCCTTCAATTACTTGAAGGCTCAAGCCTCCACCAGAAAAATTCTGGCAGAGTTGCACCCCGCCGGGATTTAGCCGTTTCACCCTCCCCTTTGCCCAAAAGGCTTATAGGGAGGCTACCCTGTTCAAAATTTGGTACAGGGCCCCTAAGGGTTACCCCTTAGAGCGTCTCTGTTCGCACCCCTCACCTTACGGTGGCCGGGCGTTACCCGGAGCGTTTTAGACTGGGTAAAAATACCCAGAATGGGTGTTCGGACTTTCCTCCTCCCAAAATAATTGGAGGCGATTGCCTTGCCTACCTGCCTAAATTTTATTTTACCATTCAAACCTTTAAGAATCAAGTTTAAAAAGCTTTTGATTTTGAGAGTTTAAAATTTCATTTACCAATTCATCAGCTTGTTTGTTTTTTTCGCGGGGGACTAGTTTAAAATTTACTTTTTTAAAATCTAATCTTAAGTTCCAGGCTTCTAAAAAAAGGGGTTGAATTTTTGGATCTAAGACTTTATATTCACCCCTTAATTGCTTCACCACAAGCTCTGAATCTGAACGAATTTCTATTTCTGTGTTTTTGGCTAATTTTTTTCCAAAAAGTTGCTTAAATTTCTTCAAAGCGAAAATCAAAGCCAAATATTCGGCCTCATTGTTAGTGAAATTTTCGCCTAAATATTCTGAATATTTTTTTAAAATCTCTCCTTTTTCGTTAGCAAAAACAACTCCTATTGCTCCAGGTCCAGGATTTCCTCTTGCTCCTCCATCAGTATAAATTATAATTTTTCTCATAATTTTCTATCAAACATTTTTTAAATTTTTCTAAATTCTCATTTTTGATTCTAAATCCAGATGCTTGAGGATGACCTCCAAAACTAATTAAATATTCTTTGCATTTTTTCATTAACTCTACACTATTTACCGAAGAAGGAACTCTTACTGTTCCATGGCTTTCTTTTTCCATCTTTTTAAAAAGGAAAACCGGTTTTTTGTATTTCTGGCAAAAATGAGAAGCTACAGAAGACAAAAGAGAAAGATCAAAATTTTCATCACCTTCAAAAATAATAGGATCTGTTGGAGAAATTCTTTCTGAGATTTCTTCTTCAATAGCTAAAATTTTTTCTCTCCTTTCTTTAAGTTTTGCTTTTAATGTTTTGATTATTTTTTTGGCTTCTTCTTCAGAAGAAGCAGTCAGCAATCTAAAAGAGGCTGGAAGATTTTTCTCAACATCTCTTACATTTAAAATTGAAATAATCTTTGAAATTTTTTGCGAAAGGGAAAGATTCTTTAAAATTTCATCTTTTAAAAAAGTGTAAATTCCTGGCCTCCAGCTTCTTTCAATAGAAGATAAGCCTTCTTCAATTAAAATTTTGTTTTCTTTTTCTTGTGGCATCATATCAGCAATTGTAGCTATTGCGGTTAATTCTAAAAAGCTTTGTCTTAAACTCGGAGTCATTTTTTCTTTCAACAATTCTTCGCTCAATTTAAAGGCAATTCCAACTGTTGCTAATTCTTTAAAATAAAACTCATCACCAGGTTGTTTAGGATTGACTATAATATCAGCTTCAGGGAGTTTATCTAAAATTTCATGATGATCAACAATTATCACTTCAAATCCCAAATCCTTAGCCATTTTTACTTCATTAAAATTACTAATTCCACAATCTAAGGCAATAAAAAGAGCTGGAGAATATTTTTTTAAAATCTCCAGGGCTTTTTTTGAAATTCCATAGCCTTCTTCTTCTCTATCTGGAAAATAAATTGCTTCAATTTTTCCTCCCAAACTTTCAATGGTTTCTTTCAAAATTATTACTGAGGTTACTCCATCAAGATCAGCGTCTCCATATAAAACAATCTTTTTTTGAGAGTCAATGGTTTCTTTAATTTTTTGTGCAGCTTTTTTTAAATTTTTAATCTCCATATCCTAAAGCTTCAAGTCCTGGCAATTTTTCGCCAGCTAAAAATTCTAACATAGCCCCCCCACCCGTTGAAACAAAATCAAATTTTTGCAAAAGAGAAAAGGAGTTTAGGGCAAAAATTGTATCTCCTCCCCCAACCACTTTAAAGGCTGAATGATTTTTAACTATTGCTTGGGCAATTTCTTTCGTGCCAGCTTCGAATCTTTTATCCTCAAACATCCCTAAGGGTCCTGACCAAAAGATCGTTCGTGCTTCTTTAATTATTTGAGAAAACACTTTTACTGTTTCTGGACCAATGTCATAAATTTCTTCCTCTTTTCTTAAAGTTCCAATGCTTCCTATTCTAAAATAACTTTCATTTTTATCTTTTAAGCCGATTCTTCCATCAACTGGGAGGTGAAGTTTTGGATTAGTCAATTCAATTTTGTCAAGCAATTCTTCGTGGGGGACTTCTCTTCCAACTAAAATTGATTTGTGAGCCAAAACTATCTCTCCAAATTTGCTTCCCAAAAGTAAATGATCTGATCTTTCTAAAAGATTTAAAATTGTCTTCATTTTTGTATCAATTTTTACTCCTCCAATAATCGAAACTAAAGGTCTTTCTGGATTTTTTAAAATTTTAGAAAGAGTATTTACTTCCTTTTCTAATAAAAATCCACTAGCTGAAGGTAAAAGTCGGGGTAAAATATAAATTGAAGCATGTTTTCTATGAGAACAAGAAAATGCCTCATTAACATAAAAATCTCCAAGCTGTGACAGGGCCTTTGCAAATTGAAGATCTCCTTCTTTTTCTCCCTTGTGAAATCTCAAATTCTCAAGCAAAACCACTTCTCCTTCTTTCAATTGATTTACTTTCTCTTTAGCTTTCTCTCCAATTAAATCTGGTACAAATTCAAATTTTTTTCCAAAAATTTCTTTTAGTTTTTTTGCAATCGGAGCTAAACTAACAACTTTTTCTTTCACCTCAAGATGGCTTAACAAAATAACCTTTGCATTATTCTTTAAAAGATACTCAATGGTAGGCAGAGCTGCTTTTATTCTAAATTCTTCTAAAACTTCACCTTTTTCTGAAATTGGTACATTGAAATCACATCTTACTAAAACCTTTTTTTGAGAAAAATTATAATCTTTTATGGTCCTCATGTTTTCTTTTTTAAAATATTTTCTAAAAGTTTTTTCAATTTTTCCTTATCCGCAACCTTTTTAGATGATGTTTGGGGTGTCAAAATTTGTTTTGTTTCTTTTGCCTGGGCCCATTTTTCTATTTTTTCTTCAACTATTTTCCTTAGCGTTCCGTATCTTTCTCTTGAAACTCTAATTATCTTTTCTTTATTCGATGATTCCTTTTTGGGGGGTAAGGGTAAAGTTTCTGCAGAGAAAGGGCGGGAAGCTATTCCATCTATCATTAATTTTATATAAATATTATATTTTGCCAAATTAATAAGATCTTGTGCTTTAAATTCTGGAGCAAATTCCTTTTCTAGATATTCTGCATCTTCTGCCCCAACCCGAAAAGCAATAATTGTTCCTACATTCCCAAAAACTGCATCTCTTACTTTTGTACTCTTTCCCATTGCGGTCATCTCTTCTAATTGGGCAATGTATTGATGGGCTAGGGTCAAATTTAATCTATATTTTCTTGCTTCAGACAAGATTCCAACAAAAGATTCAGTAGCAAAATTTTGAAATTCGTCCACATATAAATAAAAATCTCTTCTTTCTTCTTCTGGAATATCTACTCTTGACATTGCAGCTAAATAAATCTTTGTAACTAAAAGGGCTCCCAATAACCTTGAATTATCTTCACCGATTTTTCCTTTAGAAAGATTGGCGATTAAAATTTTCCCCTCATCCATAATTTCTCTCATATCAATTTTTGATTTAACTTGCCCAACAATGTTTCTGATTAAAGGGTTGGAAATGAATTGTCCTACTTTATTTTGAATTGCAGCAGTAGCTTCTACTTCATATCTTTGAGTGTATCTTGCAAACTCATTGACCCAAAAAGATTTTACAACTGGGTCAGTAATTCTTTCTACAACTTTTTTCCTATATTCTGGATCTGCAAGCATTCGGTTGATTCCCAAAAGTGTTGAATTTGGATATTCCAAAAGAGCTAAAACTGTATTATTCAAAATATACTCCATTCTTGCTGACCAAACATCAGGCCAAATTTTTTTGAAAACTCCCATTAAACCTGATGCAACCAAATGACGATCTTCAGGATTTACTTTTTCCATAACATTAAAAGCAATCGGATACTCCACATCTGCTGGATTAAAATAAACCACATCATTAATTCTTCTTGAAGGAACATAATCTAAAAGTGTTTCTGCTGCCTCACCGTGTGGATCGATAAAACCTATACCTCTTCCAGCTAAAATATCTTGAATTGCCATATTAAGTAAAAGAGCTGTTTTTCCCATGCCTGTTTTTCCCACAATATATACATGGCGCCGGCGATCGTCGGTTTTAATTCCAAATTTTTTCCTTTCATTTCTGAAATTTGTAACTCCCAAAATTGTAATTTCTTGATCTTCAGTCATAATTTTACTCTCGGGTAGGTAATCCAGGAGGAGGACCAGTCTTTTTAGCCTCAACTGCTTTCAGGGCAGGGGTTAAAACTTTTATTGGGAAGTGGAAAATAGTAGCTAACTCTTCGGTGCTAAGAATAATTGTTCCTCTAATTCCAGGTTTTCTTCCTTGAACATGACCAAAAGGACAAATTGGTTCTCCTGTTTGGGTTCTTGGCCAAAGAGAAGGAAGTCTTTCAATGTAATTTCTTAATCTTTGTCTTTTTCTTAAATAAAGTCTTCGTTTTTTAAGAAAATATTGAATCTTGGTTCTAGTTGGACCCCAATAAACAAAAGTGTTAAGATTCGGGGCTGCGAATTGGCCCATTAAATAAGTTCTAATTATTTTATAATTTCCTGGGGAGTGAGGTTGATCTAATCTATAAAGGAAAACTTGTCTAATCCAACATTGAAAAGCATTTTTTTTCATTTTATTCTCAATGGCTGTCAAGACCTCCTTTTCGCCTGGTGTTAATCTTAATTCTGGAGCGATTAACTCTGCAGCTTTTGCTTCTTCTTTCTTCGTTGTTTCTAAACCTGCTGAACCATAGAGCAAGAATTTAACAGCTTCAATTGGAATTAAAAAGAAAAATCTGAAAAATTCAAAAAGAATTGGTTTTTTGGGAGGAGGACCTGGCCTTTTAGCTATTTTATCAGCTGCTTCTTTTGCTTTTTTTAACCAAGGGAATGTATCTTCAGTTATTGGATTGCAAACTATTTGGAACCAAAGTTGTTCTCCTGGATTCAATTTTGAAAGTCCTTCCAAAAGAGTATCTAAGGGATCTAATCTTTTTTCTTCAATAATTCTTCTTTCTTCTTGCTCTCTTTCAAAAAACATTGAATAAGTTTTAATTGGAAAATGATCTGGTCTGAGTAAAGAGTAATCTTCAGCATAAAGGTCCCATTTTTCATTAGGAATATCTTTTGGGACTTTTTGGGTATAATCTTCGGCTAAGGAAATTTCAAGATCAGGATATTGAGAATAAAGAATATCCTCTGCAGTTTTCCTAAAATCTTCAGGAATTCTCATGAAAAAATGAATTTCTCCCCCAAAAGAAACAATTTCAAATGAAAACCAAAGTCCTCCCCCCAAAGGCAAAACTCCCCCACACCATCTATCCTTCCAGTTTGGAGCATCATAAATTCCCCAGAGCATTGAAAAAACATTTTCCATCGTGGAAAAGGGTTTTATATTTTCTCTAGGAGGACGAATTTCTAGTAAAATCCACTTTTTCTTTTTGTACCAAACCTCCCATCTTAACCACCAAAAATAAAAAGTTTTTGCCCCCAAGGATAAAAAAATTGGTAAAAAAAACCACCACCAGCTTTTAATGATCTGAAATAGAATAAAAAATAAAGCCATGTCTTTAGAACAATAAAGAAAGTAAAATCAAAATTGCAGATTGAAAAGCTAATAGCCAAAATGTATAAAAGAGGCTCACTAAAAATCCAATAATAAATTTTCTTTCTGGATGGTAATCTTGTGCCCAGTAACTACATAAAAAAAAGATTACAAAAAAGAAAATAAGAGGTATTAAAAGTGACGTCTTTGCAAAGGAATCAAAAGAAAACATTTAGGCTACCTCTACCTTGGGGTAATATCGACCTTCATCATCTCTCAAAAAATATTTTTTATCTGAAAGATTGGTCAAAATCGTGCTTTTCTTAACTATTCTCTGTTTTAAAACTTTCTCAATGATTTCTTCTTTTGTTAAAGGTCTTTTTTCTTCTTTAAAAACTTTCAAAATAATATCTTTTACTTGACCTTTTTCGTATCCCCACTCAGCCAAAGCATAAATTCCTCTTCCAATCAAAACAAACTTTGGATCTTTAATTAATTCATTATGCACAGTATGCAAATTAGCATTCTCAATTAATTTTGCAATTTCACTAAAATGCAATGGTCTTCCCGTTTCTTTCAAAACTAAATAAGCTTTATCTCTTACTCCGCGAGGGGTAATTTCTGGCCATTCCTTTAATCCATAAAATCCTTTTTTGTCTTTTCCAATCTTTTTAGAAATCTCTATCCACTCTCTTAAAATCTTCATTTTAAGAGAAAAATAAGAAGATATTTCTTCTAAAGAAAGAGTTCTCTTTTTTTCTTCCAAAATTGAGATTACTTTTTCTATTAATTTTTCTAACTTCTCTTTTGCTCCCTTTTTATTTACCCAAAAAGCAAATGTTTCTTTGTTTTCTGGAAAACGTTCAAAGCTTGGCCAAAGAGAAAGCAAAAAGAAAGCTTCATTTTTTGCTTTTTCTGTTAATTCAGAAAGTAGATTTGCTTCTTTCCTCACACCTTCAAATTCTTCAAATTTTTGTTCGAAAAATTCAAAAAGGCTTTTATATTTATCTAGGTTTTGCTGAATTCTCTTTAGTGCCATTTCTTGAATTTGCCTTATTCTTTCTCTTGAAACCCCAAAATCTTTTCCAATTGCCTCTAAAGTTTCTTTTTCTTTTCCTTCAAAACCAAAACGCCGAGAAATTACTTCTTTTTCTTTTGAATTTAACTTTGAAACCAAATCATTTGCAATTGTTTTAAAATCAAATTCCTCCATTCTAATTTAGCAATCTTTTTGTCTTGACCTTTATTTTTTAATTATCACTAAATTTAAAATTAAAGTCAAGCCTAACCATATTTTGGCCAACAGCATTTTTTATACTTTTTCCCTGAACCGCATGGACAAGGATCGTTTCTTCCTGGTTTTTGACCTATTTTAATTTCTCTTTCTTTTATTTCTTCCTTTTTTTCTTGAATTGCCTTTATTTCCAATCTCATTAAACTTTGAGCTATTGCTAAATCACAAAAATCCAAAAATGCTTTAAACAATTTATGCCCTTCAGTTTTATATTCAATTAAAGGATCTCTTTGGCCATAAGCTCTTAATCTTACTGTGTCTTTTAAGCTTTCCATATTTTCTAAGTGCTCGCTCCAAAGCCTATCCATTATTTGAAGAGCTAAAATTTTTTCTATTTGATGCATTCTCTCTGGTCCAATTTCTTTTTCTTTTTTTTCATAATCTTCTTTTTTAAACTTTGCTTTCAAAATCGCATTTAACATCTTTTCTCTTAAAACTTCAGGTGGCGCTTCTAAAATTTCTCTTCTTTTTCTATAAAAAGTCTCTCGATGAATATTCATTACATTGTCGTACTCTAAGAGATGCTTTCTTAAATCAAAATTAAATCCCTCAACTCTTGATTGGGCTTCTTCAATTGCTTTTGTAATTAATTTTGACTCAATGGGTTGCTCATCTGGAATTTTTAAAACCTCCATTAAAGATTTTATTTTATCTCCTCCAAAAATTCTTATTAACTCATCTTCTAAAGAAACAAAAAACTGAGAAGATCCAGGGTCACCCTGCCTTCCAGCTCTTCCTCTCAATTGATTGTCTATTCTTTTTGCCTCATGTCTTTCTGTACCAATTACATGAAGTCCTCCAAGTTTCCTAACAATTTCTGCCTCTTTTAAATCTGGAGGATTACCCCCCAAAATAATATCTACTCCCCTTCCTGCCATATTAGTGGCAATTGTTACTGCTCCTAATTTTCCTGCCTGAGCTATAATTTGTCCTTCTTTTTCATGATATTTTGCGTTCAAAACTTGATGGGGTATTCCTTCTTTTTCCAAAAGTTTAGATAGATACTCGCTTTTTTCAACTGATCTTGTCCCAACTAAAACGGGTTGTCCTTTTTCGTGTCTTTTCTTAATTTCTTCAACTACCGCTTTGAATTTTGCTTTTTCAGTTTTATAAACTCTATCTGGCAAATCTATTCTAATCATTGGTTTATTTGTTGGAATAACCACAACTTCTAAGTTGTAAACTTTTTCAAATTCTTCAGCAGAAGTAAAAGCTGTTCCTGTCATTCCAGCTAATTTCTTGTAAAGCCTAAAGAAATTTTGAAAAGTAATTGAAGCTAAAGTAATTGATTCTGATTTAACTTTTACCTGAGGATTTCTTAAATGTTCTTTTGCCTCAACTGCTTGATGAATTCCTCCAGACCATCTTCTTCCTGGCATTAATCTTCCGGTAAATTCATCAACAATTATTACCTCTCCGCCTTTTATCACATAATCTCTATCTAAAAGGAAGAATTCCTTTGCCTTAATGGCATTATCAATTTTGTGAACTGTTTGGAAGTCTCCTTCTCCCCAGGGGTCTCTTTTTAAAATTTTTATCACCTTTTCTTGTCCTCTTTCGGTCCATTCAAAAGCTCTTTTCTTTTCATCAAGAATATAATCTTTATCTCTCTCAAGTACTTGAGCTAACTGAGCAAAAAAATAATAAATTTCTGGTGCTTCTTCAGAAGGAGCAGAAATAATTAATGGGGTTCTAGCTTCATCTATTAATATTGAATCTACCTCATCGATAATAGCATAATTAAAACCTCTTTGAACTCTATTATTTGGGTCATAAACCATGTTATCTCTTAAATAATCAAAACCAAATTCATTATTTGTTCCATAAGTAATATCAGCTAAATAAGCCTCTTTCCTGGAACAAGGTCTCAAGAAATCTTCAACAACATAAAAAGATCCCAATTCATCTCTCAATTTTTCTTTTTCTTCTGGTGGTTTTTTATATTCTGGATCGTACAAAAATGCCTGCTCATGGTTTAAACATCCAACAGAAAGTCCCAATAAATGATAAATTTGCCCCATCCAAACAGTATCCCTTCTGGCCAAGTAATCGTTAACTGTTACCAAATGGCACCCTTTTCCTTCTAAAGCATTCAAATAAAGAGGCATTGTTGCAGTCAAGGTTTTTCCTTCTCCTGTTTTCATTTCAGCAATTTTCCCTTGATGCAAAGCAATAGCTCCCATTATTTGAACATCAAAATGTCTTTGTCCCAAAGTCCTTTTTGCAGCCTCTCTAACTAAAGCAAAAGCTTCTGGCAAAATATCGTCTAAAGTTTCTCCTTTTTTTAATCTCTCTTTAAATTCAAAAGTCTTTTCCTTTAATTTTTCATCTGGAATTTTTTCAAAATCTTTCTCTAAAGAGTTAATTTTTTCAACCAAGGGTCGAATTTTCTTTAGATATCTCGCATTAGGATCACCAAAAATCTTATTTAAACTAAACATACTTTTTATTTTACTCAATTTTTTGAAAAAGCGAAAATTTAAAAATAAAAAGGGGGCAGAGCCCCCGATTTAACCTCCGATTAGAAAGAACTTACCATTTCCCTGAGGCACCTGATGCATCAAAGATGTTGATTTCAGCCTTTTTCCTATTTAACTCCACCTTTGCTCCAGAAAGGTCAACGAAGTTGAATTTTCCCACCAGTTCCAGATGAAGATCTTGGGCGTTGCTTGCATCGAGTATATTGACAAAGCCTTTAATTGTTACCCATCCGGATGCCTTAGAAAGATCAATTCGGTTAAAATTTCCTTCGATGATGAAAGGTTTCTCCTTGGTTCCTAGTCTTGCCTCGCTATAATCTCTACTTTCCAGCCTTCTCAGCACCTCCCACACTTCTTCCAGTTTCATTTTTTCACCTCCTTTTTAGAGTTATAATACAATTATAACTAAATTTTAAATTTTTGTCAAATTCAGCAAGGTAGCCAAAAATCCTGAAAAAACTACCTTAAAACTGTTTCTCAAAAAATAATTCCTAAAATTTTAGAGATTAACTTTGCAGCCAAATAATTAGGATAAAACAATCCTGGAATCGGAGAAAGCTCGACTACGTCAAAACCTAAAATTTCTTTTTCATTCGCCACTTTTTTTATAATTTCTAGAATATTCTCAAAAAACAACCCCTCTGGCTCTGGAGTTCCAACTGCTGGCATAATCGACGGATCTAAAACATCGAGATCGATCGTTAAATAAATTCTTTCTTCCAAAAAATTTAAAATTTCTTTTTCATCGTAATTTCTTTTGTAAAAAACCTTAACATTTCTCGTTTTGTTAATGAAATTAAATTCTTCTTTAGAAATCGCTCTCACTCCAATTTGACAAATTTTGATTTTTAAGTCCTCGACAATTCTTCTGGCAAAAGTGGCATGGTGATATTTTGTTCCCTCGAACCTA